>JACZKW010000065.1:0-4829 GCA_014859835.1 Thermoplasmata archaeon | reverse complement strand
GTTCCTGACATTGGTGGCAGCGATCTCTCGCAACCCGGTCCTGCCAACCACTGACAGATAAGCCGCGGCAGCAACTGCGAGCAGAGCCTCGTTCGTGCATATGTTCGAGGTCGCCTTGCTCCTGCGTATATGCTGTTCCCTTGTCTGGAGGGTCATGCAATATGCCGTCCGTCCTTCGATGTCCGTGGTCATCCCGATTATCCTGCCGGGCATCTTTCTGACATGCTCCGGCCTGCATCCGAACAATCCGATTGTCGGTCCGCCGAAGCTCATCGGAGTCCCGAATACCTGGGCATCCCCGATGACGATGTCCGCGCCTAGATCGCCAGGCGGTCGGAGTATCGCCAATGACATCGGGTTCACGCCAACGACCATAGTCCTCTTGTCGAGCAACCCCTTGATCTCACTAGCCTGAGATTCGATCACTCCGAAGAAGTTCGGTGTCTCAAAGTAGAATCCGGAAACGCCATCCTTCAATTTTGAAGTCAGGTCGTTGAGGTCAATGGAACCGCTTGCTCGGTCAAAATCGACATCAACCAATCTGATGTCCGCACCTTTCGCGTAGAGCTCGGCGACCCTCCTTCTCTCGGGGCTTATCGCTCTGCTGAGCAGGAAAGTGCCTCCACCGGATATCCGGGTGCTCATGAGGACTGCCTCGCCGAGAGCGGTGGACGCGTCGTACATGCTGGAGTTGACGACATCCATCCCGGTGAGCTCGGCGATGTATGACTGATATTCGAAAAGCGCCTGGAGCATGCCCTGGCTGATCTCGGGTTGATAGGGTGTATATGATGTGATGAACTCTGATCTCCCCACAATCATCTTCACGGCTGATGGTATGTAATGATGGTAGATGCCCGCTCCAAGGAAATTAAGCATGGACTCCGCATGCCTATTAGATGAGAGCATCGTCTCAAGACTCCTCTTGAGATCGAGTTCGGACATGCCTTCGGGTAGCCTCAAGCCCCCAGATCTCACGTCCTTCGGGATATCCGCGAAGAGTTCATCGACTGATTTCAGGCCAAGCTCTTGAAGCATCTCCAGAGAACACTTCGAATGCTCCATGCCGTTTCATCGGAATGCTACTCTAAATCCTTTTTGGCGCAACACTAGTTGTTGAAAATGCAGGCCATCATCTGCGGTTATCATCTGCTCAAAGATGATTCTTTCTTCGCCTGAATGGTCTTATCAGAGGTGAAAGGAACGATAGCCCGATGATGATGCTCCAGAAAAGCGCGAGGTAGAACACGAGTGCCGCAAACGGAACGAGCAGCCAGTATCTCAACCCAGACGACCGCCTGGCGACCTCAGATGACCTGATAGGATCCTGCGTCTCGATCCTTTGAGCTACCAGTGTCCATCTGCGCGTCATCAAACCACCGCTCTCTTATCGCGGCGTTATATCATAACAGTTACAATGGATTTCCGCAATTCTTGAGGCGCACACGAGAGCGCGTAACAGAATACGCTATCGTGGTTTCTCGGTCATTCGTCGGAGCCGTTCAACGAATGCTGGCAATCCCTCGATGTCCTTGATCTCCTTCTTCGACAGGATGACCAGCTTGGCCCTGAGGTCAAGGTCAACCTTGACGTCATTTGTCTCGAAAGCATCTTTGAGCATCCGTGCCAATTTTCCACCTTTCCTGTCCCAGTCTGTCAGCACAACAACCGATTTGAACTGACGCGAGACATCTTCGCAGAATCTTATTATCGAAAGGCCCTTGCTCAGCGAGGTCACGTTATTCCGGACGCCCATCTTCTTCAGCGCTTCGACATCCTTCAGTCCTTCGACGATTATGGGTTTCGTCGCACTCTCGTGCTCCAGTTCGGAGGCAAGATCAAGGATCTTCTCAAGGCGCTCCTGGGCCGTTATCGTGCGGTCACTCTCCGAATATTCTCAGGACTCTTTCCTCGGTCATGGGCACCATGATCACTTTGGATGACGATCGATGCCCACTGACGATCTCGATGCCCTTCCTAGGTATGGAGAGCGCTTCGGAAATGAATCTGACCAACTCCTCGTTGGCCTCCCCTTCTTTCGGCTGGGCAGCTATCTTTATCTGGAGTGCCTTGCGCCATTGGTTTACCCCAGTGGTCTCGGTCTTCGAAGCGCCGGGAGACGCATCTATCCAGATAAGGCATCCTCCGGTGGTCGGCTGAGTATAGCCGTCCCTCGCTCTCGGCATAGCTCTGGCATGTGCTGCGGCAGTAATATTGATTCCTCTGCTATACCCTTCTTGAGAAACATCAAATACACCGACGATGTATGCTTCGCTTGATGGCAGAACAGCGGGGGGACTTCAGCTACGAGGACATAATGACCCTTTTCAGGCAGGAGAACCGCTCCCCTCAACTGACCAAGGTGGATCCAGCGCTCTACGACAAGGTCGCGACCTACATCCGCACGCTCCGTAAGGAGGGAGAACGAGAGATCACCATGAACTCGGGCTCTCATGCGAGCATGATGCTGAGCGACCAGCTCAAGAAGGCGATAGATAAGTCGAAGCGCGTTTACGAATTGAGGACTAGGAAGATCTCGTTGATCGCGCTGAGAAAAGTCGCTGGCGACAATCCCGACACGACCAATCTGACTCCCGACGAACTGGTCCTGTTCTCCAGCCTTACGTCTGTTATCAGCGCTCACAGGGATTCGCATGCGGATTACGAGATTCTTGGTTCCAGAACATCCAGGTCCGATGACATGGTCGAGATGTCTTCAGTTGCGAAGGCAGAAAAGTCTGAGAAACCTGAGGATGCTGCGAGCACGGAGATTCAGGACGACCTCGTCCTTGCGAGAGTGCTCGAGGACGTTCCGACTTTCGCTGGTGTCGACAAGGATTACAGGCTCAGGAAAGAGGACATAGTGTCCTTGCCTAGGACCGTGGCGACTACCCTTCTATCCCATGGCAAGATCAGACTGGTCAGCCAATCATAGACGGATTGGGCCTTTTGATGAGCCATGCTCCGTCACATCGAGACGTGCTTCGACGCCGTCGTGCTGCAACCTTCCGTTGACTGTCTCCTCTGCCATAGCGGGTGTGTTGTTCTCCCTGCTCAGGTGCAGGAGGACTATCCTCTTGGTCCGTGCCGTGGCGGTAGATGAGCACAACGCCGCTGCATCGTCATTGGATAGATGGCCATGGTCGCTCCTTATCGTTTTCTTGAGGAATTCAGGGTATGTCCCTGACATGAGCATGCGGTCGTCATAATTCGCTTCTACCAGCAGCAGGTTGGACGATTTCAGATGGTCGACCACCTCTTTGGTCACACATCCGAGGTCGGATGCCATACCCACCTTCACCTTCTCTGCTGTCAATGAGAATGCGACGGGTTCAGCGGCGAAGTGTTTGATCGGAAAGGACTTCATTGTGATGCCATCGATCCTCACGACATCAGATGATTTGATCGCAGTCTTCTCTATACTGCCCAGAGGAGTGAGCGACAAGGTGCCTTTCGTCGCATACAGTGGCGTCCCGAATTTGGAGCAGTATCTCTTCGCGCCCCTTGTGTGGTCCGTGTGCTCGTGAGTGAGGAAGACTGCATTGACCGACTCTGGATCGATGCCGAATTCGTTCATGCGCTTCTCGGTCATCTTGCATGAGATCCCCACATCGATAAGGACTGATGTATCCCCGAGGCGGATATGAACGGAGTTGCCGCTGCTACCGCTGCAAAGGACCGTCACTGAACACTTCATCTTCGTCGGCAAATGGGAGACGCCTCGATAAATCTTGCCCCTGGGAACTGCTCCCTGACCACTGTATCAATGTTTCGGCGTACAATTAACTATCATCAAATCCTTAATCACGCTGTTAGGAGGGAGTCGGTTGTTCCATTATTATTCTGTGATTGACGGGACGATGACCACTCTCGAGACCATTCTGAAGAAAGGCATCGACCCTATCATCGATGAATACTTCAAGAAATGTGGCGCGGACGGCCGAGACGATAGATGGCCCTCTCAAATGGACAGCTCCTGAAACTGGAGCAGAAACCATTGAATGTCGGCTTGATCGGAGCCGTGCGATCAACGCACGGCCAAGCACAGGAGGTTCGTTCGATGCCAGACTTCGAGAAGAGGTTCAAGGTTAGGAAATCATTCGCGTTGATGACTGATGATGAGAAGAAGAGGATACACGAGGCTGCGATCGAGATACTCGAACACACAGGCGTAAGGGTCCATAGCAAGACTGCTCGGAAAGCACTCAAACATGCGGGAGCTCATGTGGATGATCTGACTCTGGATGTGAAGATGTCCGGTGACCTCATCGATTCGCTGATCTCCAAGGTGCCTTCAAAGATCACCCTCGCTGGTCGAACGAAGGAACATGATCTGCCAGTCGACGGAACGCACCTGTACTTCACTACTGACGGATGCGGTGTGGCCGTCTGGGACTATTCTACGAATACTAGGAGGAGATCGCTCCTCGATGATGTGCGCAGGACCGCTATCATCTCGGATTGGCTCCCATATGTGAGCATCTACGAACCAATGGTTGTCGCCCATGATGTCCCCGAGGATGAACACGTTGTTCGTGGCATGAAGACTGCGATGGAGAACACAAGCAAACACATCTTGACGGAGTCGACCACCAACGTCGAAGAAGCACAGGTCCAGGTACAGATGGCCGCAGAGGTTGTTGGGGGTGTGGAGGAACTGAGGAAGCGATATTATATGTCCGCCATGGTCTGCACGATCTCTCCACTTGTGCTGGACGAGAGTGCGACTGAAGCAGCGATGGTCTGGGCTGAGAACCATGTGCCGATACACATAACCAGTATGGCCGCTGCCGGCCTCAGCGGCCCCGCCACTCTCGCTGGTGATCTGG
>JACZKW010000064.1:0-2264 GCA_014859835.1 Thermoplasmata archaeon | reverse complement strand
GTTCCCAGCAATCACGTGCTCGGACTCCTCGAAGAACATGGTGCTCAAATAGACCACTCGAAGATGGTCGCGAGATTGCCGGAATGCATGGTGAAGGATGCGCTGAGAAAGGCGCCGAAGCGATTCCGAATGTGCGCGAGGGATCCGAAACACGATTTGGAAATCCCCGTGGATGGTCCTCCATTCGCTGCCACGACGGGTCTAGGCGTATACATCAGGGACATGGATACTGGCGAGAAGAGGCCATCGACCCGCAAGGACATCGCTGACATAATAAGACTGGCCGACGCGCTCCAAGGCGCTGATTACGTATGGACCACCCTCACAGCCACCGAGGTTTCCGCGGTGTCGCATGGTCTGCACGAATTGTGGACTGCTCTCCAGAACACCACGAAGCATGTGACCAGTGTATCGATCCTGAGCGCAGAGGATGCACGCATGCAGGTGTCTCTCGCATCGCTGCTCGCAGGAGGCGAGGATGCGTTGAGGGGGAGACCTCTGTTCTCGGTGATATGTTGCTCCATCGCTCCTCTATCGTACGAGGCTGGAATTGTTGAAGGTATGCTGGAGCTGTCTCGGTCAGGTATCCCCGTCATGTCGATGTCCATGTCATTGTCTGGGGGATCCGCTCCGGTGACGTTGGCTGGTACTATCTGCAATGCGAACACTGAGAACCTCGCAAGCCTTGTCATGACTCAGTGTGCGGCCCCTGGAGCGCCGCATGTCTATTGTTCATCGTCAGCGCCCATAAACATGCGATCTGGATCGATTGATTACATGTCGGTCGAACAGAGCATCATCGCGGCGGGGCTGGGCCAGATGGCTCGCAGATATGAGTTGCCGAGCATGGTTGGGGATTGGGGCGTCAACGATACTGCAGATCCTGGCATGCCGCATACTTTCACCGAGATTATGGGATTGGCCTTGAGCACTCTTGGCAACACCGACCTCGTCTCGGGGATCGGCGGTCTGGATGCAGTCAAGGGCGCATCCTTCGACCAAGCGGTGATTGACTCCAAATTGTGGGAACAGGTCCGAGGATTCATGAGGGATCATGTGATCGATGAGAGTTCGATCGCATTGGACGTCGTGCGTCAGGTCGGTCATGGGAACACGTTCATCACGCATCCGCATACTGCCAAACATTTCAAGAATGAACTGACTTTCAAGAACACTGCCATGGATAAATGGGAGGCCACCATGTCCGATTCAATGGTCGATGATGCGCGTAGCATCGCCAGGAAGCTATTATCTGAGCACAGGGTTCCCGCATATGATTCAGAGATCATCTGCCGAGGCGATACACTGATTTTGGAGTACGAGAAGCGATCGGCGTGATGGGACACCTCAGTTATCGCCTGCTGCATCTTGTTTCGAAAACTTTATTATGTCTACGACTGGATGCGGCAGCATGGTCAATAAGGTTCATGCAGCGCACATACTGGTGAAGAGCGAGAACGAGGCCAAGGAACTCCTGAACAAGATCAAGAGCGGAGAGAACTTCGGCGAGATGGCAAAGAAGCACTCAGAATGCCCTTCTGGCAAGAGCGGAGGAGACCTTGGCTGGTTCGGGAAGAACATGATGGCTCGCGAGTTCGAAGTCGCGGCCTTTGAGGGCGAGAAGGGCCAGGTAGTCGGTCCTATCAAGACCCAGTTCGGCTGGCACCTGATCCGGGTCCTGGACAAGAACTGAATCGGATCGACTCGATCTCAGAACTTGGCATACATCGAAGCTGAAATCTTGAAACCACTTTCGATATATTCTCAATATGGCTGCCCTGGCGTCTATCCAAGGCCAGATAAACGGAATATCGGTTCTCATTCCCATTAACTATCTCATGTAGTAGAGCGCATTTCGGTTCGAATGCCAACGGGTTCCCCATGGTGTTCCTCTCAGGGTCGTTCTGGGACCTAGGATCGATGCCCGAGTACTTGCAGTGGATATCTGAAGCCATGCCGTTGACATATCTCAATGACGGGCCAAGGGACACATGATCTTTGGGAACGAGGCGAGTGCGCTTTTCAACCTTGGGATAATCCTTGTGATGGGGCTGCTGTTCTTTGTACTGGCCAGTAGGTTGATGTCTTGGAAGGAGAAGTAACCAGTATCTCTAAACAGTAAGGACTTTGTTGCAAAACTAGTTCTGTAAACTAATTGTTTTCCGAGCCAGCAACAATAAATTGAACATTGAGATTTTCGCGTTGACCTCATTTTTCCGACCTGTTTTCGAACGGCACCTGATTCGATATCCGAACAGCCTTCC
>JACZKW010000063.1:0-2955 GCA_014859835.1 Thermoplasmata archaeon | reverse complement strand
TCCTCTTCGGACCGGGGGGTTCGCGGGTTGGTCCTTTCCTCTGAACACAGATAGCCGCAAGTGCCTTTAGGCTTATTGGTATCGATCGTATACCACGAGATCTTCGAGATTCTTTCGTGGAATGCGTTCTGGAATCTCATCTGGATAGCCGAGAGGAGTCATCGCAATCACCCTAACGTCCTCAGGTATCGATAACACCTCGTGCACATTGTCCTCCTTGAACCAGGCGATCCAGCAAGTGCCAAGACAGACCGCATGTGCCATGAGCGTCAAGTAATCAATGGCAATCGAGGCATCAATCACATGACTACTCATGTATCCACCGACCGTCGGGAATGCCTCATCCGGAATCCCAATATCACGAGCACAACTGGCGCCTGCGCGATGAACTTCTGGCCGTTTGCCGCCGCCACGAGCTCGAGCTTCGTATCCTCATCTCTGACGACCAGGATCGTCCAAGGTTGCGCATTGTTTGCAGACGGAGCATACCTCGCAGCGCAAAGAACCTCGCGCAGTAGAGCATCTGGTACAAGTGTCGCTTTGTATCGTCTAATACTGCGTCTGCCCTTGATGGCATCCATCAAGTCCATGAGGGGTCACTGGCATAGTAAGGATTACTGCCAATAATAACCTTTACTCATCGGCCACAGCTGTTCATGAAACCTGGAATCACTGCACGTCTGCAGAGTCCGATATGATTCTGCAGCGAAGGTCACTTATCGACCAGCTTGATCAGCGTAGCTGTCCTCAGGACTCCCGGAAACGCTCTGAGCTCGTCTACTCTTTTGTTCAGCTCGTCAAGGCTATCTGCCCTCAGACGCACCGCGACATCGAACTCGCCCGAACATTCGAACACACTCTCAGATAGCTCCGTCGCTTTCGCTTTGACAGCTGGAGTCCTACCGACATGCGTGTCGATCAGCACGATCCCCTCGAATCCGACTGGGGTTGTCTCTATCGTGAACTTGCGAATGACTCCCTCGCGAACGAGCTTCTCTATCCTGGCACGGACCGCTCTTTCAGTCAGATTGACCATGCGGGCGATCTCCGTATTCTTCATCCTTGAGTTGTCCCTCAGGAGGTTAAGGATCTTTATGTCGGTATCGTCCATGAATCCGGGTATATGTCGTTCCTATTTTCGTACCTTTCGATGAAAACCATGTAAAAACGTCGTTTATGCCGGTTGAATACCCCGGCAGACACCCCCTAGGGTACATATGTGAGCCCTAGCGAGGAGTCTTGGATCGGGTTTGTTTTCAAATCTTCTGCAGGATGTAGATGGTCGCTTCGTCGCTCTCTGTCGGCCGCTCAGAGAACTTGTAAAGCTTTCCAAGCTTGTTCATGAGATCCTGCCTCTTCTCGCCCTTCTTTGCCTCGAGGTCGTACTCAAGGAATGCAAGAGGTACATCCTTCAGCTTCACTGTCGTAGCCATCAGGACGCGCGCTCTGAACTTCACCTTAGGACCCTGGACCTCAACAGTCTCATCCGGAACGAACTTCAGGTCGCCTCTCTCCACTCTGATTGTCGCGAATACTCTATCCTTCAGTTTGTCCCAGTCCTGTGAGAACTTCATCGTTCTAGCTTTCATCGAATATCACTGACATCCCGTGATAACTACCAAATATTAAGTGTTGCTGGCAAACAACCTGTTAAGTGGTCAGTTGCGTGCACCCCCACGCACAGCTACATGGATGGGAATCATCGATCAGACCCTGCGTACCCAGATAAGACACTTTGGATCATCATGTCATCATTTGGCTACCTGGAGTATCAGGATCGAGGAAGACGCTCTCTCCCGCCACCTCAAACGATGAGAATATGACCACAATTAATCTTCCAGGATCAAAGGGAAGTGGGCCCAACCGGGCCTGAACTAGCGCGCGGCCAGATAGTGCGGCTCGGATTCTAATTCATTATCGATAGCAGAAGGCCAGTCCGAGAAACCTCTTGATCTTTTTCTTTTCCTCCTTCTTGTTCCTCTTCATGATTCCTTGCATCAATAAGCGTCCGAAGCGCGTGCCGGCACACGCACCGTTCTCACGAGATGAGACGAGCTACAGACGAGCAGGCGGCGCCAGTACAGCGCGTCGACGCGCGTGTTTTTAGACAGCGCGTCACAAACGCGCGTAACCGGTTGCGGCAACGGCGTTGGAATCGGTCGTTATTCGGTCTTGGCGAATCCCGCCTCGAACCGCATCTGAGGGCGTGCAAAAGGCCATAGGGGCGGAAGGGAAGACCTGTCTACTTCTTCTGAGGAGCGCCACAAGACGGACATCGGGTCAGCGTGATCTCCATCAATGTATTGCAGTAGGGACACGGATACTTCACAATCTCCTTGACCACTTCCCTCACATAAGTCGGCTGAACAATCTGAGCGCTCGACGCCCTACAGGCATTCATTTCACTCTGAATGGAAGATAGCCACTGTTCTGGTGCATCCAGAACGAACTCATGCCGAGGAATTCCTGGCATCTCTGTAGTGTCAACTACTATCACAAGAATCGGCTTCTGAACCAACCCAAAAATCTTCTTCGCCCTCTGGACATTCATTGACTTAATTGCCTCGGAAAAATCTAAGGCGCTCCTCCATTTCGTCTTACTGCCTTTGGATTTCTTGCGACAATTACTCTGCTTCCCCTTGTCTCATCGTATCGCTTGCGCCTGTAGTGTCTAACGGTTGATCTTCCGACTTTGCGTTTCTCCACGGCGACAAGTTCCATTTTGATCAGCCGATTGACGAGCCTACATATGTACTGTCGACTCGCCGTCTTCCATCTGTGGGTCTTCCCGGCCCGGGTATTCATCCTTATGCGTTTGTATTCCTCGATCAATGTCTTCGTGGTATGAAGGCTAGTAACCTCTCCTCGGTGAAATTTCTCTTCCCTGTCTATGATCATCTGGTAGACCTTGCCGAGAGGCTCGTTCAGGTCATTCTTCTCCACAATGGGATATCT
>JACZKW010000062.1:0-1595 GCA_014859835.1 Thermoplasmata archaeon | reverse complement strand
TACTTCAGATTGGACGGGGTGGCCTTGGTGGACAACAGCGCGATTATCGAAGGTCCTGTGATGGACCCCGCCATGCTCACGACGATGCTGGCCATGGCGTATAGTGGGAGGTTCTTCTCTGCCAGGAACATCGCGATCCCGACGACGTCTAAGATGAGACCTATCACCAGCAGGTTCTTCCTGCCGAACTTGTCCGCGAGGAACCCGCTGGCAAGAAGCGTCAATGCACTCGACGCGGATCCGACCGCGAACATGAGCCCTATCTCGAGGGATGTGAAACCCAGCTTGTCCCAATATGTCGATAGGATGTACCATAGGACCGAGCTGGTGATGCCCATGAACAGGGCGACCTTGATCAACCTTCGTTCGTCGGCTCCGCTGTCCGAATAATAACCGAAGGTCTCTTTCACCCCGCCATGACCGATGCGCGCCAGCCCGCGGATGCCCGTTCCAATCTTGGAAGTCAACAGTCGCCCTCATTCGGGCAACAAAATCCATGACTATTAACTACGTGTTCGAACAAGGATTCATCTTCGGTTATCTTTATCAGAGCGCAGTCGGTTCCGATAGTGATGACGTCTCTGTCGGATCGAATCTTATCATCTATCGACAGGACCTTTCCTCACGATAGTCCTCGGAGGAAAGTCCTTCAGATCCTATCCATCATCATTTTCATAGAGGGTTTGTCTGTCATCATATTGTTCTCTTATGTGGGGTTCGTCATAGGAGTGGTTTCCGTTCTGATCGGCCTGTCGTTGATGGTACTGCTCCATAGGCCACCCGAGCCTGAACCAGATGCTGGCCAGGATTCTCCAGGTATACGTTTGATCGACTTCTTCTTTCGTCTGGTGGGTGGCGATTATGTCGTCATGGTGCTCGGCGCATCCCTGATCCTTGTCGTCATAGTCTACAACATCTATGTGTCGTCGAGACCGGAGTTCGGGGATTCCGACACGCTCTCGATACTCTTCGGCGCCATGCTGATGATCTATCCATTGGTCGCCCCCAAGATGAAGGTGGAGGCATCGTTCGCTATCATCTTCCTCGGCTTCGTAGTCATCTTCCTTGTACTCCCGCAGATAATCATGTCTCTGACCGCAGGAGGTCAGGCGACTTCGTCGATAGGCAACTGGTATGTCAATTACATGCTCGCTGCGCCGTTCTCAGGGATCCTGGATCTCCTGGGGGTGCAGTCGAGTTCCGTGGGCAATCTCGTGACGATCGCATTCCACGACGGGAGCATCCACACGCTGGAGATTTCCGCCTATTGCGCAGGGCTCTATTCGTTCTCCATTTTCATATCCGCATTCTTCGCGTTCGTAATGGTCTTCGAGAGGATGTCTCGGAGGATGCTCGTGTCTGTGCTCTTGTTCGGACTGTTGATCGCATATCTTGGAAACCTGATCAGGATGGTTGTGATCGGCCTGGTCGGATACTACTGGGGGTTGGATGCCCTGCACTGGACTCATGAGAATATCGGATGGCTGATCTTCCTTGCATGGTCGTCGTTGTTTTGGTGGTTGATACTAGGATACACCTCACGACATTCGAAAGGTCTTCCACCGCATGACACCGAAGCCAATTAATACAATCAA
>JACZKW010000061.1:0-3159 GCA_014859835.1 Thermoplasmata archaeon | reverse complement strand
GGCCCCATGACTCTGGGCGGAGCATTGGCCCAGCAGAATGCCGAACAACTTGGCGGCATCATGCTGATGCAGACAGTGACCACGAACCTGCCAACGTACTACTCCGGCAGGGTCTGCGTAATGGACCCGCGCTCAGGCAGAGACCTTTGGGGGGTTCCTGAAGAAGCCCTCTTGTCCGCTGCCATGGTACAGATTGCTCGCAGGTACGGGATGGTGGCCGATACCAACGGTATGTCATCCGACATCACCAGATGGGACATGCAGATGGGTTTCGAGCAGATGATGACTGGGCTGATACCAGCTCTGGCAGGCGCGGATAGCATATCCGGCCTCGGCAGCGGGTGGGGGAGCGCCAGCAGTCTCGAGATGATGGTCGTGAACAACGAGGTCTTCAACGATATCGCGAGGATACTCAACGGCATCCGCATCGACGAAGGGAGCCTCGCGATAGACCTGATAGACAAGGTTGGGTCCATGGGCAGCTTCTTGGCAGAACCTCACACCATGGAGAGCATCCGCGACGGGGAAGTCCGCATCTCGTCGCTCTGGGACAAACGAAGTTCCGATAGAGTTGCCAAGGAAGGCTTCAAGCCGATCCAGGAAACTGCCAGAGACGTTGTACGGAGACGGCTCGAGGAACACGAACCGGAGCCAATGGACAGAGACGTGGTGAACGAGATAGATCAAGTCATCAAAGAGGCTGCCAGAACGTTCCTGAGGGGATTGTAGACCGTCCATTGGATTGCAGGAACTAGCACCTTTCCGATCCGGGGAAGGATGTGCAGACCAGCATGACATTGCTCATCGTGATGCATGGGGTTTCCCTCGGCAAGGTTATAAGTGGCCAAAGTTGAATCATCCTCGTCAGGGTCAGCGATGAATAAGCTAGTGGGGGCTTTGGTGACATTCGCAGGGATATGTCTGGCGATCCTCGGCGCGATATTCCTCATAGCGTGGAGCGTCGAGAACGCTATCGCTGGAGGCATGATGGTACTGATAGGCGCGGGCCTCATGTACTACATGTACAGGGTCGAGAAGATCGAGGCCGCGAAGCCCCAACTCGTGTCTCAGACATTCAACGTAAAGATGTCTGGTTCAGGTGAGATGGCCCCGAAGGACATGATATGCAAGTCGTGTGGCGCGCCAATCACTGAGAAGAACTTGAAGGTCATCCAGGGCGGGCTCATGGCCACATGCCCGTACTGTGGCGCCGTGTTCGCCCTGCAGGAAGCTCCGAAGTGGTGATATTATCGCATCGACTCTGATCCGTCCCACATTGCTGCCATATTCCTTTGTCTTGATACTCGTCCTTGCCATCGGCATATGCGCGTGTCCATTCTCCAATTCGGCCGATGCAGCGCAGACATACAGCTTCAGCGTCGAGTATGAGCGCTTGGACGTCTTCGTGCTCAAGGACGGGAGTGTCGACATAGACTACTCATTCAACATGACGAACTACGGATATCTGGACGGGGTCGACATAGGCCTGCCGAACAAGTACTATGACCTCGACTCGGCCGAAGCCACGATCATCGTGAATGGTCTGGAATACGCTCCCGCCTTGATACACGAATCACCCTACGTGGATATCGGGGTGGCCGTCGAGTTCACGAGCACAGTGATGGCGCTGATCGATTCAACGGGCACACCATTCCGGCTGGATTTCCATATCAATAACCCGCACATGGTGTACGAGAACGAACTCGTGGAGGGCACGGCCGGCATAGCCATGAGACCGACCTGGTTCGGCAGCGAGTATCAGGTGGGTCCGACCGGGGAGCTCACTGCGAGGGTATTCTTCCCCGATGGATTCGTGAACGCCTCCGATGCCGTCTACCTCGAGGGGCAACCCTGGGACGAGATAGATATCGACCCCACGACTGGGCTTCTGGTCGCCACATGGACCGCGTCGAACGTCTATCCTGCGGGCATCGAATCGGGCGAGTACGATTTCGGGGCAGGATTCCCCAAAGAGTTCGTGGATAGCTACGTGAGCTACACGATCTGGGACTCGATCGCGGACTTTTTCGCATCACTCGTGGAACTCGCCTGCCTCTGTACACCGATCCTTGGCATAGCTGGATTCATGTTCCTCATGTATATGATTGACAGGGCCAGCAAGGCTGCGAAGAGGAAGGACTACTTCAACCCGACCATTGGGGTCATCGGTTCCGGCCCAAGGAGGGATCTCACCGCGGTCGAAGCTGCCGTGGTCCTCGAGAGACCTCTCGAGGTAGTGGCCACGATGATACTCTTCGGACTGGTGAAGAAGGGTCTGGTCCGGATAGACTCGGACCAGAAACCGATGAAGCTAACGAAGCTCGCGGCCAAGGGGGAGCATCCCTACGAAACCGAATATCTCAAAGCAATCGGTCCCGATGGGCGGCTGAATCGCACACACCTGGAAGGGACTCTTGTCGACCTGATAAAGGCGACAGAGATGAAGCTCGATGGCTTCAACTATCGACACACCAAGACTTACTATCAGGAGATCTGCTCCGTCGCGTGGCGCCAGGTCAAGGATGCTGGGACTCCGGAGGAGTTCGCATCGGTCCTCTCAGACAAACACGAGTGGATGATGCTCGACAACCACTATGAGACGCAGATGCGACACTATTTCTTCGCCATGCCCTACATCTACGTGCCCCTGACGCACTTCGCCTACGGGAATGCTGCGCCCGCAGCACATATGTCTCCCCATCAGCTGGCGTCGAGCTATGCTACGAGCGTCAGGAATGCGAGCAACAACGTGGTCTCGAACTTCAAGTCCATGGCAAATGAGGTGTCCGGCAAGACGAACCCCGTGGCAGCGTCTACATATTCGGGCTCGTACCTCAAGGGTGGTGGCGGCTTCGGTGGAGTCGGAGGAGGATGCGCGTGTGCATGTGCATGCGCGTGTGCCTGCGCAGGAGGTGGCAGATGATGCCGTTCAGACTCCTTGCATATTCACCTGAAGAACTCGGTCTCAAGCCCGGCACGTACAAGTACGACGGAACAGGCGACCTCGCTCATCACAGATTCCACATCAGGGTAGATAATCAGACAAAGGGCGTGCTCATGGTGGACGCTTCGAAGCTGATCTTCCTGAACGGCACCGCCCTCGACTATGTGCGATGCATCCTCGAGGGCAAGGATGCGGACCGCACACATGCCTACATG
>JACZKW010000060.1:0-21338 GCA_014859835.1 Thermoplasmata archaeon | reverse complement strand
TTTATTTCGTTTGCGGAGTCCATGGAATCCGCGAATGCGACCATTGGTGCGGTCCTGTCGGAGCCGGCGTCACCCAACAGCATGCCCGCCACAGTTCCGACGATGGTCTCCTCTATCTCGTCTCCAGCATCGAAGTACTGAATGTTCCTCAGTCTGACGATTCCAATGCTCTTCGCGTATTCTATCGCCTGGCTCAGTGCGGATCTGTGATCTCTGAGTAGCATCAGCCCCCGTGCCAGTACATCACCACGGTCTCCAAGGCAGATGTCAAGGCCCGTCTCCGCGCTTCCGTGCCGCCCACACGCGTTCAGGAGGGTCGCGAATTCCTTCGCGTCCCTGACCGGAGACCCGCCCGCTTCCTTCTTTAGAACATAGACTTCACCTGTCAATCGCTGTATAGTCTCCATCTTGCGTCCCTTGAGACGCAGATGTTCTCGGAGACCTGATATCAACTTGTCCCTCTCGGACTGAGTCAGCATGGACCATGACTTCCAGGTCTCTCCTTCCTTCGGTTCGATATCATGTTCCAGTATGAATCCAATGGCTCCCTGCTCGTTCCCAGTTATGCCTGGAAGGAATGGGTCTGAGGCGTATTCCAGCATCTTGTAAACGGGTCTCGTCTCTCGTCCGAAGAGGCGGAGATCCTCGAAGGCATCGAGCATTCCAGCGGAGACCGCGGCTGATATTATGGATCTATTGAGACCAATCAATCTCCTGCTCTTCTGGTCCTGAAGGTCTCCGACACTGCCGACCACCGCGAGGTGCGCAAGGTCGATGTTTTCCTTGTCCAGTGCCAGAGCCACAAGGAACGTGGCTCCCGCTCCGCTCAGGTCGTTTGCTCCAGACATGCCGTGTAACTGAGGGTTGACCTGTATCACACTGGAGAAATCGAACAGTTTGGCCTGGCCGTTCTTGGAGCCCGTCCCGTGCCCTGGCTCAGGCACGTGATGGTCCGATATGACGGTGAGTATGTCTCCTAGCTTGGATATCGACCCGCTTCCGAGATCAGTGTACCATACAAGATCCGGCTTCTCCGCCCTGATGGATTCGATGGCTTCTTCGTCGAGCTTCTTGAAGAAGAGGACCTTATGCTCTCTCCCGAGTCGCCTAAGAGCACCGCTCGCGATTGCGCCGGCGGATATGCCGTCTGCGTCTATGTGCGTGGCCACGACGATGTCGGTGCTGGATCTGATTGCTCTCGCCGCTTCCTCAGCAGAACGCCATAAGTCCATGTGTACCGTCTCGATGACTTCATCGGCAGCGTCCATCGTCAACCCAGGACCCCCATGTATGCAAGTACCAGGAATACGCCTATGCATACGCCAAGCAGTACTATAGTCTTGATCGAACGACTCACGAGCAGTATGATTACCACGAACACGAGGATCGCCAAGACAAGTCCTAGAAGCCCATCCATTCAATCTACCCCAAGACCTCATCCGATAATCAATCTTTCATGAATGCGATGCGTTCGAATGTGGCATGTTTGAGTTTGCCATATGCATATTCCGATAGCGATTTCAGGTTCACGCAGTCAGCGGCGTTGTATTCGATTAGTAAGTCCAGTGCGTTCCTCTTTCCCTGTCTCTCCCAAAGCCGCCAGAGATACACCGCTTCCGATCCTGTCATGTACTCGACTCGCTGGTCCCTTGCTATCCCAAGTTGCCTCTCTATCGCTTTGAGCCCGCCACTTAGGCCCAACTTGCGCAAGACATTCCTGAGGTCAACATGTGGCACATCGGGTATGGCTCCTGGGAATCGTGTTCTGAGGACGGGGAGATCGAAACACGCGCCATTGAATGTCACGATCATGTCCGCAGAGCCCAGGATCGCATTGAGCGAGCTGCCTGACAGGTTCTGGCCCTTGATGAGGGTGTGCATCCTCCTGCCATCGTATATGCCGACGACCGTTACCGGGGACATTATGGATATCCCCGTAGTCTCTATGTCAAGATAGATCGCATTGCCTGAGAAATCGGATAGGCATCTCCACAGCTCTCTCGAGGGTAGGTTGGATGCGAAGTATCGTGAATCCCGATCCTTGAGCCTCGTCTGTGCCTCCATTAGGGAGAGATCCATGTATTCCTTGCGGACATCAGCGATGCCCCTCACTTTCTCTGTGGATACGAAATCCTTCCATGTGTGGATGCCTGATCTCCACAGCATAGTCTCCCTCGAAGCGCCTATGCCTTTGAGGAGAACGAAGGTATTCTCGAGCATATCGACTGCCAACTGCCTTTGACTGTATTTAAACAGCTACCCAGGTGCACAAAAATAGTCGCAAAGGTTGTTAAGTTGGCCTACACTTGTCCTCAGATGTGAGAAACGGTTTCAGACTTAACGATTCGATAAGACTACTTCCTGGTGGAGCCGCGCTGCTGCCCGAAGCAAAAGCCCTCCTTGTATCTGACTTACACCTCGGTTGCGAAGCGGCGCTTGAATACGAAGGCCTGAGCATTCCGAGGATACAGACTCGTCGTATCAGAGAGTACCTTTCCGGACTCATCGATAATCTGGATGTCTCCCGGATGATCATAGTGGGGGATCTCAAACACAGTTTCTCACGCAACCTAGTGCAGGAATGGCAGGATGTATCCAGTTTCGTATCCGACTTCTCCTCACGTTTGTCCATTGAGGTGGTGAAGGGTAACCACGACAATTACCTCGGGTTCATACTCCGAGAGCACTCGATACCTCTGGTGAATGAGATGGAGGTTTGCGGGATCCGTATTCTTCACGGACATCAGGGTTCGTTGGATGACCGGCCGACAATAATCGGTCATTTGCATCCTTCGCTCGTTCTAAGGGATACAGCTGGGGCCTCGGTGAAAGACAATTGTTTTCTCTTCAACGAGCGTCAGTCTATCCTGGTCCTGCCTGCCCAGAGCATATTGGCGGGAGGCGTCGATGTCGTCAGACAGTCATCGTCGGACACGATATCCCCACTCATCGCGGAGGGCGGTCTTGGCGGCTTCGTCCCTATCGTATTCACTGGCAACAAAGCATTGAGATTCCCTGAGATAAGAAAAATAAGGGAAAAGGGAAGGGTTTAGAATATCTTCTTCTTGGTCTCTGCTGGTCTCTTGAAAACCTTCCAGGTGGCTCCTTCCACTGCCTTGTTTGGTATGACGTAGTAGATGCCATCGTCCCCCCTGATTCTGGTTTTCCGCATGTCCACATCAACCACGGTACCTTTCACTCCTGCTGCCTCTACTTCGAACCCCTCTCCGAAGTCCTTCTCTCCCAAGAGGAATCCCCCCGCGACGAAATCACCGAGGACATTGTTCATCGCCAGGCCTATAGCCAATGCTATGAATGCAATCGCGACGCCAAGGGCGAGTGCGATCTGTGACAGACCTATCATCTCAAGGAACGCGACAAGAATCGTAAAAAGCATGAGGGCATAGATCGATTTTACGATCAGGCCACCTATCTTCTTGTCCAGAGGGCTTCTCTGCATGACTGTCGTCAGTAATCTTCGTATTAGCATGATAATCGCCATCGCGACTATGAGGAATATCACTGCGCCGATCACTAGCACAATCGCACTCGGTATACCTGCGAGAAGGTCATCTTTCAGATTCTCCCATATCTGTTCGATGAACTCAATCACTCCCATTGACCAACCTCGAATCTGTAGGGAAATGCCATCTCATAATCTTATCTGTGATGTCATGCGCATACTGGCCTAGATTGACTCGCTTATTTGCTGAGTCCGAAAAGGCTTATGTATCCGCAGACTCATCATAAGGATGCCAGGTGCTATAGTGACCAGAGTAATCTATGTCAGCGACGCTGATGTCGAGATGTCAAAGGATGTCGAGAGTCTTAGAATCGACAGGCATTTGGTGACTGACCTGTCATCCATTCTGCCCGGACGCAGACGCAAGATGGTCGACAGGATCGAAGAGCACGGGAGGAAGGTCCCTCTCTCGATAGTGCCCATACTTCTCAGGCATTACAACGACGATAACTCCAAGGTTCGTGAGCAGGTGAAGACTACCATCGCGCGATTGACGCAGTCCGAGCATGGTGAGTTGGCAATGGTAGAATGCCTGTTCAGTCGGGACCCCCTGATATCCGACACGGCTGCGAAGCTCCTTGAGGAGCGCAATTTCAATAGTGTCAACTTCATCGACACATTCAGACAAGCGAAGAATCTCGTGGTGCAGGCCAGGAAGGCGGAGGTATTCTGTCAGGATGTCGAGGATCTGATGGCCGATTCGATCGAGACCTACAAGGAAGGGAGGTTCGATCAGGCGATGACCAACATGATGATGGCGAAGGATCTTCTGGAGGACCGGCTGGAATGGCACGGCCACCTCAGAGGATACATCAAGGATGTGCTAAAGCTCACCCCGATGCTCGGACGAAGCGGTGTCCAGGTGGATTCGATCCAAGACTCGATTCGGAATCTGTCGTCGGCCCTGCAGTCGAGGGAATATTCAGATGCCACGAGCCTTTTGGCGCTGCGACGCCAAGAGACGAGGTTATGGAAGCAGCTATGGAGCCTCGAGGAATACATCACCAAACGCATAAAGGCAAAGCCAATCGTCGAGTTGATGGTGCTCAAGGATTCCGATCGGAATCTGCTGGATAATTTTGTGAGGGTCGCTCGGAAAGTGGATGATAATATCCAGGATGGCAGACCCGCGGATGCCCTTCGAACAGTCGAGGATTTCATCAGGAACGATATCTCCGCCAGCTATCTCATGAATAACGGGAAGAGGCTCGATGCAAAGGACGAGGCCGCATGGTATACTATGTGGGCCACAGGGCTCGGCTTGCTCAAGATGATTTCCCCAGTGATACCGAATGTTGCTGAAGAGTTCTACCAACAATATTTCAGGGATAGGGAGGGCGCCCCTAGTATCCACGCAGTAGACTGGCCGGAACCGTTCGCCGTCCTGGGCAATCCGAAAGAGGAACCTCGACCCACGCCCTCAAAGAAGGGTGGACGAAAGAAGAAGGGATCGTCTCAACCGAGTGACGGTGCGTAGAATCTCTTTCCTTGCTTCTTCCTGTCCCACGAGATGAGAGTCTTCATCGCATCGACGCCAACTGCGATGCACTCGGACATGTTCTGCTCGAAATCCAGTATCTTCTCGGTAGGGTGCCAGGGGACGACGTCAGAAACGGTGCAGATCGCGCCAGCCCGGAGACCAAATAAGGAGCATACGGTGAAGATTGTCCCGTTCTCCATCTCGATGTTCTTCCCCTGCATCTTCTTGACATCCCCCAACCTGCTGATCATCGTCGATGTCATGTAGTTCGAATGCGACATCGGCTGGATCTTCCCATCTGAGATGACTTTATTCTCGCTGTAGAACCCGTCGACGGAGAAGCATATCCCGGCATCGAATCGCACCTTCTTCCTGGTCGCGGAGTCTATGAGTGCCATGACGACCTCGTGGTTTGCCAGGGCAGGATATTCCGTCCAGGCATAACTCCTTGAAGTGCCATCGGCACGTATTGCCCCTGTAGCGATGACGAAATCACCTTTCTCAAGATCATCCGCTATGCCTCCGCTAGTGCCTATCCTTATGAATGTGTGCGCGCCGAGATTAGCGAGCTCCTCGACGAGTATTGCCGCCGAGGGTCCACCTATTCCTGTGGATGCGACTGTGATCTGGGTACCATCAAGTGTTCCACCATATACCAGGTATTCACGAGCCTGCCTGAGCTTCTTACCATCTTCGAGAATAGATGCGATCTTCGGTACCCTCTCTGGCTCTCCACAGAGGAATACATATCCTGCCACTTCTCCGGGCTCAAGGCCTGTAATCATTTGCTTGCCCAAACGGTCTACCTCCTCGGTCGAGATATGGATTAGATTAACCAGTAATTAAGATGAATGGCTCTAGGGCACGGACAGCGCTATGGATGCAAGCACCATTAATGTGGCAAGATTGAACACCAAAATAATGGACACCCCATCCGCAATCTGGAAAACCAATGAATGGATGATTCATAATCGCCCCAGCGCCTGGATGACCGGGACGATGTACTGCCCTGAAGCGAGATCGCCGATGGTTCCGGATCCACAGATTGTCATTGCAGTTCACGCCTGATGTCGATGTAGCGCGATTGCTCGCCATTATCGATGCCTGTTATAGGGACAACATTGGGTACTTACACTCCTCAGATAGCATTTTATCGGATGTTGATAGTTATATCTCCCGATGGCAGAGGGTTCGGATTATCTCTGGGTCGCAGTTGCGCTGGGTTCAGTTCTGTTATTGCTCTATTTGTATGTTGGCTCAATTGAGAAAGTCCTGGTATCGATGGGATTCACCCATGGAGAGGCATCCACCATCCTATTCGGCACGCTGTTCCTCGGATGGATAAGCATCCCATTGTTCCCATATGGCGATTGGTGGGTAGGCATTAGTCTAGGAGGAGCGCTGATACCACTGCTGATATGTGTCAACATACTGTGGAAGCGTCGAATCGATCTCGCTGAGTCATTCATAGGCATTACCATCGTATCGTTCATTGCGTATAATATCACCCGTGCTGAGGAGGGGGTCGGCATTGTAGCGGAAGTTCCTATGGCATTTGCGCCAGCACTCGCGGCAGGATTGTATTCTCTATCAGTATTCTGGATGGATGTTCGGAAAGCGGCGCCTCTCGCCTACGTGTCTGGGATAATTGGCACATTGGTTGGAGCAGATGTGTTCCACTTGGGAGAGGTTCTGGCATTCCAAGCGCCGTCCGATGGTTTCGCCATGCTCAGCATCGGCGGTGCGAACATATTCGACATGGTGTACCTTACTGGAATTGCAGCCGTGATCGTGGCCCTCATCCTCACGTGGGCTAGGCATCAGCAGAAGAAGAGGGGCTACCAATATCTGTCTGATGAGCTACCAACGGGATATGGTCTAACTTCTGGGCAAGAAAGTGCCACTCCAAAACCGTCAATAGTAGTGAATCGAGGACGAATCGAGTGAATCAAGGTGTCATCCTTCACGATTTGTCGACTCCTCTCATCCAGGTCGACAGAGCACCTATGGATGCCAGCCCTAGGATGAATACTATGAAGAACGAGTATGATGGGTCGTTGAAGTGGTCCGACACGATTCCACAGAGATAAACTACGACTGCGCCACCGCCGAGCTGGAATCCGAAAAGCAATCCAAATGCGGTTCCTCTCTCTTCCTGTCGTGTCGCCTTTGATATGAGCGAGAAGAGCGCGGGGTAAGTGATGAAGAGCATCGCTCCAAACAGGACAAGGACCGGTGCGATCGTGATCCAACTCGATAGGAATGGGAGCATTAACACGCAAATCGATGAAACCGCATATCCGTAGATGAGCAGCCTTCCCCTCCCAAAACGGTTGCTAAGTCGTCCGAAGTAATACGAAGACACTGTCCCTATGCCAATCCAGATTGCAAACACCAGATCTGCATCTCCGACACTCCACCCGTGCAATTCGGTGAGGTTCAGTGGTCCAAAATAGCTCGTAACCTGATAGAGTGCTCCCCCTGCTGCTATCGGAATCGCCATTATTCCTATCCTTGTGAATGTGTCCTTGAATGAGGTCTCGATTTTGCTGACACTCTTTGTCTTGAGTGGTTCCTCGTTCCGCATGAGTATGATGCCCGCAATCATTGCTATAATGTTGAGCACGGCCCAGATAATGCACGGTGTCCTCCATCCGTAGATCTCTCCCAGGAATCCCGATGACGCGAATGCGAGGATGACTCCCAGGTTTCCCACGCCACTCTGAATGCCAAGGGCAGTATCAAGATATGAGCCTTCATATCTCTTTGTTATCCAGCTGATTCCAATTGGATGATAGAAACTCGCTCCCACCCTCATGGAGATCACCGCGACGAATAGGCCCAGAAAATTCGATGCAAGTGGGATGAGGATGAACGACAATGCCATGAGTCCTGCGCCAAGCTCCAGGAGATACCTCGAGAATATCCTGTCCGCAGCTTTGCCAACTACGAGTTGGATGATGACTGTGATCAGCAGACCGAAGCCGAGGAGGCCGATCTCCGAGTACGACAGGTCCATCTCCTGAACGAGTATCGGCAATATCGCAACCAATGCCAGGAGTGCGCCATCGTTGCACGCATGATGATAGCTTATCACCCATAGCAGTCTCTTGCCACTTGACATCTCAAGCTTCTCTTAAGTGAATCGCGTTCCTGGTTATCTCACTTTGCTGAGAATGATTGATTCTAGAATAATTCGTTTTATCTGATTGTGATGTCTCCGGAATCTCCGTGAAGAGCGATAACCGCGTATCAAGTTGTGTCAAGAAAATAAGGAATTAAAGAAGAAGAAGTTTAATGAGATTTGATCCATGGATAGAATCCAAGGACCTTCCATCGCTACGGAACTCACCTTGTCCTGCTAGCTCGAATTTCCTTGCCTCTGGGCTCAGCTTTCTTGGGCTTGCCAGATTTGCTGGATTTCCTTTTTGCAGGCATTTAATGAACCCTCCTGACGGAAGTACATCTCATAAGAAAAATTACTTCTTCTTCTTAGCGGCCTTCTTCGCGACTTTCTTCGCGGGCTTCTTAACGGCCTTCTTCACTGCTTTCTTTTTCGTCTTCTTTCCACACTTTGCGCACGACATAGGTTTTTTTCCTCCTACCGCGTATTGATGCATCTTCCCCATCAAGCACCTGTTATCGTCAGGTTTCGCTCAACTTTCATGACGCATCTCTGAACATGTAAATGCGTTATGTATAATAATACTCTTTTGATTCTCTTTCGCATTTTGATAATGAATGATAACCATTCCCGCATCTTCCTTCTTCACGATGACGATCGATGAGCACGAATTGAATGAGAATACGAAGGGACTAGACTGTGCAAACGTTTTTTAGACTACTTACACATACATTAGATGCGCAAGGGGTCGTTGAGTCATTGGCTGAAAGCAATGATACAAAGAAATTGAAGATATGCTTGGTCGGTGATGTTGGTGTCGGCAAGACAAGCATGATCCGAAGATACGTGCTCGATGTCTTCGACGACAAGTACATTGCCACGATCGGAACGAAGGTCACCAAGAAAGAGATCGAGGCAAAGAATGCGAAGACCGGCGAGACGCAGAAGATAGTCCTTTTGATTTGGGATATCATGGGTCAGCCGAGTTTTAGAGAAGTATTGCGCGAGGCCTACTTCTATGGTGCGGAGGGTGCACTGGCTGTCTGTGATCTTACGAGCAAGGAGAGTCTCGGCGAGCTCCGATATTGGATCAAAGCTATGACATCGACTACCGGTGAGATACCGATTGTATTCCTTGGGAATAAGTATGATTTGAAGGACGATGTCAGAATCGATTCCAAAGACCTAGAGGTCTTTGCCATGAAACATGGTGCTCCTGCATTGTTGACATCTGCGAAGACCGGATACAACGTCGAGAACGCTTTTGCCACCCTTGTTGATATGATACTCAATCCTGACTGAACCTGCAGTTGCATGAGGTCGGTGTCTCTGGATTGTCATCCTTTGAGTTCAAGGGAGTAGATGCAGATGGTTGCACGAAAGGCAGATGCGGTATTCTATAATGGCCGAGTGTATAGTCTCGATCCCGAGGTTAGAGTCGCGAAAGCAATTGCTGTAGCTGATGGACGAATCATCGCTGTCGGGACGGATGCCGAGATCAAGAGTTCCGCTCCCCGCGGTTGTGACAAATATGACCTGGGCGGCAAGATAGTGATACCTGGCTTCATTGATTCACATACTCATTTCGTGAACATGGGCATCGATTCCATGAATGTCGATTTGTTCGGCTGCAAATCTATGGACGATGCGATGTCACGCATGAAGTCTGGTGCGAAGAAGACGCCAGAAGGCGAATGGGTGCTAGGCGCTGGATGGATGGAGAGTCGATGGGACCAGGGCAGATTCATCACTAAAGATGACCTCGACTCCTGCTGTCCGAATCATCCTGCGGTTGCCCATCGCATATGTGGTCATCTGTCGACGGTCAACACGAAAGCGATATCCGTTTTGGGAATCAATGTTGACATACCCGGTGTAGAAAAGAGCGCGTCGGGTGCATTGACAGGCGTACTCAAAGAATCCGCGGTGGCACTCGTCAGAGAGACCACTGCGCCAGATGCAAACCGGAAGATGAAGGGTTTGGTCGCTGCGATGCGGAAGGCGCATTCCCTCGGTGTGACCTCGGTCCAGGACAATGGTGAAGCCGAACATCTTTCTGTATACCAGACCGCTGAGCGAGCAGGAAAGCTTGGAGTTCGTATATGGTTCAATGTGCCATACGCGAATCTGGATGCTATGCGGAGTTTGAATCTATCTTCCGGACTCGGCTCGGAGAGGTTGAAGATCGGCGGACTGAAGATATTCTGTGATGGCGCATTGGGTGCTCGGACCGCATCACTGTCGGAGGCGTACAATGATGACCCGAAGAACACAGGCATGTTCGTGCATCCCGTGGATGAGCTCGATGATATGATCCACAAGGCCAACGATGGTTCCATCCAGTTGGTCGTGCACGCGATAGGTGATAAAGGCATCGAAGCCGTGATAGGTTCGATGGAGGACGCACTCGAGTGCACTCCTAGGAAGAATCACAGGCACAGGATAGAACACTTGGAACTGCCGACCGCGAATCAACTCAAAAGGATGAGGTCTCTTGGAATCATCGCATCAATGCAGCCCAACTTCGTGGGTGAATGGGGTGGCATCAACGGCATGTATTATGAGCGTCTAGGTCCAGAGCGCGCGATGCTCAACAATCCTTTCAAAGATGTTTTGAAGTCTCGAGTGAAGATGGTCTTCGGATCAGATTGCATGCCATTCTCTCCACTATATGGGGTGACTTCCGCAGTCAATGCCCCTCATGATTCTCAGAGGATTACCGCTGAAGAGGCGACCGTCGCATATACGAGAGATGCTGCCTATGCATCCTTCGAGGAGAATGTGAAAGGGACTATAACCGAAGGCAAGTTTGCTGATTTTGTTGTTCTCTCAGGAGATCCTTTCAGTGATCCCTCTCTCGTGCGTGACGTGTCCGTGTTAAAAACGATAATGGACGGTGAAGTTGTCTATGACGGCACAAGAATCGGGAAGAAACGATCCTGAAGATAGTCCTCAGATTGTCCAGACATCTGATGCGCCAGAACCGGTCGGACCATACTCCCAAGCGGTGATGTCTGGAGACCTGATATTCTGTTCAGGTCAGCTTGGCATCGACCCTGTCAGCGGAGCAATTGTTCAGGGCGATGTTGCGGATCAGGCTCGTCGGGCCCTACGGAACCTCTCGGAAATTCTGGAAGCGTCAGGATCGAGAGTCGCAAATGTGCTGAAGGTCACGGTATACGTTAGAAACATCAAAGACTTCGCCCTGGTCAACCAAGTGTACGCTGACTTCTTTGGCGAGTACAGACCTTCACGTTCAGTGGTAGAGGTCTCAGGTCTACCGAAAAATGCCTTGATCGAGATAGATCTTATTGCGAAACGATGAATGCAGCGTTTCGATTCACCATTCTATCCGAGAATATTTAAGTAGATGGTTATTGTAATGAGGTGGGGAGCTGGAAGAGCATTTTTGTTGAGGGATGATGATGGAGGTGGATTTATGAAGACGTTGATTCTTGGTGCTTCTGGGCAAATAGGCGCTTATACGGTGCAGGACCTCGTTGAGATGTGTGGCGTGAAGGATGTCATTGCATCTAGTTTGAGATTGGACGATGTCAAGAACGCTATGACGGCTCTGAACCTGGACAAGAAGGTTCAGATGATCGAACTCAATGCATACGATGTCGACAACGTTGTCAAGACCATAAAGAAAGAGAAAGTCGATGCGGTCGTCAACTGCGCATGGTATCAGACCAATCTGGCGGCGATGGACGCGTGTCTGAAAGGTGGAGCAGCATACACCGATCTAGGAGGTTTCTTTGACACTTGCCTGAAGCAACTCAAGCTTCACAAGAAGTGGAAGGATGCTGGAATAAATGCGACCATAGGCCTTGGAAGCACACCCGGAATGACGAACATAGCTGGTGCGGCCGGAGCTAAGCGGTTGGACAGAATCGACTCGATTGATATCGTCTGCGCTTGGGGTAACACACTCCTTGTCAAGGAGGCTGGATGGCCTGGCTATTCAATTCGCACGGTTCTTGACGAGTTCACGCAACAATCTGTACAATGGATAAGAAACAAGTATCAGAAACAGGAGATTCTGGGTGGCGAGAAGGAAGTTGTGATGCCCGACCCGATCGGCAAGATCAAGACTTACTATGTCAAGCATTCAGAACCTGCTACGATGGGCAAATACCTGAAGGCTAAGAACGTGACATTCAGAATCGGGTTCCCTCCGAATGACATGAGCACATTTCAGACGCTGCGCGCACTTGGATTCGCTGATGAGACTCCTCTTGATATCTCTGGATGCAAAATTTCTCCACTTGATTTCCTAACTGGCATGCATCAGAGAGGGATAGAACAGGGACGCACTGCTATCCCAAAAGAGGAGTACGAATATGACATGTTCAGAATTGATTGTATGGGCGAGAAGGACGGCATGCCATCGACCGTGACTTACTCCATAGTGACCTGGAACGACCCCGTGAGGGGCGTATCATCGGCGAGAGACACCGCCGTCCCACCTGCGATAGTATCGCTCTGGCAGATGAAACGAAAGATAAAGGCGCCTGGTGTGTTCCCCGCTGAGGCAACGGTGGATCCTGAGCCATTCTTTGAGGAGCTCGGGAAGAGGAAGATCAAGGTCGAGGAGAGGACAACGACATCAACCAAGTACTACTGACCTGCTTCATGAATGGGACAAACCACTTCCCTAATCCTTCTTCTCATTCTTCGTATCTGGTCTCTCTTCTCCCTTTCTATCGTCGTTGTTCACAAGCCCGAACGCCTTCGCGATTGCGACGGTGTAATCCTCCACTTCCACATCGACCTCTGACTTTTCCACCGGTATCTTGTCTTGTACTGCGCATCGCATATGTATTTGGCATTTGGGACAGAATAGGAGCATCTTATCTGCTCCGGTCTTCTTAGCCTCTATCATCCTCTCGATCTGCATCCTCTTTGTGTTGCTGTTGCAGTTGGACCACCCACTCACTCCACAGCATATGGCCTTATCCTTCGTGTTAGGCATCTCAATGAAGTCGCATCCCTGGAACACAGTTGCGAGATCCCTCGGCGAATCATAAATCCCAGAATGTCTGCCGAGACGACACGAGTCGTGATATGTGAATTTGAACTTCTCCTTCTGCGTATCATCCGACTTCAGCGTTCCTGTGTCGATCAGCTCCTTCAGGTAGTCCGATATGTGCTGGACCTCGAATCCCAACTCGCCAACGAAGTCCCGATAGTCCATGTTGAATGTCCTGTAGCATTCAGGGCACGTGAACACCACCTTCTTGGCGCCGGACTTCTTTATCAAGTCAACATTGAAATCCATCAGTTTCTCGAATTCATCCTCCTCGCCGACCCAATTGAGGTCATGGCCGCAGCATTTCTCATCGTTGCTTACGACGGGGACGACACCTGCCCGGTTCATCAACCTGACAGCTGATTCGCATATCTTGGTGAGCGCGAGACCTTCCCTGTCCCAGAATATCGCATCATAATGCGGTAAGCATCCAACGAAGTAGAATACATCACCCTTTTCTGCGACCTTCATGTCGTCTTTGACCCATTCCAACCTATTCTGTTTCAGGTCTGAGGATGCCATGATCCTCTGCACCGCGTGGATCAAACCTCCTTGGGAGCATAGTGGGGCAACGCCGAAGTGGAGCGCCTCCTCTCGCATGCCTCGTATGAATCCCGAATAATCCACTTTGTATGGACACATCACATTGCATTGCTCGCATGTTGTGCATGTCCAGATGTCCTTATCGTTGGCGATATTCTCGACGATACCTTCCATCGCTTTCAGAACAATCGTACGCGGGGCGAATTCGCTGTCGAACTTGGGAATGGGACAAACGGTGGTGCATTTACCGCATTCAACACAGTCAAATGCGCCAGTGTCTTCTATCAGCTGCTTGATCGAGGTGGCCGTCTGCTCCTTGGACCTCTCTTCCTTCCGTTTCTTCTTTTGTATTGGAAGCGGCCCCAGATCACGTACCTCTCCCACGAAATCATTCATTGATTTGGCGAATCTGTATCGCTCAGATGCATTGATCCATTCGGTTCGCAACCTTCGTGAGTCCAGACCTAAGATGTCCATGAGATCCTTGAAGGCATCCACTCTTTCCTGGGCTCTCTTGTTTCCTGAGACATAATGACAATTGTCTATGAGACATCCTATGATGATGACGCCGTCCGCTCCATGCTCGAAAGAGTCCATGATGATCGCAGGCTCGACGCTCCCGCTGCACATTACCCTCACTATTTTCACATTGGGTGGATACTCTATCTTATTGACACCTGCTAGGTTCGCGGATGGATACCCGCACCATGTGCAAGTGAATGCGATTATCTTCGGCTCGAACCCTGATTCGTTCATATCAGGGCACCTCCTCGATGAT
The DNA here is from genome assembly GCA_014859835.1 of Thermoplasmata archaeon. Taxonomy (GTDB): domain Archaea; phylum Thermoplasmatota; class Thermoplasmata; order UBA10834; family UBA10834; genus UBA9653. Next base: position 6,858 of record JACZKW010000060.1, on the reverse strand, counting down.
TGCTCGTATCTGCGCCTCGACCTGATCCTTCATGAAGTTGTAGACGGTTATTGCCTTGTTGCAGCAGACTACGGCGCAGGTCCCACACCCCTCGCACCGTATCTCGTCCACCTTGGATATGAGAATACCCTTTTCGGTGTCTTCCGTCACTTTGATCGCATCATACTCGCAGATGTCTTCACATCTGCCACAGCCCCTGCACCTGGATTCGTCGACGAATGCGACTATCCGCGGGAATTGTACCTTCCCCTCCTTCATGATCCCAATGGCACTTGCAGCAGCTGACCGTGCGTCTTCTATGGAGTATCTGATCCCCTTGGGGCCTTGGGCAGTGCCCGCCACATATATCCCCCTTCTGAATTCCGACGGAAACATCGGATTGATGTCTTTCATGAACTTGTCGATATCCATCTGGATGTGAAGCAGCTTAGCGATCCTATCGCTGTCCTCGGACGGTTCCTGACCTACCGCGAGGACTACCAGGTCGGAATCGATATTGAGCAATGTGTCCATGTCTGTATCAAGGGCCCTCACAAACATCTTGTCCCTGTCGACTACCACCTCGGCGACTCGCCCTCGGACGAAGTTGATTCCTTCCTGCCTAGCATCTTCGTAGAATTCCTCAAAACCCCTGTACGGTCCACGAAGGTCGATGTAATGTACATAGACATCTGCACCTGGATTCAGTTTCTTTATCTCCCTCGCCTGACCGATGGCATATGTGCAGCAGACGAGCGAGCAATGCAGATTGCCCTTCACCTTGTCGCGTGAACCGACGCATTGGACGAAATTCACGGTCTTCGGGTTCTTACCATCCGACGGCCTCTTCAGACCGCCTCCTAGCTCGCGCTGTTTGACTATTAGCTGCTCCAACTCGGTCGTTGTGATGACGTTCGGGATCTCATAGTGCAGCTCGGGGATTCTTGTCGGATCGAAAGTCTTGCTTCCAGTGGCGACGATTATTGTCCCGACATCGAATTCCTTGCACCCCTCCAGCGTCTTCACTTTGACATGTCTATTACCGAAACCACCGGTCATGTCCTCGACATTCGAATTCAGTAGGACTTCGATGTTCTTGTTCTGGAGGACATCCTCTATCTTAGGGGTGAATACGCACTCCTTGCAGTATTGCATGCAGCAGATGCCACAGTTGTGGGTGGGGAATGTCATGCTCAGCTTGTAGGCTCTCCCACCGAGCACATTGCTCCTTTCGACAATATATACCTTGAATCCGCTGGATGCGATATCGAGAGCAGCGGCCATGCCCGTGACCCCTCCTCCTATCACAAGGGTAGATCCGAGTATGGGGACTTCGATATCCTCTAATGGCATCAGCTTCTCTACCTTTGCCAATGCGCCTAGCAACAGGCTCTTGGCCTTGCTAGTTGCCCGTTCCCGATCTGCATGTACCCATGCGCATTGTTCGCGAATGTTCACCTGGTCGAAGAGGTACTTGTTCATACCTTCAGCTTCGAGGAATCTGCTGATTATCAGCCCTTGTATATTGGGGGAACATGCCGAAACGGCAACCTTATCGAACCCTTTGTTCGCATATTCGCCCTTCAGAAATTGTTGTCCTTCCCTGGAGCATAGCGACTCGTGGATGCCAACGGTCACGACTTCAGGATGTTCCTTGATTGCGGAGGCAATCGATTCAAGGTCGATCTTATTGGATATCTCTCCCCTGCATCCGCATAGGAAGACTGCGATTCCTTTCCTCTGGCCCACATTGTCAGTCTCTGAATCACTCATAATCCGTCCTCCAGAGTATCACTAGTGAGGTCAGCAGGATACGAACTCTACGCCCTGCTCGAGCTTCGCACGTCTCATCGCGTTATAGACACCGTCGAGGACGCAAGCCTCCGTCACATATCCATAGAAATCCCCTCGGTCAAATACTGCAATAGTGGAGACCTGGGAATTGGCCATGGCCTTGGCGACCCATCTGATATCGAGCGAAAGATTGGTCAATATGACCAATGGCTTCGACATGATGTCCTTCACCTTCACCTTGGACGGATTCTCACCTTCGGCGAGCACCTTGGATATTATGTCCTTCTTCGTGATGATTCCATAGGCATCGTTCTTGTTCTTTCTGGGGACTAGGAGTGAATAGTTATTGAGTTCGATCATGCGTTCGATCGCATTCTTTATCGTCGAGTTCATGTCGATCGTCGGCATCTCGAAAGTCTTCACGATGTCTCTGAGAATCAGTCTCTCAGACGTCATCAGTTCGCCTCCTTCGTTGGTTGCTCATGGGTGTCCCTGATCGTAGCCATGAGTAGATCGATGTCTGAGACGAAGCCCATGAAGTTGTCGCGATCGAAGACAGCGAGTTTTGATACGTTCTCATCGGCCATCTTCTTGGCAATCCATCGGATATCCAAGTCGAGATTATTGGTCACGACCAGAGGCTTCCTGGCGATATCGGTTATGGGTACCTCCGAAAGGTCGTTTCCCTCCGCAACGGCCTTCTCGACTATGTCCCTTTGCGTTACGATTCCATATGCATCATTGATATCCGTTCTCTCCACGAGCAGAAAGTCTGTCTTGCCTTCCATCATTGCAATCAGCGCGTCTGCGGCAGTCGATTCTACAGATATCTTGACCGGCATTGTTCCCTTGACAACGTCTCTAAGTTCCATTCCCTCAACTCCCCCATAAGCGTATCACTCTGTTATCGTATAGACCATATAAGTAAGTTCTCGAAAGATGTCCAATCCATGGATAACAATGTTATCAGAGTTGACGAAACACAATAATAATGGACCAAACCAATCAAGAGACTGATGAAAGGGCCTTTGAGTCCACTCTTCAGTCCACGGTCGATCGCCTTGATAGGCGCCTCTGCCAGCGCGGGCAAGATCAGTAATGTTGTCTTGAAGAATCTCTTGGATTCCCCCTTCAAGGTATATCCAGTCAATCCAAGAGAAGATGAAATCCTTGGTGCGCACTGCTATCCATCGGTATCCTCGATTCCTGATGAAATCGACCTTGCTCTCATTGCATTGCCAGCGATGCTATCCATTCGTGCCGTTGAGGATTGCATACGGAAAGGCGTGAGGATCGTGATTGTGACATCCTCCGGATTTGCCGAGAGCGGGCAGGATGGGAAGATCCTTCAGGATGGATTGAGGGATTTGATCGGGGTGAGTGGAACGCGACTCCTTGGCCCGAACACCATGGGGTTGATGGTCCCCTTTCACGGCCTTGACACATTATTCATCCCCGTAGAGAAGAGTCGTAGACCTCCTGCGGGTTCGATCGCGATCATCTCCCAGAGCGGAGCGGTCGCCGTCTCATTCCTTGAGAAGGCGGAATCATTCGGAATGGGCATATCTGCATGTATTGGGCTCGGGAACAGGGTGGATATCAATGAGAATGAATTGCTGGAATTCTTTGCCGACGATCCCAATACTGACTGCGTAGCCCTGTATCTCGAATCATTTGCTGACGGTAGGAGTTTCGTAGATATTGCTCGAAGGATTTCCAAAATAAAGCCTATCGTTGTTCTGAAAGCGGGTCGTACGAGTTCTGGCTCTAGGGCCGCGAGTTCCCATACTGGCGCACTGGCCTCGGATTCTGACGAGCTCGTGGCTGGAGCACTTAGACAGGCCGGCGTCATAAGGGTCTACGACGATGAGGAATTGGTGGATGTTGCCAGGGTCCTCGCATACAAGGGGAAGATAGATGGCGACAGGGTCTGCGTCGTTGCGAGCGCCGGTGGTTTCGGAGTTATCGCATCCGACTTTGTGGAATCGAAGGAGCATGGAGTCGGAATGACCATGGCTGGTCTGTCGGAAGAGACGCGTGCTCGCTTGTCAAAAACGATGCCGACATTCTCCTCCGTGAACAATCCTGTGGACCTGACTGCTGAGGTCACGGATCTTATGTATGAGCAAGTATTGGAGGCGCTCCAAGAGGATCCGGGAATCGATGTAATAATGATGTCTCTGGAGCTGCAACCACCTCATGTGACGCAAGGATTGGTCGATGTTGCGGCTCGAAGGTCGTCACAGGGTAGGATCCCGATAATCATCAGCGCATTCGGAGGAAGCAGGACTCAGGAGACACTTAGAGCACTTGAAAGCCGAAAGATTCCTTCATATCCGACGATCTGGCGGGCGATAAGGGCGATAGCTGCCCTGCATCAGCGCGGCAGCTACTTGATGAAACAGAAATAAACATCCAGGGGTGCCCTGCTGGAACAGCACCCAGTGCGGTCAGCGGGGGCCCTTGATATCTGATTTTGAAAGGTTTGCGCTTACCCACCGATTCTGAATACCTTAGTGCCACACTTCGGGCAGGTGCCCTTCGTAGCAGGTTTGTCGTTCTTGAGCTTGACTTTCTTGGCATCCTTCATCTCGACGGATTTCTTGCATTTAACGCAGTAGGCTTTAACCAATGTTCCCACCGCCCCTATATCGACTAGTGTTAATATATAGTCTTTCGTATGATTTCCAGATTGGCAACGCTGCCCCTACAGTTCACCTATCTGGCATGGAGAAATTGTCGATTCAAATTTAAAAAGGTAGATAGATCTCATCTGCACGATGCAGGTTGTGGGAAGGGATGCCCTTAGGCGACACAGACAACGGTCCAACAGGTGCTGCAAAAGGTGGGAATCCTGACGCACATGGGTTGATGTATTCCAACCAGGTCGCCGTCAATTTCGGAAATGGCATGGGCGATCCATTCGTGCCCGCACTCGCAATCCATCTCAGTGCCGCCCCTGCCCAACTTGGCTGGCTTCAGGCCTTCGTGAATCTTTTCCCCGCAGTCATGCAGGTTCCCTGGGGGAAGCTGAGCGATTTCTTGGGCAGGCGTGTTCCATTTCTCGTCGTAGGAGGGGTCCTCTCATTCTCCATGTATTTCTTCATGCTCGGGATCGTAAACGCGTCGCAACTCATATTCCTCGTTGCTATCCAGATGTTCATTGGATCGATGATGATCCCGACCTGGTCTGCATTGACGGATACCTTGGGCTGCTCTTCCTGACATCTATTCTTCAGAATCTGATAATTGCATTGGGTGCGGTCTATGCTATCTAGGCTTTTGGCAGAGAAATATGTGCAGTCTGGTTCTCCAAGCTCAAGGATCATGTGAAGTACTCTTTCACTCTGTGTCAGTTGGGGTGAGTGTGGTTTAGGGGTCTGAAGAGTGGTGAGAGAAGCCCGATCTAGAAGAGGTAATCATTGAAGCGGATATCATCATTGCTCCAAGGCCGAATGGTGTATGCGCTAAAGATAAAAGGTTTGTCGCCTAATCGTTTCGCTTGCCGGCGATATAGGCTTTGAGCGCAGCTCGCTGTGCTCTCGGGACTTGCATGAGCTGTCTCTGCAGCTGCATATGCTTGACTGTTGTCCAGACTCCTATCGGTCGCACTTTTAACACCTCCAAGAACTTAGGATCGTTCGGCCCTGCATCCCTGTTGGGCGGAACTATCCCTAGCATTGAGCACAAGTGGGTCCGCTATCTAGGGGGGATGAATCCATTGTTGCGGACTTGTTTGCGTACATGCTATCGTCACTCCCTACATCGATGCGATATATGATGATTTCCTCGTTACTACTGATTACATACAAGAAATATTATAATAGTCAGAACATGGATAAGATTCGTAGGGAAATGTCGTTGTTAAGAGCAGACTTTCTGCACGCTGGATATAATCTTGAAATAAGTAATATTATATAAATATATTTGTAAAGGAGCTACAATATAAATATGCAATGAATCAAAACTACATGCGCTGATTTCGTATGTGCGCTGTCTAATATCGTCAATGATGACCTCGCTTCGATGATGAGGTGCTCACATCCCGCTTATCAGGATTATGAGCGCAATAGCCGCAAAAGCCGCCATGAGCACGACGAATAGGAATTGCAATGCTCTTCGATCGATCATTCCGTCCCCTGTTATCTGCGAGTTCGGCCTTAATCCTTTCTCATATGACCCTGTGGGTCTAGCAACCTGCAAATATGGGTTAACCTGATTCCATTCGCATGGCAATAGACGATTTGGTATCAATCACGAGCAAGGAGCGTATTCTGCTCTACCTCTCTGAATTCAATCATATGGATGACCGGTACGAACTGCCAGCCGACCTGATCCAGGAGACCATCTCATTCTGCACCGGTATCCAGAGGAAGCATCTGTCGAAGTATCTCAAGGACTTGATTTCCGAGCTCCTTGTGGCTGAGAGAAAGGCTCATATCCAGAGTATGAAGCAGAGAATGAACGGATATTATCTTACCCAGAATGGCTATGCGAAATCAGACATTCTTCGCTCCAGGTTGAGTGCGGTCGTCGTCGATGTTATTGATGACGGAAATACAACGCGGATGAGACTATCTGAGATCGATGACTGCACTCCTGTCCATATAACCTACTGTGACATTGTGAGGGAAGCTATCAAGAACGGACGTGTGGACATGGCCGATCTCAGGAGCATCGAATCAAAGAAGAGGGATGCGTTGGAGCGCAAGGAACAAACCACGGAAACCTATCGCAGGGCATTGAAAACCGCATGGCGCGACGGGCGGGTTACGGCAACTGAACGGTTCTTGATTGAAGAGTTGCGGAAACACCTGAAAGTCACTGATGAGCAGCACAAGATGCTGGAAACGGAGATACTGAAGCAACTGGCTCAAGACAGAATGGAATTCATCCGCATATACAGAAACGTGCTCGAGATTGCGTTGGCCGACGGAGTCCTATTCGGTCCTGAGGTCGAGATAATCGAGAATCTGAGGAAGACCTTCATGATCTCTCAGCAAGAGCATGATGAGTTGCTTCTAGAGGTCGAGATGATTGTGTGCGGCCCCTCGCCCTGCCTAAGCAACAAGGACCATCTTACAT
>JACZKW010000059.1:0-47507 GCA_014859835.1 Thermoplasmata archaeon | reverse complement strand
ACCATGTCGCGCAGATTCAGTGGAATGTGTTTGTGCAGTGCATCCAGGGACTGAACCACTCCATATGCGAACACTAGTAGCAGGACGGGGGTTCTGATTATCCCGAGGATGATGTCATCCAACATGGATGCCGACCTTCGGGTCACAGCCACGACGCCATCCATGACATAGGCGATTCCGAAGGCGATTGCAAGCCAGATGATCACATCGAGCAAGAAGACGCCCCATTCGTTATCCAGTGGGTCTGGGAGTGGGTTCTCGAAATATCCGAGGACCTTGTCCGCGCTGGCAAATGCGCCTATGATCTCAGTGTAGGCGCTATCTGACGAGATCTGAACGAGATACCCGTCCTCATATACTTTGAACACCACAGTGAGGTTCGAATCCAGATCTCCGCGCTCCAGAGGCGCGTGCACGGTAGCGGTGATTGTGGTCAGTTCATCTGTTTCGAGCAGAACTGAAGAGGTGCTCAGGTCTGCGGACCACCCTTCATTCGCTATGCTCACTTCGATCTCTATCGTTAGATTGGCACCGGAATCGACGTTCCTTAAAGTCCAGTTGTAGAGTACGCTCTCTCCTGCGTGGACCTCTTTGGCGTAATTGTCGATTTCTATTATCTGCATGAATTCGGGCGTTTCCCCGGAACTGCTGCTAGACAATGGACCGGTCAATACTATTGCTGCGAAAACCAGGGCTACCCATGAGATCATCAATCGGTTATGTGCTTCTGCCAAGTGGTTCATCCTCCGCACTGGCGCTGTCTATGCAAAAGAGACAACACGGAAAGACCACTTAACGGTTTTGGATGACCCTGCCATGCATGACTGCCCCAATCGCGGCATTCTATGTGCTGAACTCCCTGAAAAGGGTGCATCTCGCCCTTCCGTCGCTTATGTTGCATTTGTAATCCGAGCACATATGGCTGAAAGGACAGTTATCCGTGCAATCCATCTCATTGATGTCCTGGCCATCCTCATCATCCGTATCCTTCGTCTCTTTCCAAGGGCGAGTGGCCATCATCATGCCCTGGCTCGTAGGGATATTGGCACTGATAATGGATCGTTCGAGGTGCGCAGATTCGATTGCCTTTGTGGCTTCCTGAGATGTTTCCAAACCCGTGGCGAGGACTCGCCCTATATGCACGCCCATGGCTCGTATCTCTCTTTCATGTCTCATTCTGACCCGGACCGCTCGAGATAGATTCGGGCCACTCACAAGTACATCCTCAACGGACATTGTCCTGATCTCATCTCTGATCAGATCGGCCATGATGGATCGGATGCGATTCCTGAGGCTGTTCATCGCGCCGGATCTGTGCTTTCCCGTATGTGGGTCTAATTCGAAGTCGAAGGTCGAAGCGGCGATTCTTGGATATGCTATCCTGAATATGACCTCAACCTCTGCGCTGACGGGTTGCATGTCCTTCGATCTCGCCGTGACCTTCGCCCTGATGTCAAACGATTTGATCGGGACGGATATCACGCTCGTGGACCTTGGAAGATAATGAAAATCGATCCCCCTTCCCTCACTGACGAGTTTGCCCCTGACGAATCTCATGGTATGGCTTGCACTATCTGCTCTATGATGTCTCAGTATCATGGAAAGCCCCTCACTTGGAACGCTGACTCATGGTACTGGCTCCGATCTCGTACTTGATCCCTGGCCGAGCTTGCGCTGCAGGAATCCCTCTGCAGGTTTGCTTGCGAATCCTTAGCTTCACTCATGGTGAAGACCCCTCCCCCGAAGTGGACCACGACTCGGAAGTCATGGTTCTCAAGAGTTCCCTAAGTCCACTCTCTGAGTCCTGGCCCGCTCCCGATATCTGTAGACTGACCCTTAAAACTTGTCGAGCCCTGATTCGCAATGCCGTCTCATATTGCCGGGTCAAATTCCTGATACGTACAAATCTGTGCGTCAGTCAAGACATCTACAGTCAGTAATGGACAAATGCGAACCACAAGGATATTAATAATACATTACGCATCATATAGTTGCAATGACGCGCAGGGGAGATTTATTTTGGCGTATCGAACCCAGACGCTCAGCCTTCGCCAGTATCTGATTCTCACTTGACCACGAGCCTGTCAATCGAGAAGGAATGCAGTCTAGATGCGATATCTGTATTTTCGTCCCTCCGATCGAGCTTTGATGGCGAGTGTTTCCTGCTTGAGTCAGTGGAAGGCACAAGGAAGAGCGCACGCTACTCGTTTGTCGGAGTGGGGCAGGTATCACAATTCAAGTCGATAGGTAACAAGATCGAGATAGGTGGTCAGACTGCCACCGTTCCCGACCCGTACGGTGCGCTCCGATCGTATTTCAAATCACTTAGATCGGGTGCTTCTGAGGTCGCGCCTTTCTCGGGAGGCATGGTCGGCTACCTGGGATATGGAATGGTGAACCAATTCGATGGCATCCCCATGCCACCTATGGATGGAGAAACCCTGCCTGATATGCATTTCATGGTTCCAGAGCACCTGGTGTGTCTTGATCACCTGAACTCACGGACGTTCCTTGTATCTCACGGAAAGATGACCGACCTCAAGGATGCTCTTTCGAAGGCTCGTCCGGTTCCGCCATCCAATCTGAAGATATCGTCCGGAAGGTCATCGGTGAGCCAGACACAATTTGAGAGGATGGTCTCAACCGCAAAGGACGAGATTCTCGATGGAGAGATCTTTCAAGTAGTCCTCTCTCGCAGCTCCGATTTCACCGTGGATGGCGATCCTCTCGAGATGTACCGAACGCTCCGAGCGCTCAATCCTTCGCCGTACATGTTCTACCTTGATTTCGGGAAGGTGAAGCTCCTTGGGTCCTCGCCAGAGATGTTGGTCAGACTCGAAGGGAACAGATTGACCACCCGTCCTCTGGCAGGCACAAGGCCAAGATCTCCTGACATCGAGGACGATGAGAAACTCAAGAACGAACTACTCCTCGATGAGAAGGAGCGGGCGGAGCACTTGATGTTGGTCGATCTCCACCGGAACGATATGGGACGGGTGTCCAAGTATGGTACCGTGAAAGTGACTGAACTGATGGAGATCGAGAAGTACTCCCATGTTCAACACATCGTAAGCAACGTGGAAAGTGAGATCAGGCCAGATGCGGATGGCTTCTCCGCGCTCCGTTCTTGTTTTCCCGCAGGCACCGTTACTGGCGCTCCCAAGATCAGAGCCATGGAGATAATATCCGATCTGGAAGGTTCGCATCGAGGACTATATGCCGGAACCGTCGGCTACTTCGATTTCACAGGGAACATGGATTTCGCAATCACCATCCGATCGATAGTGGTCAACGGTAATCACGCGAGGCTTCAGGCAGGTGCTGGAATAGTGGCCGATTCCGTACCTGAGCGCGAGTTCGCGGAGACAGAGCACAAGATGGGTGCCACACTAGAGGCTCTCGAATCCGGGAATCCGAGGAGGAGGGATCATGCGCATCTTACTCGTTGACAATTACGATTCATTCGTCTACAACATCGCGCAATACCTTGGAGAGATGGGCGCTGATGTGGATGTGGAGAGGAACGACTCAGACCGCATCGATGAGTTGGCTGATGCCGCGGATGGGTTCGTGATCTCGCCAGGCCCTGGCCACCCCAGATCCACAAGGAAAAGCCTCGATATCCTGAATCAAGACGGATTCGGAAGACCCATACTCGGCGTCTGTCTTGGTCATCAGGCGATTGCACATGTGCACGGTGGATCCGTCATTCGCGCGGACCAGGTCGTGCATGGCAAGGTCAGCAGGATAACGCATATTGAAGATCCGCTTTTCGAGGGAATACCCCAATCGTTCACTGCGACCAGATATCATTCGCTGCTGGTCGACAGAGCCACGATGCCCGATTCACTGGCGGTCCTGGCAGAGACGGAACGAGGGGAGATCATGAGCCTCAGGGTGAAGGGAAAGCCTGTCTACGGAGTCCAATTCCATCCGGAATCCATAATGACCTCTCATGGGAAACGCCTGCTCCATAACTTCGCAAGGATGTGCGAACGATGATACAGCATGCGATTCGGGATGTCGTCGAAGGCAAGAACTTGAGTACAGATGTGGCACAACAAGTAATGCGCGAGATGATGGACGGTGCATCCACCTCGAGTCAGATCGCATCCTTCGCGACCGCGATGCGCATGAAGGGTGAGACTCAGGATGAACTCCTTGGCTTCGCCAAGGCCATGCGAGAACGTGCAACCCCGGTATCCTGTCCTCCGAATGCGGTCGATCTCTGCGGAACAGGAGGGGATGGATCGAGCACATTCAACATCAGCACAGTCTCTTCATTCGTCGTTGCTGCCGCTGGAGTTCCGGTCGCCAAGCATGGCAACCGTGCAGTCTCAAGCAGGTCCGGCTCGGCGGATCTCCTGACAGCACTCGGCATCCCAGCTGACCTCGGTCCTGATCAGATCGAGAAATGTGTAGAGGTAGTGGGGATTGGCTTCATGTTCGCCCCGAGATTCCACGAAGCGATGAGAAACGTCGCTGCCACGAGACGTGAGATCGGGTTCAGAACCTTCTTCAACATCCTTGGTCCAATCTCCAATCCAGCCGGCGTAAGGCACCAGCTGATAGGAATCTATGACCCAGGACTCGCCATGAATGTCGCAGGTGTCCTCAGGGATCTCGGAACAGAAAGGGCCCTCGTGGTCCACGGGGATGGATTGGACGAGATCACAGATACTGGACCGACCAGTGTTGTCGAATTGAACGCGGGCAGAATAAGCCGATATGAGATTACGCCAGAATCGTTCGGATTCGATGTTCATGATGCTTCCACCCTTGTCGGTGGGAGTCCCGAAGAGAATGCCAGGATTGCTCTCTCCATATTGAAGGATAAAGACCATGCGAGGTCACCAATCGTCGCGATGAATGCCGGAGCTGCACTCTACGTATCCGGCCACTCAGCGACCATCGAGGATGGGATTGAGACTGCCCTCAAAATGATCCACGATGGTCACGCGTTTAAGAAACTGGTGGAATTCTCATCTCTCGCAAATGAACTCGAGAAGGCTCGTCAGATGTCCGAGGACGCATCCAATCTTCGAGGGTTTAGGATACATCCCGAGGTCCTGAGGTCTAGATGTTCCGATCTCACTGCCGATCTGCTATCGGTGATACGTGGGACTGATCAAGGCGATGATATCCTAGGCACTCTCGATCAGACGCTATTCTCGACCCCAAATGTCCTCTCTGTCATAGTGGCCAATAGAATATTGAGACTATCTCAAAGTCCAAGCGTCGAAGGGGCCCAACTCAATCATTCGAGGACGAAGATGTCCGAATCGATTTGTTCGAAGGATGGGATATCGTTGATAGCTGAATACAAACCGAGATCACCTTCGACCCCTCCATTGAGAGTCCCTCCGAATCCGATCTCTGCAGCTCGGATATTGGATGTCTCTGGAGCTTCAGGCGTGTCTGTTCTGGTTGAGCCGGACTTCTTTGGAGGCGGGGAAGACCTGTTTGCGAGTGTCCGCTCAAACACATCTAAGCCGATGCTGTTCAAAGACTTTGTTGTGAAGGAAAGCCAAATCAGAATCGCCAGATCGCTCGGAGCTGATGCAATCCTCCTGATAGCGAAGGCGCTGACGAGCGAATCGTTGGATACTCTCATCAAAGCATGCGTATCAAACGGTGTCGAGCCTCTGGTCGAGACGCACGATTCTGATGATCTTGCTAAGCTATCCTCATGTCGATGCAAAGATGCGGTGGACATGATCGGGGTAAACAGCAGGGACCTACGAACCCTCGATGTTGATCTTGAACAAGTGAACGAGTTGAGAAAGCAGGCTCCGCCCGGGAAATTGCTGGTCGCCGAGAGCGGAGTCCGTTCTGCTGTGGATCTTCGCTTGCTCCGAGGATTCGACGCAGTTCTAATGGGCTCGAGCTTGATGGGTGCAGATGACCTACAAGCCCTGCTCAGTGACATGGTATCTGTCGGGCGGGGTGTGGTCCGTTGAAGGTCAAGATATGTGGAATCACTAATCTGTCCGATGCTGCTATGTGCGAGGAACTCGGAGCGGACATGCTCGGTTTCGTCCATGTTGATGGTCGGGCCAGGAGCGTATCATCAGAGACGATATCTGAGATTGGATCATGCCTCGGACAGAATCTGACCAAGATTCTTGTCTGCTATCCACAGTCCGCGTCACATGCCATCGATCTTGGCAGAAGAAGCGATGTGGATGCCATTCAATCGCACACACTCTCTCCAGAGGATTTGGTCGATATACGCGACGCGGGATTTATGGTGATAAGAGCCGTTAAGACGGATCGTTCCACCGCCCTCCCGTTCTCCGAAGCGGCCGATGCGCTTCTATTCGAGAATGGGATTCCCGGCTCGGGAAGCGCATACGACTACAGTTCCGTTCCAATGGATTGTCATCCTCGAACGATCATTGCGGGCGGACTCAAACCATCGAACGTCCATCTAGCCAAAGCCATGAATCCATATGCAGTGGATGTTTCATCTGGAGTCGAGAGGTCCATCGGTGTGAAGGATAGGGGACTATTATCAGAATTCATCAGGAGATGCAGAGAATGAACAAGAATGGTTACTTCGGAGATTTCGGCGGGTTCTTCGTTCCAGAGATACTTGTCAGCGCATTGAAGGAGCTTGATAGGGAGTATCGATCGTTGTCAACTGATATGGAATTCGCTGATGAACTGAGTCATCTCCTTGAGACATATGCGGGCAGACCGACCCCATTGTTCTCCGCAAAGAACCTGTCAAAAGAATGTGGAGGCGCGAAGATATATCTCAAACGCGAAGACCTGTTGCACACTGGCTCTCACAAGATCAACAATGCGCTTGGCCAGGCTTTACTAGCAAAACGGATTGGGAAGACGCGTATAATCGCGGAGACGGGCGCCGGTCAGCACGGAGTAGCAACTGCCACTGCATGTGCGCTTCTTGGCCTCAGATGTGAGATATTCATGGGTGAGGTGGATGTCGAGAGGCAGAAATCCAATTGTTATCGGATGAATCTGTTGGGTGCGAAGTTGAATGTGGTCAAGGGCGGCTCGCGTACCCTCAAGGACGCCATCAACGAAGCTATGCGAGACTATGCCGCAACAAGTGATGATACACACTATCTCATCGGAAGCGTGGTCGGACCCCACCCATATCCAACCATGGTCCGAGATTTCCAGTCGGTTATTGGTCGAGAGGCAAGGTCCCAGATATTGTCGCTCGATGACAGACTGCCTGACGCACTTGTTGCCTGCGTTGGTGGAGGTAGTAATTCCATCGGGCTCTTCCATCCTTTTGTGGCCGATGCCTCCGTCCGCATGTTCGGGGTGGAGGCAGGTGGGAAAGGGGTCGATTCAGGTATGCATTCAGCAAGCGTTGTCAAGGGAACCGATGGCGTTTTGCACGGGGCTATGACTCTGGTTCTTCAGGACGAAGATGGACAGATAAATGAAACGCACTCTGTAGCAGCCGGACTCGATTACCCTGCGGTCGGTCCTGAACACGCATTCTTCAGCAGATCGAAACGAGTCGAATATAGAGCGATAAGCGATGACGAGGCGGTATCTGCATTCCATCATCTGTCGGAATCGGAAGGGATCGTTCCCGCACTGGAGAGCGCCCATGCAATCTCATTCGCATCCAAGTTGGCCAATGATATGAGTCGAGAGCAATCGATTATCGTATGCCTCTCCGGACGCGGTGATAAGGATGTCAATCAGATAGCTGCAATGGAGGGGAAATTGTGAGCAGGCTTGCCGAGACGTTCTCAGAACTCGAGCGTCGGGGATCGTGTGCCTACATCCCATACATATGTGCTGGCGACCCCGACTTGAACTTCACCGCTGAATTGGTGAGGACTCTCGACAAGAGTGGAGCTGACATCTTTGAGATTGGTCTCCCCTTCTCCGATCCCATAGCCGATGGCCCGGTCATTCAGGCTGCGATGAAGCGATCATTGGCGGCTGGATTCCGAACGAAGAAGGTCTTCGAACTAATATCTGACCTGAGGAAGTCCTCCGTGTCCAAGCCATTCGTCGTAATGAGCTATTTCAACCCGATCTTCAAGTACGGTGTTGAGCGATTCTGTGAATCCCTATCATCTTCTGGCGGTGACGCATTATTGGTGGTGGACCTGCCGCCTGAGGAATCCCAATGTCTCCGAGACCATTGTCGGAATGCCGGCCTTGACATAATCAGGCTGATCACCCCTACCACGGAAGAGTCCCGTCTGGACTACCTTTTGTCTGATGCATCCGGTTATGTCTATGCTGTATCAGTTGCTGGAACGACCGGTCAGAGGGACAATGTCCACAGCAATGTTCCTTCACTGATAGAGAAGATAAGGGGTAAGACAGACCTGCCAATCGCCATTGGTTTTGGTATATCTCGACCTGAGCATGTGCGACTGGCAGTATCGATGGGGTCGTCAGGGGTCATCGAAGGATCTCAACTGGCCTCGATGTATTCCGAGGATTTGGATGACAGAGATCGTGCACTCAGGAATATTTCTGAGCATGCTGAATCCATGAAATCCTCCACGAAATCGAAGTAGGAGAGAACTCGCATTCACTCATCATGTGGGCGATTTAGGTGGGTCATGGCTGTCGGTGAATCGGCAATCCTGTCGCTTTTCTTCTCTTATCGGGCGGCATGTGATATATCCATCATCCGTGTCAAATCCATTTGTTTCTCAATCTGCCTGACTTTAAATACTGATTGAGATGGATGAATAGCAAGCATAATGTAACAATTCACCTGCTACTGGGTGGAGGAGAGGACTATGAATCTCGGGAAACACGCAATGGCTGGGGCGCTTGTGATATTCATGATGTTATCGACAATGATGCTGCCTATACCGGCATCTAGTGGAAAGACAACATACGAGTACTATGTCGTTGGAGAATCAGACGACGTGGTGACACCGACCTCCGGGGGCTTGTTGTTGGCTGGTGGAAGCAACGACATCGCCGCGGCAATGAAATGGATGATTGACAAATCCGGTGGCGGGGATTTCGTCGTGATACGCTGTTCTGGAACCGACGCTTACAACCCCTGGATATACAAGCAGCTTGGTGGTGTCGATTCCTGCGAGACTATTATCTTCCTATCACCCGAGGCGTGCAACGATGACTTCGTTCTGGAGAAGATACGGAACGCCGAGGCACTCTTCATCGCGGGTGGCGATCAATGGGATTATGTTAGCATGTGGAAGGGAACACCCGTCGAGGACGCCATTCACTATGTTGCTGACAAGCCAGCCCCTGTCGGAGGCACAAGCGCCGGCCTTGCCATATTGGGTGAGTTCGCATTCACCGCCGAGAACGATACCATCGACTCCGATGATGCCCTCAAGAACCCGTATAACCGCCGTGTTGCCATCGGCAGCGACTTCCTGAGCTTGTCTAACATGGATGGAAAGATTACTGATAGCCATTTCGTTGCAAGGGATCGTATGGGCCGGCTCGTGACATTCTTGGCGCGCATCGTAAATGATGGATTGGCAGACGAGGCTATGGGCATCGGCATTGACGAAAAGACTGCCCTGGGTGTCGAGCTGAATGGAGACGTGACATTGTTCGAATTGTGCACATGCGAAGGCGGAGCAGCGTATTTCTTGTGCACGCCTGGTCCACCCAATGTCTGTGAGGTCCGGACACCGTTGACCTACCTCGACATTTCCGTGTATCGAATATCTGGGACAGCGACCTTCAACTTGGCGGATTGGCAAGGTGTCGGAGGCACTGCCTACACGCTGTCTGCCGAGGATGGCATATTGACCTCTACGCAAATGGACGGAAGCATCTACTGAGTGAGCCAAAGTGCTGGAGGCAATTATCACCAGCGGATGCATGCGTGGACATTAGGGCGTGTGCTGAAATCAAGTAGTGTGCATCAGATGCGTCTTCGCTCATCGTGCACCATTCCAAATACCGCAACATCTCGATCGGGGAGATGATGCAATGCACACATGCCGGATTGTCAACAACCTTTTCTTGAAGGTCGCCATTACGGCCATTGATACCGCGACAAATGGATCGGAGGAAGGAAGATGCAGACCCGAAGCGATGTCTTAGTCCTAAACAAGGAAGAAATCGAATCCGTGATTACGATTGACGACGCCATAGATGCTGTGGAGGAAGGGTTCAAAGCATTCAACTCCGGAAAAGCCGTCATACCGTTTCCAGTCGCACTCCAAGTACCAGACCACAGTGGAGACATACACATTAAACCCGGGTACGTCAAGGGCTATGACACTTACACTGTGAAGATCGCGTCAGGGTTCTATGAGAACCCTAAATCTGGACTGCCTGCTAGTCATGGCATGCTCCTTCTTTTCGATTCGAGAACGGGGTATCCTGTCTGCTTCGAAGTGGATCAGTGCTATCTGACCGACCTGAGGACGGCGGCGGCCGGCGCGGTGGCTGCACGTGCGCTCGCCAAAAAGTCAGTCTGCCAAGTTGCCGTCATCGGCACAGGCACGCAAGCGCGTTTCCAGATCAAGGCGCTCTCAAGGGTAAGAGAGTTCGACGAGCTCCGGATATGGGGCAGGAATCCTAAGCGGGTCGAAGAGTTCATCGCGGACATGACGGACAAGATAGATGCGAAGATAGTTCCTGCGAGCACAGCGGAAGAGGCTGTGAGGGGAAGCGAGATAGTCGTCACTGCGACAATGTCCTCGGTGCCTATCGTGAAGGCATCGTGGCTCAGCAAGGGTGTTCACATAACTGCGATGGGATCGGACTCTCCCGAAAAGCAGGAACTGGAGACGGCCGTCCTCGGGATGGCCGACAAGATCGTCGTTGATAGTCTGAATCAGTGCGCAAGCCTCGGAGAGGTGCATCATGCGATTGATGACGGTACCATTACAGGGACGGATGTCCACGCCGAGCTGGGCGAGGTGCTTCTTGGCAAGAAGAGTGGGAGAGAGCGCGAGGACGAGGTTACTGTATGCGATCTCACGGGGATAGCGGTGCAGGACGTCGTGACATCTCAAATCGTGTACGAGCGAGCACTGAAGAAGAATATTGGTACTTTAATAAGAGTCTGATTGTTCCGCATGGAGATATGACCGAGAGGAGCTGCCTGAGCCGCTCTCCAGGTCGACTATCCCCAAAGCGCAGAGTGTTTTCTCTCCAGGTACTTCACGAAAGGTTCTGATGTCAGAGAGCTCCCCGTGACTCTCTCCACGAGCGTCGCTGGATCGTATAGTGCGCCATATCGCTGGACGTTGTCTCTGAGCCACCCGATAACCGCGCCAGGCCTGCCCGCTTCGACCTCACGAGGCCATTCAGGCATGACCTTCTCGAGCTTCTTCAAATACATCCCATCGTACACGTTCCCCATGACATAACTCTGCCAGTAGCCAAAAGCCCCCGCGCTCCAGTGGATATCCTGCAGTACTCCCTCAGCATCGTCCATGATCTCGACATGCAGGTACCTGTCGTACAGGTCATTCCACATCTGGGGCAGCTCCCTGACCGTCGTCTTCCCCGAGAAGAGTTCCTGCTCAATCTCGAACCTGATTGCGATGTGCAGGGAGTAAGTGACTTCGTCCGCCTTTACCCGTATCTTCGACCGCTCGATCTTGTTGAGCGCCATGACTAGGTCATCGAGGGAAACGTCCGAGAACACAGTTCCAGTCAATCTCTTCAGCCTCGGCAGGTATAAGCTCCAGAATTCCCTGGATAATCCGATCATGTTCTCTGGGAACCGTGACATGGATTCGTGCACTCCCATGCTTGCGCCGCTCGCGATTGGCTGGTACATCCAGTCATGGTTGATGTTCTGCCCATATAGAGCGTGCCCTGCCTCATGCAGGCCGCCCATCATGGAGTCCATGATGCCGAGGTCACTGAACCGGAGTGCTATCCTCACATCGTCCAAGTAACCAGTCGTGAACGGGTGCATCGTATCATCGATTCGTCCACGTGCCTCATCCGAGGTCGTATCATAGCCCAAGAGGTTGACGGCGTCCCTGACGACCTCACGTTGGATTGACAATGGCACAGACCGTCTGATGCACGAAGCGTCGACTCTTCTGGACGCCTCGACGAACCTGTCCGCGAGCGGTACGAGGGCCATTCTGAGGTCCGTCAGAAGGCTCGCAGCCTGCTCGTTCTTCATGCCCGGTTCGTAATCGTCGATCATCGCGTCGAAGACGCACGCCGCTCCCCTAGCTTCCATGGTGGCCTCGGCGCGCTTGATGCTGAGATCAACCAGCTTTTCCAATTCGGGCCCGAATATGTCCCACTTCTTTGCCTCCTTAGCCTTGGCCCAAGCGTCTCTTGATACTGCTTGCTGGGTCGCAAGGTCAGCCACGAGTTTCTCGGGCATGCTCACGGCTATCTCGCGCTCCCTACGGATGAGGTACAGGTTCCTGGAGGTTATTTCGTCGGTTGAGTCATTGTCCTTCTCCGACTCCCTGATGAGATTTGCGAGTTCATCGCCTATCAACATCCTGTGCCTCAGACGTTCCAGAAGGCCGAGCTGATCACTCCTGAGTGTCATCCCTTTCGGAGGCATGTATGTCTCAAAATCCCAGTTCATCATCTGGATGGTCGTGTCGATGAGCGCGATCTCGCGATACTTCCCCATCAACTTTTCGTAAGCCTTCATGTCATCACCCTCAATCTAACCAGAAACGGTGGGAGGTGATTGGAATTGTACATGATTATGATTGTCTCGAGAGAGATGTGCTCGTAATAGACTACTCGAATGCCTGCCAATCTTCAACTACTAGAGGATCATCGCATCAATGGGCTTGCGTTCCGAGCCAAAATCTACATAAACATCCAGCACATTGTGCGACATGGTCATGTGACCAGGAGGTTCCCGGTGATGATGATGCCTGAATTGGTTCTAGCCACTGCGCCGGGAGCCGTATGATTCCCTGTGAGTCTCCTGGCGTTTGGTGATTGTCAAGCCTGTACTGCGAACGCCATCGATAGATTCAACATAACATGCCTAACGATCCTTACTTGGACGCCAGCGTCGTCTGGCGAATCAAATCTGGAACCCTCGACCTCCACGAGGCAGGGTATCGCACGACCAAAGAGGCCATCCTCTCTTCTGGGCTGGCGATGGATGTCATTGGACTCATCAGCACGGGAAAGGAGGCGGATGTGTATCTTGCCTTGTATCGTGACGTACCGATTGCCGTGAAGGCCTATCGCCTGTACCGTTCTTCGCATCGTGGAGGTCGTCCCGTGAAGCTAGATTCCACCGGGAGGTTGGCAGCCCACGAATTCGAGATGACTCGGCAAGCATGGAAAGGTGGATGTCGCGTTCCCGCGGTCGCGAGGCGGGTAGAGAACCTGTTCTCTATGAGGTATCTAGGGGACGAGAACGGACCTGCGCCTAGATTGCACGACACCGAGCCGGACGATCCAAAGGCATTCCTCGAGGAGGTGTTGCGTGGGGTAGAAGCTCTCGCGGGAGCGGGTGTCGTGCACGCTGATCTCAGTGACTACAACATACTGGTCCACAACGGACAACCATGGTTCATCGATTTCTCGGAAGCGATTCGAGTCGATCGGACCGGTTCAGTGCCATGGATGCGGTTGGAGGAGGCCAGAGTAGCGTTAGATAGGGGAATGAGTGCTTTGCGCGTGTACTTCGGCCGGTTAAGAGTCGAAGTCGAATCGGAGCCTTTTGTCTCACGCGTGTTGAAATCGTTGGACCGCTTCGGGGTGCTTGATATTTGAGTTCGAACATCTAGAATCTTCCTAAAGATGGGACTTTACATCGAACCAACTTCATTATCCGTGAAGTTCAACGCAGCGTCTGGTCGAATGCCTGCACGGTCAGAGTCCGACAGATCTCATCTTCCGCAAATCGCACATGTCCTTCCTTGTGAGACGCCACACCGCCCTGAACCAGGTAGGGATGGATATCGTGATCCATCGCACCGAAGTAAGTCGCTAGTATGCAGCCGCTTGCGCTCAATCCCACGATTGCCACAGTATCGCAACCTTCCCTTTTCAGGATAGCTGCTAGCTCAGTCTTACCGAAGGCGCTGGGATAGTACTTTGTGACTTTGATATCGGTCTCCTCGATTCTGACAGAGTTATGGACTTCGAACGGCCTCGTCCCAGGCAATGCCCCGTCCTCCTCACTCTCGTGATAGACTACGATAATGGGAAGTCTGTTCCGTCTGAACCATCCGATTGCATCATTGATGACATCTATGCGATTCTCGACAGATTTCTTCAAATCATCGTTATCGTCCAGCCAGACGTTCTGAATATCTAACACAATAAGTGCTGATTTCATTTTCTATTCCATCAGACCAAATGCAATCAGCATTATAAAATTCTTGGGCGGAGTCAACGGGAAAAGACTGTCAAGGATGGACCAAATGGATAGGACAGGTATCGAACGCACTCGACCCCGACGTTCATGTCCTCGTTTCAATCAGAGTGACACCATATCTGGACTTTCACTGCCTATCTATTACTTGTCCACACACCTGTCGAGCAAGTCTCGGGTGGAGGTTGCTAACGCGGTCCATGTACGAACCGATACTTCCCCTTAGGCACGAATATCTCGAATCGCGCACCCCTGCCAGCAATGCCTGTCTCTCGTATCGAGATATTAGTTATCTTAAGTATCTCTGCTGACAAGAAGAGGCCGTGGCTGTGTCCGCTCACTGTGCGTTCTCTCAGGAATATGGCCTCCTTTCGCTCTGTGGGTACGCCCACACCGTTGTCTTCCATTACTATCGTCAATCCCTCCGAGCCTTCAGAGTACGACAGCGAGATTGCAGTGTTGGTTTTTCCGTGTTTGAGTGAGTTGGTAATGAGGTTGTGCAATACCTTCGGGAACATTGGGTCCGCGAAGACCTCAACGCCCTCGAGCCTTTTGTTCAATTCCTTGCCCGCAAGATCGAGCCCGGCTATTGCAGATACTAAAGTCTCTTGAAGATACACCCATTCGGGCTTATTGATGCCCACCTCTCCATATTCACTCGTGAATTTCATGAAGGCGACCAGATTATCGGTTGCGGCGTCCAATCTCTGCAAATAACCGTTCAGAACAGGGTCCTTGGAGGATTCCATTGCCATTCCAAGCAATCCCTTCTGGATTGTCATTTGGTTCAATGCATCATGTCGGGTAATCGAAGCCAAAACTCCCAACTTCGCATTCACGTTCTTGAGGTCTTTCGTCCGTTCCCTGACTCTTTCATCCAAGTCTGAATACAACAATTCGAGTTCTGAGGCCATCGTATTGAATGACTCCGCAAGCCGGCCGAGTTCATCCTCACGGACTATGGCGATTCTCTGATCGAGTTCACCCTTGGCCATGCTTCGCGTCACAGCTTCAAGTGCTGCTATGGGTCGCGTGATCGAGCGTGACAGGACGGCAGACAGGACCGCACCGAGCGCTATCGTCAGGATGGCCACGATGAGTATCCGTGTCTGCAGTTCCGTTGCAGGGCCGAGGACCTCATCCTCTGAATGGCTGAGGAACACGAGCCAGCCATATCCCTCGTATTCAAGGTAGCCGGTAGAAGTGGCATATGAGAACAACCTGTCCACACTTCCTTCCTTCTCCGAGAAGTATCCTCTCTCGTCAGTGACTCGTTCGAAGAACGCGAAGGATGACACATTCTGAAATATCACGTAAGCTCTAGATGAGAATATCAGGAGACCCTCCTGCGTGGTGATCTTCAGTTCGCTGGTCTCGTAGCCCAGTGCGGTCAGTTCGATATCCTTGGCGGCTGATAGCACGTTGATAACTGCCTTGGCGATGCCGATGACCTCTCCATAATCATCCAGGATGGGAGCGCATGCCGATACGCCGTAGATGTCAGAACTCTCGTCGTAACTGATGTCGCTGATCAGCAATTCACTCTCCTGAGCGGACTGCCACCACGTTTCATCATTCTGCCTGAAATCCGTGGTGCGGTCGGTTGCGGCAATCAAAGCGCCATATTTATTCGTAATGATGATTTCTCCGATTATCGCAATACCATGCGCTGACAGGTAATGCTCGACAAACTGAGTTTTGATCATGATCGAGACATTGCTCTCGAGTATCGCTCTCATGTATTCTGGAATCACATCCAGTGGCGCCGAAGTCCAGTTCTCGTCAATCTGATTGATGTATTCCTCTGGGTCCACCATCGCATCGAACGCCGAGTTGGAATCACTCACTTCTTTTGTGATCTGGTAGTCTCCGATGATTGTGATGATCTCGTGGCTCTTGAGGTAGATTATCTTATCCATCGTATCGGCCAGGCTTCGTACAATTGCCTCAGACGCTAACCCTACGCTGTCGGCGAGCGCTCTCCGACTTGCCATGGTTGAATAAAGAGCCAATGATGCCATCATAATGAGAAGCGCTATGAACCCGACTGCGAGTTTGATGCCTATCTTGGAGAATAGTCGGAGCCGAATCCCGTTCATCAGAGGTATCGGAGTCCACCTCCCTCTATCACCGCAGGATATGTCGGGATGTCCGTGTTATGGTCACCTTGTTCGTCGGTCACTATCCCAAGTATGCCGGAGTACACGAATCCAGCATTCAGCAGGTCCCGCAGACTCTCTCTGGATACATCACTATCGGAAAGCAGCCCCCAGATTAACCGGATGACGTCGGAGCCGATAGCTCCCTGATGCGTCAATGGCTCTCCATAGCGTTCCTCGAATTCCATCATGAATTCCTTGTCGATTACTCCGCCTGAGCTGTACATTATCGGTGCGCTGACGAAGCACCCCTGAGCATCTGGCAATCCCCACATCTCTGGAATCGATGCTTCGACCGCGCCGAGGATGTGCCCCGCATAACCACTCGAATTCAATTCGTTCAATATGATCGGGACCTGGTGCCTGAGCGCTATTGCGAAGACCGCATCGTTGTCTATGACCTCAGCGACTGCGTCGGAGAACTCCGTGCAGTTCGGAGCGAAACCATATGATTCGACCGATCCACCCAAAGCCTCGAAAGACTCGGTCAGGCGATTCATCACCGAGTTGCCGTATACATCATCCAGGTGCAGGATTCCGAGGGAACTGACATTGAGGGTTTTGATGGTTTCAAGAGCGTTATCCGCTTCATCTGAGGGTGCCACATAAAACCTGAAGATCCATTCCTTTCCCTCAGTGAGGTTCCCAGCCGTCGCTCCCATCGAGATCAACACTATTCCGTTCTCCTCTGCGATCTCAGACATGAGGTATGCCGCATCCCTCGTGGCTGTCACGACTGCGAGAGGATGATACTTCTCCTCAGCTTCGAGAAGCATCCCCACAGCGACATCGGAACTGGACGCGCAATCCTTCACTACGAGTCTTATGCGCATTCCATTGATCCCGCCCCATTTGTTGAGTTTCTCCACGGTCAAGGACATGGCGTCTTGTATTTCGACGAGATAC
The DNA here is from genome assembly GCA_014859835.1 of Thermoplasmata archaeon. Lineage (GTDB taxonomy): Archaea > Thermoplasmatota > Thermoplasmata > UBA10834 > UBA10834 > UBA9653. The sequence continues at coordinate 30,161 of JACZKW010000059.1, read as the reverse complement.
GAGGAGGCTCCGGACAGTGGAAGTATTGCGACTATGGTGACCTGTGGGTCGGAAATGCCCGATAGAACCCACACAGTAGATAACGCCAAAGCCGCAACCGCGATGGACCCCACGATGGTCATCGCTCTCCGAGTCAGTCGACGCTTCTTGAGAATCCGAGTCCTCTGAGGTTCCTCCTCTGCGCCTTCAGAATCCGAGTCTTCCGATTGGAATCCGTGATTCTTGTGCTCGTTCGATTCTGCTGATGGCATCCTTGACACTCCCAGAGGTGGAACTTTAGAAACGGCCTATGGTATCTTATCGCTCATCCTTATTCTTTGATCGACTTGTGAGGATTTATTGATTCCCAAAACTACTAAGCAGTTCGGCTACTTATAACGGCGTTGAATGGTTGGTTAAAAATAGGATGCAAAGGTGCACACCAATGCCTTTCGTCGTGATAGCCGCCGAGACACACTTGTGTCGAATCACACATTTTCGGAAACGCAAAGAGGTGGACCGGGCGAGATTTGAACTCGCGACCTCTCGCATGCCAAGCGAGCGATCTGCCGCTGATCTACCGGCCCATTTGAGTGGCGATGTATATGGTAGGTGTAGTTAAATGTTGCCGAAAGCCAACCTTGGTCAGGTGAAAGAATCCAGCTTCCTCTGGTACCTGACCTTCTCTCCAGGAACTGGGATGGGGTACTCCTCCGTGAGGCACCCTAGGCACAGGTCATTCGCGTTATGTCCGATGGCCTCTACTAGTCCTTCGACGGATAAGTATCCGAGGCTATCTGCTGTCAACATCTTGCCTATTTCCTCTACTGTACGTCCCGTGGCCGCGAACTGGTCCCTGGCCTTCATATCGATGCCGAAATAACACGGAGCGATGATCGGCGGAGACCCTACCCTCACATGGACTTCCTTCGCACCTGCATTCCTTACGAGTTGTACAATCTTTCTCATCGTCGTGCCCCTGACTATGGAATCGTCAACCAACACCACTCGCTTGTCCTTGAGGACACTCTTTATGGGGTTCAGTTTGAGCATGACGCCAGTCGTTCGGTCCGCCTGATCCGGCATGATGAATGTACGCTCCACATACCTGTTCTTCATCAATCCTTCTGAATACCTCGTACCAGAAGCTTCGGCATAGCCCATCGCGTGCGATCTTCCAGAATCAGGGATCGGGACCACCACATCGGCGTCAACAGGCTGCTCCTTCGCCAGCTGCTCCCCTATCCTGCGTCTGGCCTCATACACGAGCGTTCCATCCATGAACGAATCCGCCCGGGCGATGTACACCCACTCGAACATGCAATGGGCCTGTCCTTTGGACAACCCTGTCTTGATGGATTTTATCTCGCCTGGCAGCAATTCGACGATCTCTCCTGGTTCGACGTCCCTTATCAACTCTCCTCCAAGGGTGTCGAACACGACGCTCTCAGAGGCCGCTGCATAGCCTGTCTTCGTCCTGCCGACACAGAGCGGTCGTATGCCATATGGGTCACGCACTGCGAACACACGGTTATCGATCATTATTGCCAGGGAATAAGCTCCCTGTATGGTGGACATCAGGTTCCTTATCGACCTGATCGGGTCGCCAGTGTTCGCTATGTCGTTGGCGAGCAATCTGATGACGATCTCAGAATCCGAAGACGTGATGAACGCCCATCCTTTCTTCTTAAGGTCGTTCATAATCTTGTCTGCGTTTACTATCTCTCCATTGTGCGCCAGAGCAATGTCGCCATAGTTGGTCGAGACGACTATTGGCTGGGCATTCTCGATTGTCGACGAACCTATCGTTGAATACCTCACATGTCCTATGCCGAGGTCTCCTTTCAGGTTCTGGATGTCATCAGCCTTCAACGCCTGATGAGCCAGACCCATTCCTTTGATTGATTTTATGCCGTTGTTGTAGACGGAGATCCCTGCGGACTCCTGACCCCTGTGCTGGAGTATTCTGAGTGCATAGAAAATATCAATTGAAACACTGGAAACCGACGCTATGGCGAAAATACCGCACTCCTCACGCGGGTGGTGCTCGGGCTCCGTTAACCTCAACCCCCCAAATTCATAGGAATGAGTTTGTCATTCAATGCTGCTTGGCCCAGTTGTAATGCCTTATCTTTGCCGAAGCTCCGAAGCCACAGGACGCACAGGTCTTGTGCCTGACATGGTACGCTCTTCTGCCGCACCTTCTGCATACTATGTGCGTCTTCTTCGAGCTTCTCTTACCCATCGATGGAGTACCCTTTGTCATCTGATCCTACCTCATGGGGATATGTAAATCACATTATCGCCGCGGACGATGATCGAGTCGACCTTACGGGTGACCTGACTGTCACGGATCTCCTCTGCGTTTTTCAGCACCAGGTTCATGTGAGGGTCGTATCCGTCGAGGATACCGCGGTATCCTCTCTTCCCCTTCAGCTCTACGATAACCTGCTGATTAATCGCCTTGTTCAGAACCGCCAGGGGTTTCATCAAATTAAATCACCTGAATCCCGATAATCTGGTGCCATACTTAAAGCTTTCCGAGCTGCCAACACAGCAATCCACGACTTCTGGCACGCGTCAAATCGTTTTAGATTGCCTCTTCGGGGGACCTGCCGGACGTCGTTTGACCTGCCTCCTCCTACGCTCATCCTCAACTCTCTTCTGCTCCATGACTGCCTTCCGTCTGATCAGTAGGAATATGATTATCCCGGCCGCTGCCGCAGCTCCTGCGATGGCTATTATGACGTATATATTGAGCCAAGATGGGGCCTTCTCAACGATTATGATGATGTTCTCGCTAGCCGTCACTGTAGGGTCGATCAGGGACCCGATATCGATATAGAGTTCGTATATTCCAATCGAGGCGTTACTCGTGATGGGGATGATGAGCATGATCGTAATCGAATCCCTCGGGTTCAAAGAGATCTGCGGGAGCTGATCGGATTCGAGGTTGTACTCCAGGTCATCGATCACCGCAACCGAGGTGTTGAATATGTCCAGATAGACATAGAGGTCGACAACATCCACTATGTTGCCCGTATTCGCGATCGTAAGGTTGACGAATGCCGTGTTTCCCTTGCGCGCGTGTATCTCCGCATGGTCGACGCTAGCGTGCAGGTCATAGTATGGTAGTACATTGACACCCATTTCCTGGGTGTCATATGCCTGAGGGTCGGCTTCCGAGACTGCACTGACATTGAATTCATAGAATCCCGAAAGGATGTCTGTGCCGGGAACCATGGTCAATCGGAGGCTGCCGTTCTCTCCTGGCCCCAAGAACAGGTACGACGTGTTCAGGTACATCCAGAACGAGGAGGTCTCTGATAGACCGATGCTGAATGTATCATTCGAGTTCCCAAGATTCTGCACCTGAAGCACATATACAATCTCCCTACTTTCTGGCACAGATAGGTTCGTGTATGCCTGCTGAGTTATACGCAGGTCGACCTCTCTGTGATGCCCTTGGAGGCACAAGAGATTCGCCTCAGCCGTGTTCTCCGATAGATTGGTGGATTCGATGCTGAATGTGATCATATTTGTTGTTCCAGGCGGATCGTATCTCGCAGGGCTGACAGTCAGGGACATCTCCACTCTCTCCTCTGGCAGAAGATCTACTGACTCCTGGGAGAGTTCGAGGGTCCATCCCCTCTCATCCGTGGCTGATATCTCAAAACTGTCGTTCGAGTTCGCGGTATTCCACACAATGAAAGTGTAAGTGACTGGGATTGTAGGTTCCACATTCCCTCCTGATGGGGATATGATCGATAGAGCCCCAGTCTTGGTCACGTCTATCATGAGTGACATGTTTGCACTTACGGAACTTCTCTCAGTGCAGTTTACATCTATGTAGAATCGTCTCGGGCCTGGTAGAGTATCCTGTGGGACTGCTACGATTACCTGCGCGATTGTGCTGGTCGTAGTCGGGATTGTGTAATGATCTGCAGGACTGCCACCGAGATCGATTTTCCAACCGTCTTCGAGCGTGGAATTGGATAGAACGAAGCTGAATGTCGAGGACCCCTCGTTCATGATAGTCAGGTTGAAGGCGACATCCTCTCCCGGATTCGCCGGTCTGCTCGTCGCATCGGAGACCACGCTGACCCCAAGCATCCTGACTGTGATGGTTGAAGTCATATCGTTGTTATCGTCATCTATCTCTCTGACCTGCTGATACGGGTCGACCGCGATCCCGACGCTCGTATCCCCTTCCTGCGCCACGTAGCTGAAAGAGACAGGGGTCGCTGACCCACTTGGCAGCGACGCTAGGGTCGTCTCCTGCACGATAACCGAATCTACCTTCAATGCTACGACCAGATCCGTGATAGTGTCACCTTCGAGATTCCGGACGGTAGCATTGACCCAAATCGTCGAATCGACCAATGGCTGGACCGTGGAGACCCGCAAATCCGGAGCAAGGATGCATGGGTCCGGCCGATGAGTCCTCTGGAAGAAGAGTTCCTGATTCGGGGAGTCACCTCTGAACAACACGAAGGTGTTGTTGTCTCTGGCGCACATGACGATGGGTATAGTGGCATTTCCCACCAGATCCGTCGTGAGTGGCTGATCGTAAACCTCGATGGTCCCGATATATGACATTGCCGAGTAATGGACGGTCCAAGATCCTGTCGCGTTGTCCTGCCATACGACATCGATCGCATCAGAATCGCTCAGCGATATCCTCGGATATCTTGATTGATAGTCATCCTTTGGAGAGATGTTCCTATCGTCGACCAGTGTGTTTCCATCCGGATCCAACAATGTGTAGAATATGTCGAAGCTTGCATATCTGTCATCGTCGAAGACGACATGGACATTTCCATCAGTGTCGACTGCTATGTCCGGCCTTGATATTGGCGATGCGAAGGTGATTCTTGTTTCGTTCGTGACAGTGGTCCCATCTTGGAGAGCCTTCCTATAGAAGACGCCGTGATTGATCACGAGTCCGCTGCTCGAGTCTCTGAAATCATACCAAACGATGTGAATCATGCCATCGGGGCCAATATCGAGTTTCGGATGCTCTGATATGCCAACGTCGCCAGTAATCCTAGTGTCCGTGGTGAGCGATGTGCCCGTGGCTCTCAACCTCTTGTAATATATCTCGAGGTTGCCGTCACCGATGTCGTTCCTCGCATCTGTCCATACCATAGCTAGATTCCCATCTGGACAGACGATCATATCTGGTTCAGTCGAGTTTGCTGGATTCGAGTCAGAGACTCTTAGCCCGTTCTCGAGGAACGTGATGTTGCTCGCGTAATACCACAGCTTCGCAAAATACAGTTCAGAGATGTCGTTGGTCACGCTCTCCCAGACGATATATACATGTCCGTCAGAATCGACCGCGATGGTCGGGTGTATCGATCGAGCCGAATCGTTAGATATCTTGGCATCATTGGTCAGTTTGTTCCCTTCGGCATCCAACTTGACATAGTATATGTCGCCGTTGCCAGATCTATAATCCTCCCATACGATGTGGATGTCTCCGCCAGTATCCACGGCGGCTGAGATATTCGTCGTCACGTCCGGATTGAATGTAAGTCTGATACTATCTCCAAAATCATCTATGGGAAATGCGTGAGCGGACGGCGCAGTCGGTCCTTGGAGCAGGACCATCAGCGTCATCGGAAGAAGCAGGACGCAGAGCAAACAGCTCGCTAGCGTCGTCCGACTCACGGTGGCCATATGGAAAAATCACGCTCCTATACTCATAAGGGTTAGCACTCAATTCTCGCTCCTGACTATCACCGAGGTCAAGCGGCACGAAATCTGGCCAGATATGCGTCATTAACATCGATGAAAGAATCTCGCGAGATTTTCATTCAAGATATTCCTGAACAAATGCTTATCTCTGAATTTTTCAATCGTGCATTCAAGCGTCTGTCGTAAACCGGCGAGGGTCCGCAAATTCACGTTCTCTGTTCCGAGAACGATGTGGAAAGGCAAATTCGGTGGCCAAATTCTTTATCTGGGCCGCAGCCGGGAACACGCAGGCGCTCCCCACTCTTCTTCAGGACAGTTTTAGAACCTTGTCCAACATCAATTGGGTGACGATTGCGGTCACAGTGCATATCCACGTGAGTATCGCGAAATTGATGTAGAAACTGTGTTTGTGGCTGCCGCTTGCGAATGATATCAGGTTCGCTGAGATGAGCGCATGCGCGAGCATGATGAGCAGGAAGACCGTCTCTGCGATGTCAAGATTGAACCCTTTCAGCGCAATGGGTAGGGCGATGGTCGTCTCCGAGAGGGCGAACTGGTCGTTCATCTGATTAAGGAGTTGCATAAGGGATAGCGCTGAGAAAAGGGTGAACGTTATACCAACGGACATGCCGTACAGAGTCCCAAGCATGTTATCTGCCGACTGGTATCTCTTCCTTCTAACCCCCATTAGCTTAACAAAATTGTCGCTGATTATCTCTATGACATCATCTACTTTCCCACCGACCGACAGTCCGACCACATACATCTCAGTGAACTTCGAGATCAGGTTGCTCCCGCTCTCAGCCGCGAAAGAGTTCCATGCACGTATCTGGTCTATTCTGGTCAGGAGTCTCTTGAACAATGTCACGACCGCGTCGGTCAGCTCCCCAAAATCATGCTTACTTAGCCGTCCAACACCTTCCGTCACTGCGGAACCAGATGTTGCTGCATAGCTCCCTACGGCTCGCATGAACGAATCATAATTCTCATCTCTGGCCCTCACTCTGCCCTCTTCCTTCCTGATGAGATATCCTGGGTAGAGTAGCGGCGTGACGAATAATGCCACTATGGCTGTGAGCGGTACATTCACCATTATCCCGAACACGGCGAGTGATATGCAGGCAGCGTATGTTGCAGGAAGGACCGTCTTCAGGGTGTTATCCACACCAGTTCTTTCGTCCATATTATGCCATATTGGGTCCGATGGTAGCAGTGATTTTACCATGTACAGCACCATCAACTCTATAACGACGAACAGAAGGGCTACACCTGGCAGGATCAGCTCGATTGAAATGTCCACGAACACAGGCAGTAGCGATACGAACACGAGCATGAACATCAAAGAGATGAGTACGGCGACGAATATCTCGTTGAGGAGATCGAGGTCCTTCAAAGCCGTCTCATACTTGTTGATGTAGACGCTCATAGCGACATCCCTCTCCTTGTTGAGAAACCCCTCGAGTTCCTCACCAGCGTCCGATGAGTGCGCAAGCCTGTCTAGGAAATCTGCCAACATAGGCGATGGCGTCTTCCTGGCGACTGTTCTGGCGGCATCTGACAGGCCCATATTCCAATATTCCATCAGTTTGTAGATCTTCTCGACCTCAATGCTGAGCGCCTCGTACTCCTTCACCTTCGAGAGGATCTCCAGCATCTTCTTCCTCGGGAGCTTGGAGCTCGCAAGCACGCTCATTCTGATTATGAATAGATGCATATTCCTCTCTATCTGCATCTTTCGTCTTTCTCCCTGGAGTGCCGGGAATATGACTGCGATTACCGAGAAGAGGATCGGTATGGCCAGGACCACGTATCTGAACGTAGGATCGGTGGCCAAGCCAGGAAATATGACGACTACGGCAGCCGTGATCCCTATTCCGATGATCATCAGCGGGAGCGCGTACCTCGTGAAGTACTTCTCGACAGGCATATCGAGGGACTGATAAAGCCGTTTGAAATTGCTGCCTTGCATGGACCTGGCCTATACGGGGAACGGTAGGCCACTCACCCCCTTCTTCTGGAACTCCATAAAGAGCTTGGCAACCTCGCGATATTTGAAAATCTTCCTCGAAACCATCTCGTCCAATATCTTCGTCCGCAATGCCAAATCGGAATAGATTCTGCGTTTGTCACTATATCCTCTCTTGATCGCGATCTTCTCTTCCAGAATGTACGAATTGTTCATCCCCTTGAAGACATGGCTATCGTCGGCGGCGTTCCAGAGGAAGATATTTCTCGTCATTATCCCTCCAAGCTCTTCGTTGTACCCTACGATCTCATCTATGGACTGGGTCCTTCTGAGGAACTTGCCTTCACGATATATGCCTCCCTGGAAGAAAGCGACATTGAGGTTATCGATGAATGTTATCGGAACATTGATCGGGTCGCTCGTGAACCTCTGGATGAGTTTCCTGGTGGACGCCGCGTGGAAGGTAGATAGGACCGGGTGTCCTGTCTGCATTGCCTGGAATGCGACGCTTCCTTCTTTCCCTCGGATCTCGCCCACTATTATGTAGTTCGGTCTGGATCTCAGCGCCGCCTTCAGGAGAGAGAATGTGTCGACCCTGCTTTCCTCGGGGCCGAAGTCTCTTGTAGCAAGACGCTGCCAGACCTTGTGAGGTACTTGCATCTCGATGGTGTCTTCTGCCGTGTAGACTTTGCTGTCATACTTGATGAATGGCAGGACGGCGCTCATCGTCGAAGTCTTACCAGACGCAGTTTCCCCGCAGAAGAATATACTCATTCCTTCTTCCAGGCAAAGCCAAAGGTATGCGGCTTCCTGAGCGCTGATGGTATTCCACGTTATGAGTTGAGTGATGCTTATGGGATCCTCTGCGAACTTTCTGATGGAGAAGCTAGGCCCCTTGACACTGACATCATCGGCATAGATCAGATTGATTCTCGATCCATCTTCAAGAGTGCCATCGATGATCGGTCGTGCCATCGACGCGGGCCTCCCAATCCTCTCGCTCAGCGCCCTCACGTAATTGTCAAGCTCTTCCATCGATTCGAATTTGACATTGGTTGGCATGGCCTGGAAGATCTTGTGAACAAGGGATACATTATCGTGACCTATGCAATGGATATCCTCGATGTACGGGTCACGCAGGAGTGGTTCCAGAGGTCCTGCTAAGATGATGCTCTGTTTCGCATGATACCTTATGAGCTCCCATTCTCTCTCGGTGACGTACACCTTTGGTTCGGTGAAGAGGTCTCCGAACAGTCTCTTCTTCGGGGTACCCTCCTCAGCATCCTCGGTCACCTCGGTCGATTCGTCTATCAGCCTCATCAGGTTGGATTCGAACTGCTGGGTCGATTCATGAGGATCCATGTATACGGCCTTGTTGTAGACTTGCTGGATAATAGATTTGAACCTCTTTTGCAGCTCTTGGTTGAGCTGGGGCTGCACCGAGGTGTAACTGAGGGGAATGCTCTTGGTCGAGAATATATGCACGAACAATGGGTCTCCGATTGGATGGATGACATTGACGTCCTGTCCGTCTCCCATCTCCCTGGTCAGTGTGGCATGGAATTCTGGAGGAGACCTATGTTTCCTAACGAATTCTTGAACATAGGTCATCAGGTGCGGGTTCTTCCTCATGGCCCTCTTAAAACCCGCATCTTCTGCTGGCATCCTCTCCCATCCATTGAGGCATGATAGTGTCGCGCCCACTGGTGACCGTTCTGGTGCATGATATGATCAGAGGTGCACCTGTGGAGCGTATGCTCGGTGGCCTCGGATACTCATCCCTGGCGGGCCGTTATAAGTATTAGTGCCCAATTCTCACGCCTGACTATCACAACGAGGAAACAAGGTCGTCCCCCCTTCATACGGTGAATGGCAACCCAGAGACGCCTTCCTTCTGAAACGCTCTTATTATTTCGTTGGCGGTCTTATACGCTGTCATATTCGTCTCGATCATCTTCTCGATTATGCGCGCCCTCAAAGCGAGCTCCTTGTAGATGTCCCTCTTATCCTTGTATCCCCTCTTGACCGCAATCTTCTCCTCAAGAATGAACGAATTGTTCATGCCTCTGAATACATGTTGGTCGCTGACAGGATTCCACACGAACACGGCTCTTGTCATCACACCGCCCATCGATTCGCTGTAACCGAGGATCTCCTCGACAGCCAAGGTTCTCCTGATGAGTTTGCCTCCTCTGTAGACCCCTGCCAGGAACACTGCGACATTAAGGTTGTCCATGCTCGTAATGGGTACACTGATTGGTGCGCCAGTGAACCTCTGAATCATCCTCTTCACGGATGCGGCGTGGAAGGTGGCCATGACCGGAATACCCGTCTGCATTGCCTGGAACGCGACGTTTCCCTCTTTCCCTCTGATCTCACCGACTATGATGTAATTCGGTCTCGACCTCAGGCCTGATTTGAGCAGCGCAAAAGTATCCACTCTGCTATCTTCGGGGCCGAACTCTCTCGTGGACAATTGCTGCCAGACTGCATGAGGTGGCTGCACCTCGAGGGTGTCCTCTGCGGAGAATATCTTCTGATCATACCTTATGAACGGGAATATCCCATTGAGCAGCGTGGTCTTACCTGAAGCAGTCTCGCCGCAGACGAACACACTCATTCCGTTCTCGAGGCATAGCCAGAGATAGGCCGCTTGCTGTGGTGAGATGGTATTCCACCCTGCGAGTTGTGCGACGCTGAGTGGTTCAGTGGAGAATTTTCTAATCGTGAATGTGGGACCATTTACACTGACGTCATCTGCGTAGATAATGTTGATACGCGACCCATCCGGAAGGGCACCGTCGATTATCGGTCTTGAGATTGACGCAGGTCTCCCCATCCTCTCGCTCATTCCTTTTGCGTATTTGTCCAAATCCACCAATGCGTCGAATCTGACGTTTGTCTCCACCATTCCCATTACCTTATGGTATAGGTTGACCTTCCCAAGGCCGACACAATGGATATCCTCTATGTACGGGTCTCTGAGCACCGGTTCGAGCGCCCCGTTCTGTAGAATGTTCCTCTTGACATAATACTCGATTATCTCGAAATCGTCCTCTGGCATGTAGATCTTGCTATTCGGTTTGAACAGCTGCGCGACCTTGGATGGTGGTCGCCCTTCCGTGACTTCCACGATCTCTCCGAGGAGCTTATCGAGCACTTCATTGAATTCGGCATCTGTGGTATGTGTCTTCTCCATTCCGGACTTGACGAATATCTGATTGACAACATTGTCGTAGTGTTTCGTCAGTTCAGGGGTCAGCATGGGTTGTATGGTGTCGTACTTATGCCCCTCATCCTTTGAGCCATGCAAGTGTATGAATATGGGGTCGCCCACGGGATACACGACATCCACAGTGGCCTCCTTGCCGAGATCTCTGCTGAGCGCGTCCATGAACTTCGGGGTCTGCGTCGTGTTCTGGGCGTACTCCTGGAGATACACGTTGAGGTGCGGGTTGCGTTCAAGTACTCTGCTTAATTTGGCCGGCATCGTCGCTACCTCATACGACGGAAGTGATTTCAATGACCATTCCGACGTTCGGCTCTATCCTGAATCCAACCACTGGCGATACCCTGAACTGTGTGCCCCCGAACCTCTTCACCATGATGCTCCTCGATATCATCCCGCCAACCTGTGAGACGACAATGCTCAGGTAGACATGGCTATCGGATTCGAAAGGAGCCAATGATTTCGCCTCGATTTCCTGCGGGTCGACCGTGATGACGATGCTCTTTCCCATCCCCGTCAGCCTCTTGAAGAATGAAAGGACCTTTATGCTATTGTCTTCTCCGTGAAGACTGTTGCTCACAAGGCTGGAGAAGGTGTCAATTATCGTTATGTCGCTCTTGTACAATTCCTCCGAACTGATTAGCATACCCAGAAAGTCCTTTCGGCTATTGCCTGTTCCTACAAGAGGATAGACGGGCACGAATTTGAGCTTACCATTCAACAGCCACGATGCGATCGGATAATCCAGGGAATACATCTGGTTGATGAAATCCTTGACTGTCAGTTCCGTGGAAATGCAGGTGACAGAATACTGGTTTGACAGGAATCCGTAGATCATGCGCTGTACGATGGCGCTTTTCCCATTGCCATGAGCGCCCTCGATCAGAGTGATAGTTCCCGCAGGGAGACCTTGACCCAACTGATCATGCAGGTCGTCTCTTGGTATCTGGAGCTTATAGGTCTCTCCCATTGGGGAGCCACCTCACTAGATCCGGAAGCTGAGTCTGTCCATTATGCCGTTTTCCGTCGTCACAGTGACCGTATGATCCCCCGATGTCAAAGTCTGATCGATGGTGATCGATATCACGCTAGACGGATCCCAATGCGACGATGTGTTCCCGCTCAGCGAAAGGGTGTAATCCGTGACCACCATGCCATCCAGCATTACAGTGATATAGTTTTGGTTCAGAACCGTATTGCCGAGGTTCTTGACATATATCTTCACCGGATCGTTGGGCACGTTCGTAGGATCATTGATGATCGATATGTCCGTCAGCATTTCCTTCTGGATATTGTCACTCTTCTGATCGATTCCACTCGTGATGCCATATACGCTGTTGGCAGCTGCAGCCACGACAGCGGACGCTACTATGACGGCTGACACGAAGAATATCAACTGTGTCGACGCACCACTTGCGCCCATTATTCCCACCTCTCAGAGCATGATGATATCTGATATCCCATTCTCAACCACCACCTTCACGCTCGTGCCGAGCCTCTCGATCACGAGCCCATTCACACTATCTGACACGAATATCTTGCCCGTTGCGTCCACCCCCCAAACAGAATCGCTGAGGCCCTCATCTATTGTGCCTCTCATCGTACCGTTCTCATAGACGACGAGTATCTCGTCGCTGTTGTTCGCTATGAACAAGCTCCTTTCATCGAGAGCCCCGGCACTGGCGGATATGTCCGTTGTCGATGAGAGCATGTCGGACCCGATTATCTGCGCTCCTTCACTTCCGTTGAGTCCGTACCTGTCGATATGGTTGCTTCCAGAGCTGTTGTCAAGAACGAATATGTATGCGCCTACGGTGATGTCTATCGGATCGGTCATCGTGCCGCCGTTGGCGATTAGTTGGTCGACGAAGACGCCAGTCGATATATTGAATCTGTCAATATGGTCGAAGTTGTCGATCATGTAGATGTAGTCGGAATCGATTGCAAATGATACTGGTGATGGCGCGTTTGTCGCATCCGAGACGAACACATCGACCCAGTTTCCGTCTGTGTCGAATCTATCTATGTGTGACGTCTCGTCTAGAACGTATAGATACTCACCGAATACCTTGACGTCACTGGGTGCCACCATGTGCGTGGCGTCTGTGATTGTGAAACTGAATGTGCCAGTAAGGGTGAAAACGTCAATGCTGTTTCCGTCAAGGACATATGCGCATTCGCCAACCGATAGGCTAGTTGGCGAGGAAAGCTGTGCATCGTTCGCAACGAGGTTTCTTAGACCTACGTCGGAATCGAAGTCTATCAACGGGTCGTTGACGGTGATCGTGAGCACCTCGAGTGGCAGCCAGATGTCGGTTGTCTTGCCTTCGATCTCTGCTATGAACGAAGACATGAACAGGCCGCTTACGAGGAGGTTCGATTCGCTTATCTCAAGGGCGATGCTTCCTGTATTCTGCACCAGGACCTCGAGATCATTCGTGTCGCGATAGTAATTCACGTCGATTATACTGATTTGAGTCTGTGATCTCTCGCTCATATCATCGTATCTTTCATCCAAAGACACGGTTACTTTATCAAACGCATCGGTTACCGAGGCGTAAAGAATAGAAAAAAGAATGAGAAAGGCGGCGAGGAAAATCGCCATTGTAGCCGAGACACTAAACCCCATGAAAGCCCTCCAGACTCTCCTTGAACTTCGATATGTTCTGTTCGAGGGAGTTTAGCCTATCTTTGTCGACTTCGAGCCCTGCTATCTTCTGGACGAACAGGAGAGATTTCAGATGGTCGTCGGCTGACAGGCGCCAGTCTTCGACCTTCTTGTAGGGTGCTGCTTGTGGCGGGGGTAGATCCCTGAAGACATCCTCACGGACCTCTTCTTGGCCCATGTATTTCGTGACGTCCTGCAGTTCACCACGGGCATAGGACATGATTTCTGATTTCACATCCTCGCTTATCCACCCTACGTCTACGTAGTAGTCAAGGGCGAGCGATATCCTGTCTCTTGTCAAGCGTTCGAACAGGAATTCTATCCAGCGCATGACAAGGACTAGAGTGAGGTAATCGTGTGGTATGTATGCCAGCAAAGGCTTCTTGTTGTGCTTGCTCCTTGCCGCCGCACGCACCTGTCTCTCATATCTCTCGTCGGTCGATGTCTTGTCCATCGTCGGTGGAGTCTCTCTCCTTTGTCCAATCGATACTGTCTCCAAGGGCATTGTCGACGTCCCTGGCTCCCACGGGGTGGCGTCCCTACTCTTCTTTGATGCCGCGCTCCTAGCTAAAGATGGCGTGTCGATCTCCCCTTCGCCAAACGGTCTGAACTCAGGGATATCCCCGTCGAGCTCGATCGTTCCGAACGAGATCTCGTCAGCTGGCTTCTCCGCTGGTTTGGGAGGAGACTGTTCCTTCGGAGGAGCTTCTTTCTCTGACACATCAATGAACGGATTGAACTTCGCGGAGACGACTTCGTATACTGACAGGAGCTTTCTGATGTCCTGATCCATCTGGGTGAGTTTATCTCTGACCTTCGAGTTCTCGTTCCGCTCGTTTGTTAGAGCAGAGTCGACTCTCCCGATCTTGTCTTCGATCTCTTCCAGACGGCCAAGGAGCTCGCTGAGCTCTTTTACACCGGTAAGTCCTCCAGCACCCGAACTATCGCCTTCGAGGTAGTCCTCATCGTCGGTGGGCGACACAATGTCTGATCCGTCGCTCCTTTCTGCTGCGTCATCGAAAGTCTCCTCTTCCGTATCATCGAACTCGTCCTCGAAGTCTTTCAACTTCCTACGAGCTGAGGAACCATCTTTTCCAGGTTTCTTGCGGAACAGGCCGGCCATTTTCGATACACCTAACCCCGTGCAGTCATGGGAAAACATCTTCCCTCACCTCTTGGAAAGAGGTGAGGGGGAGAGATCTCCCCAAATTGGGATTTAATCGAGCTTGTGTCTCTACTATAGCACCACTACACTGCTGGCCTCGAGGGTCGCAGGAGCGGTTATCTCCAGGTATGTCGGCACACCATGCTTGGGCATAAACAGGAGTGTCAGGCGCTCCTGTGGGTCGAGCTCCATGGTTATTCCACTCGCGGTGGTAAGGTCGATCTTCACCTGGAAGACGTCTCCGGCGGTCATCATGACTGCGCTTGTCGACGGGTCCATATCTCTGAGCTCAGTTGCGTTGAACTCAGTGTCCGATGCAGCTTCTCCGTATACGAGCGTAACCTCAGAACCCGTGCCTCCGCCGATTGTCTGCGTAACCTCAATCAATGTGTTCTCGAGGTTGATCCCAGGACTACCAGCAATCAGAGCTATCTTGATGTAGACCGTGTCAATCACAGATGTTGCATTCGTCGATCCCCATATAGCAAGGATTTTGAACCCTGCAGCAACGTCCTGTACGGCCTCATCACCAGTCGCTTCGGCCTGCTGTTGCAGCTTGTATGCAGTCTGAACCAAGACACCCGCTGCCACAGCGGCAACGATTATCATGGCAATGAAGATAAGAAGGGTTCCAACACCCATCTCGCCTTCCTCTTCCATTTTTCTCTTTTTCCACGCTAGTTTGTTCATATTTCTATTCCTCCAACTTCGCATCTCTTTCCCGGGTCACGTACCCGAGGGACGTTCGGCACCCAGCCGACGAGGGGATCTTCCGAGCCGATCCTAGCTCTCCTGTCTATTGACAGGACATCGAGAGCATCCGCTACCCGATGGTGTGTCCAAAAAGCACGGTTTCAACGCCCGCAGCGAGTCTTGTCTAGCACTGGGGCGATCACATAACTCCTGGCGACAGCCAGACCGTTCCATCCTAACTGGTCCTCTCGCCTCACCTCCGATGGCAACCGCCGCCGTGCCCTTGCAGCGGGGAGTGAGAGAGATGCACCCCTCAAGGTTGTGCTTGAGAGGCACTATCCACAGGGCATGTAGACCTCTCTCGAGTCTTACTATCAGAAATATATATCTTAAACATTAGTATACAAATATCTAGAAAAATTATGAGGAGTGATTCTCATAGGTGATTTGCGTCTTCGCCAAATCATCAGATGAGATTCACATATCTGTAAGTCCCGAGGTATGGGATCGAACAGTCCTCTATCGTCGGCTGGCCTATGCTGGGGATGAACTTCATCGAGAACGCCGATTCAGCATGAAGGTTCAAGCCTATCTCCCCCGCGTCCACGAATATCTTCACAAGCCCTCCATCCGAGAGGGAGAATGTGCTCGCGAATACGCCATCAAGATCCCTGAGTATCTGCACAGAGAAGCTGTCTGCAGTAGCTCCGGCCGGTCCGAATTCTGCGGAATTGAATCCCAGCGTGACATCCTTCTCACCATCAGTGATCTCTATCATCAGAGATGTGAACAGGATCGGCATGCTTCCAGGCACTGTCTTGACCTTGATCTCGATCATTTGGATGGTGTTCGATGGTATCACCGGTTGTGCATAGTTATCTGCTGCATCCACAGCTACTACGGTATAATAGTACAGAGTGCCGGATACTCCGGAATAATCGTAGTAATGGATCGTATTGCTGTCGACGGACGCGATCGGAGTGGAGTTCCTCAACTCCTCGACGCTATCGAGCGCGGACATGCTGGTACTCCTGTAGATCAAATATTCGCCGATGAACGTCTCATCGTCGGACGCCTCGCTCCAAGTCATCTCGACAGATTGTATGTATTGCCTTGCGCAGAACGCCTGCACCGCGGATGGAACGATGGAATCCACATTCTCAGCAATGTATGACAGTGTTCCCAAGGAGACCTGGTTCCCAGCCCAGTCCTCGACAATCACATAATACGTATAGGTTCCCTCATCGCTCGGCGCATCAGCATAGCTGGACGCTGTCGAGTTGAGGGTCGTGATCAGTTCCGCTCCGATGGGTACGGATATGATTCTTCGTCCATCGACCATCACGTTCGCTAGGGATCCAACCGATACGCTGCTTCGATAGAGCAGCTGTTGGCCGACTCCACTTCCTGCATCGGTTGCAGGAACCCAGAAGAGCATGACCGAATAATCATCGGGTCTCGATGTGCTTGTCATGGACCCGCCAACGGGTACGGTCTGGTCCTCATCATGACTTGCATCGTCTGTGGATGCAGAACTGTCTATCGGGGTATAGATCACGCGGTTCCCCGCGGAATCTACGCCAACTATTGCGTATGCATATGACGTGGAATTATCGTCTCTGGCCGTATAATCCGTATACTGTCTATCTGATCCGAAACCTGTGGTCAACCTAGTCATTTCGTAAGATGGATTAAGTTGGTTGAGTGTCAACAGTCGATTCCTCGCGATCTGTTCATTGAATACCGCGGGGTTCGTCGGGTCATAGACCGAAGTCCTGTAGATGATCTCTTCAGCGAGTCCAGAGCCATAATCTATGGCGGAGCTCCAGTTGAGGACTATTCCAAGTGGTGAGACTCCGTCACGTGATTCTGTCACATTCCATAAGATGCCACCAGTAGGAGGTTGATCATCTCTCGAAGGCATGTATCCCGATGCGATGGACGAATCTGCGCCGTCAGGGTTACGATCGCCTGCGACGTTCACGACCGTGAGCCCTCCAGAAACCTCTGACACGGCATCGTCGACCGTCCTCTGCCCCTGTTGCTGCAGCAATGCCGCAGCGTATAGTATCAATGACGCCGCGATTGCAGCCACTAGTACCATCGCGATGAAAATGATGAGCGTACCTATACCGACGTCGCCTTCTTCATCCTTCTTTATGCTCGTTTTAACCTTCTTGAGTCCCATCCCAGTCCTCTCCGGTGTGCGAGGGCATGGAACGTAGCTTTGTTACGTCGAGAGCATCCGCTAACTCATGGCACCATCAGAAATCATCCCGACTTGTTGAGTCGGTATTATATTGCTCGCCAGAAAGACGAGAGTCTACGGTCTACATGCCCTGTGGATAGTGCCTCGAGATGCGTTGGAGGCTAATGATTATCATGCGTTTGAAGATTATATAAGACAACAAGCCGTGATTTTCACGCAAGATAATCAGACTATTGAATCAAAAATATCGATTGTAAGGGGTTTCCATGGGATATTCCCAGACGTCTGATATGCCCTGTTTCTCAGTCTCTCTCAATTCTCGTTGTTCAGATCAACCATCGCCGGTCATACTCTGTAATAATCGGCGAGGCTGGTCTCGAATCGACCAATCCGTTCTTCCACTTCACACCAGATGTTCTTGTCGACATCGATGCCCGCCAGCTCCATGACGAACATCCAGGACTTCATATGGTCCTCCGGTGTGAGTCTCCATTCCTTCTCCTCCGTCGCCAGCGCGAGAGCATCCAAGGAGCTTCTCTTCCCTGGCCGCTTCTTGGTCACTACGAGATTGTGGTCTATTATCTCATCGTCCAGGATCGCCTCTGCCATCTCCGGTTCGGCCTTCTTCGTGCCCTGTGATACAGATGCCAGGTACTCTGCGACGTCCTCTCCTACCCATCCTATTCTGCTATAGAAGTCGAACAGTCTGGGGATGGCCTCGACGTCTATCCTGTCCATCAGGAATGACAACCATCGCATGATGATCATGTTGGTCCTGGAATCTATGTCGAAGCTCTCCAGTACCGAGTACCGTTCTTCTGGGTCCATGCACGTTCCTCCTTTCTTGAGATCCCTCTTCAGGTCAGTATCTCATATGTGTTCGACAGGACTGAAGGTGTGGTGATCAACACATAAGTCGGTATCCCGTGCTTCGGTATCAGGAGTATCGTGGCATCCTGCTGGGTGACGAGACTCATGTCCGTAGGCAGTTGTTCTGCCAGATCGATGTGCAACAATGCAACATCTCCCTGTGTGATTCCTACATCTGCCGCGGTCCAGGCGCCGATATTATCGGGATATGTGTCCCTCAGGCTCGTCACATCGAAAGTGCCATCAGTCGATGCAACAGTATAATCGGGACATGACAGCGTCTCATCTGCCTCTCCATTTGATATCTCGATTATCAGCGTGGCCAGGTTTATCATCGGGCTGCCCGCAGTCAACGCCACCTTCAGGTACAGGTCAGTAATGACCAATGCACCAGTTCCATCATCCGCCGTCATTCCATATATCGCTACCACTTTCAGACCCGTTGCTACTTCCTGCAATGCCTGATCGCCTGTCGCTTCTGCCTGTTGCTGTAGTTCGTATGCGGTCTGGACTAGGACGCCAGCTGCTACGGCGGCGACTAATATCATCGCTATGAAGATCAGTAATGTGCCGACCCCCATCTCCCCTTCCTCGCCCATACGAATCCTTCTGGGCTTGGGTATCTTTTCCATCTCTTTCCCTCCTCTGTGGTCGCGGAGAGGTCAGTCATCCAAAATCCAGACTGCATGAGTTGAGAATGTCGTGTGCGGCGTGGAGCGCCCACTCTCAATTCTCAATCATCACCAGAATAATGGTGCCTGGCCTATCCGCGTAGTGTGATTCTCTTTCACTCCCGAGGTAGGTCTACATTTGCCCTGTGGATAGTCCAAGCGTCTTGTCTCCCGAGTGCGTTAGTGCCGCCTCTGAGAGCTATATCTGATTCTCATGTATGATAAAAATGGTTGTGTCGTGATTCTCTTTTTAGGAAATGACAAATCTGCCCGAAAAGAATAGAACGTAAAATAGAGGGGAGTTAAAAGGCCCCCATAGTTTAGGAAAGGTTATTCAGAGCTCGCCTCTTGGTTTCGGCGTCGCCATGTTCTGAACTATCTCCAGCGGTGCGGATCTGTAGTTCATATCCACTTTCATGCGCAGGGTACCCTTCTCGTAGACGAGGGTGACGCTGCCTATGCGGGACTTGTATACCTTGTATCTTTTCCCATCCGCCGTCAACTCGCTGCCTTCCTGTTCGATCAGACCTGCCGCGGACAGCTCTCTAAGCTTTCGATAGCAGCTCGCAAGCGGTATGTCGAACATGAACGCGAGTTCTCTTGCACTCCTAGCTTTATGGCTAGACGCTGCAAGGATGTTCATGTTGTATTGGTCCGTCAATATTTGAGCGATGCCGAGTCTAGCATGCGCTATATCCGTATCGGTGGCCGTTTTATCCCCTCACACAGGGGGGAGTTAGAGCTTATATCCCGTCCCTTATCCTGGGTAAACTAATTCTAAGATATATATAATTGTCTTTTTGTTTCTAAACCCTGAGAATCATTCGTACTCCTCAGATCGTAGATCCGCCCTTCGATTTTCAAGCAGCCAAGTGAGGCATCGAAAATTGATGATCATCCTCGACTTATCGTCTGTGATATTCTCTGATTGGAATTGAACGAGATTGTTTATGAACGGTGACCATGAATGTATGCAGGAGGCTCCCCTTTCGATGAATGCGTACGAACTGTCGAAACTCCTGATCGACGAGTATTCAGCGAAGATACTCACGTATGCCAGAGACAAACCTCGATCAGTTCAGGACATGTGCCAGAGGCTCGACATACCCGTGACGCTCGGATATCGACGGGTCAACACACTTCTCAGCGAAGGTCTCCTCAGTTGCGAGGGAAGGGCCCTTACCCAGAGAGGCAAGTGGACCAAGCTCTATGTCTCTCAGGTCAGACGAGCCCAGATATTCTTCGATGATGGAAAGGTGCGTCTGAAGTTCGAGTTCAAGACGGGCCAGGTCCGATGGTCGGATGATTGGGAAGCCGCCCCTGCCGTATGATCATGGGCTACCGGCCTCACACGATCCGGGGATACTGATAATCATATCCGAGATTTGACCGGAAACCTATTTCATGGTTTCCGACGATGCCCCCCGCATAGTCTGCCTTTCCGCTGTTTGGGTTATCATAACCCAGCGCGTGCCTGGCCTGGTGCGGACATGAACGCGCGACAGAGTAGCCAGAAGGGTCGGGGTCCCACAGACATCGACCTCGCCAATTACGCAAAGGCCTATATGGCCGCTTACATGAGCGCTGTCCAGAGCGAGAGCCCTGAACATATTCCTCAGTTCTACAAGAATCACCCTTACGGTGTCGAAGTTTGCTATATGCCGAATGGCAGTTTCTGCATGCTTTTCGAGAGAGCTGAGAGACCCACGATTGCGGTCTCTGGCCAGGAGTGGGACTATGTCATGGGCAAGATCATGTCGGGCGTGTTCTATCTGGCCACGGTATACTCTCACGAAGGGGCCTCGGTCGAGGACGCCTCCTCGAGAGGCCGTCGTGATGCGATAAGGGACATACGGGCTATGGAGAGTTCTGACATCGTGGATGCCACTCGTCAGCTGGAGAACATTGTGCGTGAATTGAGTGATGTGAATCAATGGATGAAGAATCCGGTGAAGATGGCGGATAGTGCGCTAGCGAGACTCGAGCCGTTGAAGCAGACGATCGCCCGCTCCGGCCCGATAATGGACAAGATGTCCATGGTGGATGGTCTGAGACGATATTCTACTGGACCATCGGAGATGAAGCTGGATTCAGACGGAATTGAGATGCTCTCATCTGTAGTGAAGCAGATGACGGACCTGTCGGAACTGCTCAGGGATGTGAAACTACAAGGGGAGAAGCTCGAGGAGATCGAAAACCATCTCAGAACCGAGGTCCACGACTTCAAGATAGAACTCGACAAGAAGATCGCGAAAGGCCTCGGTGTGATACTGTCAACTACGGATAGGAAGATCGACAAGGCGTTCGCATCCATACAACCTAGCCAACAGGAAGATGAAAGCGACGATTCGTTGGACGATCTATACAGTGAGGTGAACTCTCTCAGGGAAGCGGTGGATCAGCTGAACGCTGAAGAGAAAGACGACACAGACGAGAGATTGGCGGCTCTTTCCGATGAGGTGTTGTCACTCAAGGATGCAATCAGCAACATCAAGGTCCCAATGATCGAGCCTCCGGTTATGCCTGAGCCAAAGATCCCTGCCGAGCTACTCATTGGGATGCGAGACGTCAGAGGGGAGGTCGGCCAGATCAATCTGCGTGTCAAGAGGATCGAGGAATATCTCACCGCTCTGTCGGCGGCGAGGCGGTCATCCAACAGATGATCCAAAGGTCAGAGGTGAACCGTTATGTCTTCCTTTATCCTGTCGAGGATCAGATAGGTGTTGCTCCTCTCGACCTCGTCTATCCTTATGATCGAATCGATTATGTCCTTCAACTCCTCCCTTGAGGACGCTCTCAGAAGGATTGCGAAGTCTATGTTCCCAAGTAGGAAATAAACGGCCCATACTCCAGGGATCTTGGATATCTTCTCTCCGATCTTCTTCACGTAATCCGGACCGTACCTGCCAGTGATCAATGATATCGCCAGGATCTCCTTTCCGACCTTGAGTGGGTTCACACAAGCCTTGAATCCGGTGATCACTCCTTCCTCAACCAGCCTGTTCACCCGGTAGTGGACTGTAGATGACGACAACCCTGTCTTCTCACCGATCTTCTTCAGGCTCACGTTGCAGTCGTCTTGAAGCATTTTCAAAATGATCCGATCGCTTTTGTCAAGTGTCGCAGGCTTCTTTTTCTCCAAACGAGGCGCCTCCTCAAGACGTTCGAAAAGGTGAGATGAAATTCGGATAGATAACGCTTTCGTTGACTCATACTTGAACCGAAAGGAAATCGAAGCCTTTTAGGGGGAAGAATCACCCCAATTGTACAAACGTGTGGCTTGACATCGAATATCGGCACCGGCACATATAGGTCATCAACGGACACCTTCGCAGTTGGTGTATCAGATGAAGGCTCCGATGGTGGGCAGGTCGAGGAGATCCATGTCGAAGAAGATGACCCCCTCCCTAACCTCATCACGTCCAAGCATCTCCTTATCTCGTAGTAGTGCAAGGAATGAAGATCGCCACCATAGGTCCACGATGGTATTCGCCATAGCGCCGAGGTAGGCCTGCCCGAAGTTGTATCCGTATCCGTCCTCATCACAGAGATATGCGGCGTGACCGAGGAAGCAATCCCTCGAGTTCACAAGCATCAGATATCTCTCCATCTCCTTCTTGCCCTCTTCCGATAGTGGCATGAGCGAGATATCCGTCGGATTCACTTTCACGAACTCCTTTATTGCCCCATCCTCTGAGAGGTCGTGTCCGACTATGTTCCTTCCGCTCAGTTGGAAGACCTTCCAATCCAATCGTTCATCTACGTAGACTGGCAGGTAGCTCAGGTCTGGCAGGTCGAACAGTTCCGTGCCAAGCATAAGGGCCAATTCGTCAACATTCGTCTCTGGCTCGGAAGCTCTTGCTCTCCTAGCGATGTCCTGCGCAGGCGAGTTCTGCCTCGTGTTACCGTGTTCGGCATAAGTCAATATCCTGCTGAGACCGATCTCGTCGAGCATATCATCTGAAAGGAATCCGCATGCTTCGCGGACAGAACCGGCCGATTGTATGGTCTTTGTATCCTTCGCGTTCTTTGAGAATTGATAGAACACATCCTGGGCCGATTCAAGCTCCTCATCGACCCTTGTTTCGCCTATGGCGTCGAGTATCTCCATACCATGCTCTGCCAGACGTTTCCCAGGCAGTCCTATCCCTCTGCAGGACAGGTTCACGTTCAGCTGAATCCTCCATCCAGCGAAGACACTTATGGGAAAAGCCTTACAGAAATGGAGTCGATCGTTATACACGCCGCATCTTCTTCTCTTAAGGAAGTGGCATGCGCCATGTGCTCCCTGCAGTTTTATCGCCGCTCCGTCGACCTCTGGTGATATGTGCTCGTCCGTGACCCCTGACATCAACTCCGGATCGCTGCGGAACTTCCCCTCCTCATGTGGGAGTAATTCTGGCTGACATAAGCAGCAGAGGGCACAACCATCGATACATTCATAGGTCGTCTCGCCCAGTTCCGATAGATCCAGTTCTGTCTTGTAGGATGATTCACTTCTATTTGCCAATTACTTCCCTTCCCATGCGGTCCCCTGACTGCGATCCATCTTCCATCATGAGTTCTCCCCCGGCAAAGACCGCTTTCGGGAATATGCAGGACATCCCATCGAACGCGCTCCATCCACACTTGGTCAGGAGTCTGTCTCCCCTTATCTCGCTTCCTTCCATGAAATCAACAACGACCAGGTCTGCATCATATCCCGGCTCGATCTTGCCTTTGGGTATTTTGAATATCTCGCCAGGTTTCTCGCACATAGCTCTGACCACCGTGGCGAGAGCTAGATGTCTCTCCCTGACCAGCTGGAGCATGAGTGGATACATGGTCTCGACACCCGGCATTCCACAGGGTGCATGCTGGAAATCATCACTCTTCTCGTCCATCGTATGAGGTGCGTGATCGGATGCGATCATGTCGAACCTTCCCTGCTTGAGCGCAAGGCACAACGCCTGCCTATCTGCGCGGGTCCGGAGCGGGGGGTTCACCTTCCCCAGAGATCCTATCGGTCTGTCCCTATCGAGCAGCAGATGATGCGGCGAGACCTCAGCGGTCATGTTCTTCTGTTCGAACACCAGTGGTATGGATTCTCTGGCCGAGACATGGCAGATATGGAGCCTGCAATTTGGGGCAGCGTCTGCTATCTTCCGTATCGCGCTCGTCTCGCAGTCATTGTTCCTCCCTGCGAGATGGTCGTGCAAGTTCTTCTCGTCTCGTTCCTTGTCCCTCAACGACTCGTCCTCTGCGTGCACCGCTAGTACCTTGCCGCATTTGGCGATCCTTGATAGTTCAGATCCGATGGACCTAAGTGAAGGGACCAGCAGGTTGCCCGTGGTTCCAGCCATGTACAGCTTGAAACCTATCACCTTCTCCGCCAAGCCCTCGACATCAATCCCAGGCTGAACTCCTGCAAAAAGCCCGAAATCCACATGTGATCTTGAGAGAGCGATCCCTCTCTTCTCATTCAGGAAGTCTATGGAGGTCGTGGGCGGTTTAGTGTTGGGCATATCGAAGACGCATGTGACGCCTCCGTGGAGTGCGGCGATCGATCCAGACCTGAAATCCTCTTTGTGTGTCATCCCAGGGTCTCGGAAATGGACGTGCGGATCGATTGCGGCGGGGAGTATCTTCTTGCTTCCGAAGTTCATGCGCTTGTCGCAGTCGATGCTCTTCGCTACCTTGACAATCTTGCCATTATCTATCCCGATCTCGAGGTGTTTGAATTCACCCTGCTGATAGCAGTCGCCTTCGATGACCATATCCATTTCATTCACTCAGTCTTCTACGTTTGACCTTCCCTCTGGGTGATTCTTCCGAAAATACCTCCGCTGTGAACTTGAACACCTTCGTGTCCCCGTCGAGCCAGGTATCTGGCGGAAGACCTGCCTTGATGCATGTCTGCGACAGGAACTCCTCTGCATCCCATCCCCATTCGACTGGTACTTGTGGGAGCAAAAGACCGCGATTCCATCCCTTCTGGGCGATCAACCCATCCTCTCCGATATGGATTTGATTCGGCAGGTCCTGGCATCTCTTCACTTTGATCTCTTCGGGTGGGGTCAGCAGGCTGACCTCCACCGTGATCCCCCCAAGTTCCTGCGATTTCACCGGGGGGAACCTGGGGTCCCGTGAACTCGCACTTATGGCGGAGTCTTTGAGGGCATCCTCGAGCGAAATAATCGGTTCAGGGTACCCTATGCACCCTCTCAATTCATCTTGGGGGTGTGTCGTCAGTGTCACGAATACCCCAAATTTGTTCTTGAACGATTCTGGGAGGTCGAGGCCAGAGATCTTCTCCCTCTTGACATGGCTCTCGATGACTCTCCTCGCAGTCGTCACGGCCAGTTCGCCCTCTTCATCGGAGAACATGATGGTTTCCCGGGGTGCTAACGAATCTGGTGGATATAGACTTTTCAACCTGCATGAGTCGTCGAATAGACCTTTTCGACCAAAAACCCCTTTCGCTGGCCTGTGACCTGTGGACCAAACCTTAAATATCCTCGATACGAATCCACAAAGCGGATTAGATGAAGTTCGTCAAGCTCTCCCAGTCCGAGTTCGAGGAGATACGGAAGCTATACGAAGGTGTCATGTCTCAGGCATGCCACGGTCTGTTCTTCAGGGAGGGCATGATCCTGGGAGAGGAGATATCCAAGATCGCACTTCAGGAGCCTGAGAAATACTTCGAGATATGTGGCAATCTGCTCAGGGCACGAGGCTGGATCGATAATATCGTCTTCGAGGAATCCACTGCGACGGCAGAGGGATCCGTGGAGTCGACCCAATCGGATATACCGACTTGTCACAGGCTGAGAGGTATTGTGAAGAAGATATACGAGGCCAAGACTCACAGGAGATTCCACTGCGACGAGATAGAGTGTGTGAGCAAAGGCGACAAGCACTGCGTTTTCAAGGTCGAACAGGTAGGAGGGGATTGAATTGGAGCTTAAGCCAGCCCTCAGGGCGTTGAGGGAGAGTTGCGGGGCAATAGCATCTGCGATCATAAGCAGGGACGGGCTCGTGATTGCAGCTGATCTGCCAGAAGATGTATCTCTGGACACATTCGCAATCATGTGCGCTACTCTCATCGGCGCGGCATCTACTGCCAACTCCGAGTTAAGAGTCGGCACGCCGCAATCTGTGGTAGTCGAGTGCGAGGATGCGAAGATGGTCGTCGTCGGCGCCGGAAGAAAAGCCCTCGTCGTCACCGTTATCTCCAGGAAGAACGATGAATTGATCGCGAAGAAGGAGCTGCTGAAACTCGCGGATTCCATCAAGATGATCTGATTCCCGAGCTTTCGAATCCTTCGCGACCCGTCTCATTTACTTTTTTGAGAAATCATAAGGTGTTTCAGAGGGTCAGAACGCGAACCGTCCTGACCCGGTCTGGTTTAGTACCCGCAACGGCTCAGACGATATCCAGTTCCTTGAGCTTCTCCGGGGTGGGAGCGCCATCAGAGGTCCAGCCGCGGACAGCCATGTAATCGTCGAGCATATTGTTCATCTCCTCGACGGTTATCTTGGCGCCCTTGGACGGTCCCTCGGTGATCGGGTCCTCGAGCACTCTCGGAGGCAGGAGCCAGTCCTTCCTGGTGATTCCATGCTTCACATTGAAGTCCCCCTTCATGTTGTGTATGCGCTCGCCGATCTTCAGGAGCTCTTCCTCCGTGAACTGCAGGCCGGATATCGCCTCGATGACCTCCCTGAGCTTATCGATCAGGAAGAAGCCCCTCGAGAACTTGCACAAGCCGACCGAATCGTAGACGCACATGAAGTTCTCCATGGTGGCGACCTTCTCGCCCTTCCCTTCGGTGGATAGCCGGTCGATGCCCTCCCATCGCCAGAACTTGCCCACGAGCTCAGGCGCGTACATGCCTGCCCTCAGGTGGCAAGCGCCACGGGTAGACGTCATGAAAGACAGTCCATGTCCCTTCATGCCTCTGACATCGTATGCGGGAGGCTCCATGCCCTTGGTGTGCACCGCGTATCTCTCGGCGCCCTTGCCGATCTTCTCAGCGGCCCTCTTTACGCCATCGGACAGGATGTCTCCGAACCCTTCGCGCTTCCCGATCATCTCGCACATCTTCGGCACAGAATCGGATGCGTTGTCCCAGGTCAGCTTCATGCCGACCTCATCCTCGGTGATTATCCCTCTCTGGATGAGCTCCATTGCGAATCCAATGGCCACTCCGGCAGAGATCGTGTCGATACCTACCAAGTCACAGACCTCGTTGGCCTTGGCCACGGATTCGATATCCGCGTTGCCGCAGCCTCCCCCGAGTGAGTAGAGCGTCTCGTACTCCAGGCCATCGATCGCGACTCCGGAGAACTTGCCGCTCTTGATCTCGAACAGCTTGCCGCAGGGCTTCGTGCAGGCGAAACAGGCCTTGTTCTTGCTGACATACCTTGGCGCCCAGTAATACGGGTCAATCTGCTCCCTCTCCTTGAAGAAGCTTTCCTGCCAGTTCCTGGTCGGGAACACTCCCTTCTCCTTGTTGATCCAACCTAGGAACTCGCCCGTGCCGTATTTCGTATCCTCGTTGAACGATGGAGCGGCTTCCATTATCTTCTGGTATCTGAGCGCTATCTCCAGCAGCTTCCCGGGATCCGCAGGTTCTAGATCTCCGGTGCCTCGGACGACGATGGCCTTGAGGTTCTTCGACCCCATCACTGCTCCGAGGCCAGCCCTGCCGGCCTGCCTATCGTCGCAATCTATGCAAGCCATCCTGACCAGTTTCTCGCCAGCGACGCCTATGCAAGCTACCTTGACATCCCAGCCATGCCTCTTCTTGAGGATCTCAGGCACCTGTCTTGTATCCTTCCCCCAGAGGTCATCGGCTTCGTTGATCTCGATCTTGTCATCCTCGATGAAGAGATATGACGGCTTCTCGGCCTTTCCAGAAATCTCGAGCGCGTCATAACCCGCGTGCCTTAGCTCCGCACCTATGGAGCCGCCCATGATGCTCTCGGCCAGTGTATTGGTGGCCGGAGACTTCGCAGCGAAGGCGGTCTTGCCGCCCGTCGGCACCGCAAACCCGTCGAACACCCCTGGAGCCATGGCCAAGACGTTCTCGGGTGAGAGCGCGTCTGCACCTTCAGGGACGCCGTGATATACGAGTTCTATCGCGAACCCAGATCCTCCGAGGTACTTCTTCACGTATCTTTCATCGGTCGATTTGATGGAATCCTTGCCAGAGCTGAGGTCTATCTTCAATATCTTTCCTGAAAAGCCCTTCATGCTCATTCCTCCGCCTTCAGAAGCTTCCTGACTGCCTCATACTGCTCGGGTTTTGGTTCCTCATACTTGATCGCGCCCATCGAGCAGAACTTCACGCAGGTCGGGTCCCCTCCGCAGAGGTCGCACTTGAATGCGGTCTCCTCCATCCTCATGACTCCGAACGGACAGACCTCGACGCATGTTCCGCATGCAGTACATTCGTCCTCATCGACCCGCACGATGCCGTCCTCGATCTTGATCGCCTCGACAGGACAGGCAGTCACACAGCATTCATCCTTACAAGCTACGCAGTGCGTACAAACCGACGGGAAATCGATCCTGACGTCGCGCTTGTGCACCTGCAACCTCGCGTCTGCGTGGTTGATCTTACCCTCGTGATACAGAGTGCAGGCCATCTCACAGAATCTGCACCCAGTACACTTGTCCGGGTACGGTACTAGCATCTTTACCATACGGTAATACCCCCTGGTGGTCTTGACTATGTGCGGTAATGGGGTCTATGTAAAAAAGCTGTGCCCTCTGACCCCATCAATCTCGGAGCGTCATTTCGATTTCCGCTTGATCTCGACCTTCTTGAACTCGGATTTCTTCTTGGGCATCTCCTTGTCCACCTCCACCAGGATCGCGTCTATGAAGCTCCTAGCGGCCAGGAGAACCTCCTTCTCGGCCCTGTGGATCCTTACCTTCGTCTCCTCCGGCACGTCCAGGTGCTTCATGGCCGAATTCGCAGCCTGCACTATCTCCATACCTGCGTTGACGAAATGAGTCATGGTCTCCTTAGTCGTGACCTTGGTCGCTATCTCTTCAATGTGCCTTTCGAGGCGCTTTGCGACCTCTACCCCTTTTTCTACCCTTCTTCCTGCCAATTTCCTCACCTTCGAACCTGACTTTCAACCAGGGGCCGTCCAAGTCGGCACCCAGTATCTCCTTGTTGGTAAGAGCGTACGGGAGCACTATGGATTTCTTGAACGCCCCCAACTGCAATGTTAGAACATCCTTGCGTGTATATAGCTCTAGTTTCTGATCCATCACGAACGGCATCTTGATGGCGAATACGCTCGCTCCGTCCTCTTCATATACTCTCATCGGGGATTCTACAGAGTACACCTGGGTAGGGTCATCATCCCCAAACAACTGAAGGGCTAACGACTCAAGTGATCTTCCTCCAAGCACCTCTCGAGGCATCAACGAAGCCTTGAATGTCTTCAATGGCGCGAATATGCTCTCTATCGTATCCAGGTGCTCCTTCTGTTCTTTGAGCTTTCCATCGAAGTACACATCTGACAGCCCCTCTGGTATGATCCTGTTTATGACCAGGCTCTCGACGGTGTATCCGTACATGCACAGGTAAGTGTAAGCCCGCTGGGTCTCCGTTATGACCATCTTCTCCGGGTTCACAACCAGTCTCACGGATGTGATCTCCGGATCCGTTAGGAGGTCCCGGACATATCGGAGCCGCTCCCTGAGGTTCTCCAAATCCTCAAGGAATTTGTCGGAGGGCAGCGGGGTGGACACCATCCTCCCAATGGTCACCCTCGCTATCTTCAGCACATTCCTGACCATGTGGAAAAGGTGGTCGAAATACCAGCTGGCGATATCGGGGAATGATAGGAGTCTGAGCGTATCCGCCGTTGGTGCGGTGTCAATTATGACCACGTCGTAGCTGTTCGATTTATGAAACTCTTCGACATAGAACAGTGCCGACATGAGTTCCATGCCTGGGAAGACGGCCATCTCCTTCGCCGTGACGCCGTCCATGCCCTGCGATGCCAGGAA
>JACZKW010000058.1:0-24926 GCA_014859835.1 Thermoplasmata archaeon | reverse complement strand
GATGCTTGTCGATCAGGTCCCTTATCTCATAGATATCTCCAGTTGCAACTGCTCGACCTTTGTAGATCAATACCACATCATGGGTCATCCTCTCTATCTCGAACAGGACATGGGAGCTGACCACCACACTGTGACCATGGTCCTTGTTGAGGCTCTTTATGAGGTCGATCAACTCTTTCCTCACGAGAGGGTCGGTGCCGCTCAACGGCTCGTCCAGGATCAGTAGGTCTGGGTCGTGTATGAGTGCCCCAGCGATCTTCATCCTCTGCTTCATCCCTCTGCTGTAACCGCCAGTCTTCCTATCCAACGCGCGCCTCATCCCCACGATGTCGGACACCTCTGTCGTTCTCTTCGAGAGCGCGTCACCCTTCATGCCATGAAGCCCGCCTATCAGTCGCAGGTACTCTCGCCCTGTTGCTTCTGTCGGGAGCGATTCGTAATCCGGGCAGAACCCGATGGACGAATGCAGGGGAGCGTTCCTCCAGGGTTTCTCGCCCAGCACGGTTATGTCTCCAGCATTTGGTCTTATGAGCCCGAGTGCAAGCTTGAACAGAGTGCTCTTGCCTGAGCCGTTGGGTCCCACTATGCCAGTGATCCCTGGGCGGATCCTGAGGTTGAAATTGTTCACCCCTATCACCTCGCCGTACCACTTGCTGAGCGCGACCGTTTCGATGACAGTATCAGATTCAGATGCACGCCCGGTCATTTTCCGATCACCTGCCTCTGTATCTTCATCCAAACGATCACCGAAGGCACTACGATGAACATTGCGATGAATGCCGCAAGACCCGCTCCTGGGATTTCCGTCGGTATGCCAAATCCGAATATCCAGTCGATTGCATAGGAGAGTGATTCCACGGGACTTATCACGCCCCATGCAGGGTCGAAATCAGAGAATATCCCCGAGACCTGGGTCAGGGCGAAGAACGACATGAATGTCCCAACGGCTGCGTAGCTCTTGCGTTTGGTGAACGAAGAGATCATGAGACCGTACGGTACGAAAAACACGGTGACCAGGGTTCCCGCAACGGCCGTCCGTCCGAGTATGCCCGCGCTGTGCCAGTAGTCATCCCCCGTCTGAGTGGCTATTGAAACGATGCCTACCAGGACGGGCGGGATGGCGCACAGAATGCCCATGACTATCAATGCCGCCCCGGTCTTGCCGATGAGATAGTCCCTGACCTTGATCGCCCTGGAGAAATAGAGCACGAATGAGCTGTTGGCGAAGTCCCCCGATATCAGGTCGGATGTGAGAACAGCTGCGAGCAGCATGGCGAACACTGCGAGGATCCCGTCTCCCATGTAGCCGCTCATGACGTCCCCCTCCAGTCCTTCATGGGGGGAAAATACGGTCGTGAGGATCTGCATGACGTGGACTAGGAAGAAACCGAGGGCGAGGAGCACTATTACACCGACGGATTTGATCTTGTGGTTCAAGATGCTTCTCGCGATCACGTAGAACCTGGCGTTCTGAGCGGTCCTCTGTCCCTTCCAAGGACGGTATTCGATCGGGTTAATTCCCACTCGCGCCACCTCCCTTGAACGAGCTGAGGAACACATCCTCAAGACTCAACTTGTCCGGATGGAATCTTCTGATCTGTACGCCGTTCTCGTGGGCGAGCTTGAAGACCCTCTTCCCATCCGAACACCCTCGTACGGTGAATGCAATCTGGTTCCAACCCTCCTCTTTTCTGTCCATGATCTCACAGACCTGCGCGAGCGCATCGACGAATCTGGTCATGGCTTGTTCGTCTCCGCGCACGGTCAGTTTCTGAAGGTCTTCTTCACCGGCCATGAGGACTTCCATCTTCCCTTGTCGAACGAGCTTGCCGTCGCTGATTATGACCGCGTATTCGCAGACCAGTTCGACTTCTTGGAGGATGTGCGACGATACGATGACTGTCTTCTCGGATGCCCCTATCTTCTTGATCAGGTCGAGCATCTCCTCCCTTCCGTTCGGGTCCATGCCGCTCGTCGGCTCGTCGAGGAACAAGAGAGATGGGTCGTGGATCACCGCCTGCGCCAGTTTGATCCTCTGCTTCATCCCGGTCGAATATGATTTGATGAGCCTGTACCTCTCCTCACCGATGCCGACGAAATCCAACACTTCATGGGTCCGCTGGATGGCATCCTTTGAGGACATGCCGGAGATTTTGCCCATGTAGGACACGAGCTCGACGGAACTCATGTTCGGGATGAGGCAGTCGTGCTCTGGCATGTAGCCTATATCATCCCTTATCTGCAGATACTGCAACTGCGAATCGAGACCACTGACGGAGATTCTTCCCTTATCGAGAGAAACGAGCCCCAAGGAAGCTTTGATGAACGTGCTCTTTCCAGCGCCGTTCGGTCCTAGCAGGCCGATTATACCTCTGGGAATTTCCACTGTGAAGTCATCGAGTGCAACGACGGGACCAAATCGAACGGTCACTCCCATCGCCGAGAGATGGGGTGAACTGCTCGTTTTGGCATCCTCTGATTGGTGGACCACTTCCCCGATCATTAGCAAGTGCATGGGCTGGTAGATATAAGCATTTAAGCAAGGATTGCGGAGGCCTGTTCAGGACAGCTCGATCGTTCCGATGACTCTGAGCTTCCCGCCTTCTAGATGTGCGACGACTCCCCTCGACCCCGGTTTGAATACGAGATCCTTCTGCAGCGTAAGTGTGAGTGTCGGAGATCTCCAGTCTTCACCTTCAGTTGATACATCGTCCACCCTGGCGGGCGAGAACTGCATCCAGTGGCCGACATGGACCACCATCCCGCTCTTGAGTTGCGAGGGCCAGTACTTCACTATTCGGCACTTACCCTTGAGCGACGATCTGCACACAAGCTCGTCGTCGGTCGAAAGCACCATACCCCTGTCGAGGTCCGCCGCGGAGACACCCTTCAGCGCCAGACCGACCCGGTCTCCTCTGACCGCCCAGTCATAGTCGTCATCGTGTTTCTGTATCGACCTGACGATGGCCTGCTTATCTGTCGGCAGGACTTTCATCGAGTCGTGTTTCCTCACGTGTCCATCAGCGACTCGCCCTAGAATGACCGTTCCCACACCTTTGACGTCGAAGTAGTGGTCGATCGGAACGGAACCTTTGGAAGCACCAGTCGGCTCGGATCCATCGAGTTTCTCCGCTTCCTCAAGTAAGAGCTCTCTTATCTTCACGGGATCATCTTCGACCACTGGGTATTGCTCCAGCGCAGTGTCCTTGATGAACGGTGCGAACTGCTCCTTCGTGATGTAGTTGCGTGGGAGTATCCACCCCTTCTTGACTCCTGCGCAATCAAGCATGATGACGCATTCCCCGAACACATGATCGATCTTGTCCACGACCAATACAGCGCAGTCCGCCATCGAGACGACATGGAACAAGGACGATAGACGATCGGGGTACTTGGTCGGCTCCACGCAGGTGAGCGTGGTCTCCCCCTTCTTGACATCGTAGAAGGTCATGTCTGACTCTGTCGATTTCTTGCCAATCCCCTTGGAGAATTCTGGGGAACCAAGAATGGCTACTGTCAGGTTGCTCATCTGGTCCCGTGTAGGATGCCCTGATAATCAATTTTTCGACGCAACAATGCAATATATCCGAATACGCGATTTGGGTAATGGAGCGGTGGTATCAAGATGGATGAGAAAGGATTCGCCAGATTCTGTAAGACGAGTAAGCGGTTGCGTAGGCATCTGGACGATAAGGCCATAGCGAGCAACATAGCGGTGGTCAAGGAGTTCGAATCGTTCCTGAGGAAGAATCGCAAGCGAAGGAGCATGGGCACCGCTACCGAGGCAGATGTCAAGGCGTATTCTGAACACCTGATCAAGTCCGGGAAGAACACCTGGGACACATACATATCGTTGCTGAGATACGCTCGTTTCTTGGATGTCAGGGAAGTCGAATTGTCGATACTCAATCTCTTGGACGGGGTGAATATCCTCTCCGATCTCTCTAACACGCTCAAGAAGAGGGTCGGAGCCAGGAGACAGGCGGAAATTCTAGGCGGATTGGAGTTGCCCACGCTCGGAAGCCCGAATACAAGCTGGCCCGTGATAACGAAGCAATTCATGGAACGTCTTGAAGGGAATCTCACTCAGAAGCGTTGCAGGAGCCTTCTGTTGACGGGGCCACACGCTGGCCCGCCAGAGGATTACAGGCATGAGCGAGAGCTATTCCTGAAGTCGAAGGATCTCGACGATTTCTTGAGAAAGAGGCATAGACAATCCGTGAAGCTGCTGGAGACTCACATGAAGGAGAAGACTCTCTTCTACACTCAAGAGATAGACAGGGACGTGCTAGAGTTCGTCAAAGGGAATCAGGAGATAATGGGCGGAGTGAGGGCAGGCGATGTCATCTATGAAACCAAGATTCCGTACATGACCCGTGAATACCTCGCAGAACGCGACACGAAGATGAAGCGATATTACGGCTGCCACTGTCCATGGGCGCGCGAATCGATCCTATCGGGCGTCAATATCCCATCCGATTTCTGTTACTGCAGCGCAGGATATCACAAGCGTCCATGGGATGTGGTGTTCGGTCAGCCCGTCTGGGTCGATGTGGAACAATCGATCCTTGAGGGCGATCCAATATGCAGATTCTCGATCCGCATTCCAAAAGAGTATTCGAAACCCCCGGCGAAAATGAAACGCCGCCGAGGGGCAAATCGATGAACATCCAGGTGGATCCCTGATGACCATGTCGTGATCATCGATATTTCGAGTATCTGTCCAGGAGGTCGAGGATGTCGTCCGTGACGCGCGCGGGATACGAGCCAGCGTTCTCCTGATCAATGACGTATTCTCTGGCAGCTGCGATGGAAATACGGGACCCTTTCGCTATTACGGATGCGACTACTGTGGATGCGATCGCCTCGTCGATTTCGTGGGCGGTCATGATATCTCTTATCGCGTATCTGAACGTCGAGACCCTGTTCAGGTTCAACATCGGAATCCTTTCGCTATCCGGATTCGGACGCTTTCTCACATAGCTGCTCTTCCGTCCCTTGTACTTCCTGCGATACGCCAATAATACCTCTCCGTATGAATATCCGTACCTCTCCTTGCTACTTAAATATTGACTGGGTTTGGTTCACGGGTGTATCAGTAGCTTAGTTTTTGTTCGATACGAGACAAGTCCAATCTTCTTGAGGTCACTCATGAATCTCAAAGCATGCTCATGCGAGGTCGGTCCGAATTCAGCCGAGACGATGTCCATTATCTCTTGCAAGCTCCTCTTTCCATCGATGAGATTCACCATGTCGTAGGTCTTTCTTGAGAAGTCGTGGTCGTCTTTTTCGACATCACGATGCCATTGGAAATCGTCGCCGAGTTCATCCGACATATAATCTGGATCGATCGTGCCTTTGAACAGTCTCTTGGGTATGATGACTCTGGCTTCGGCTTCCGCCTTCGTCTCCTTCAATGCCTTCGGAATCATCACATTCTTGTCGGCTGAGATCGTATCGATGATGTGCTCGAGCCTCAGACTCTCTCTCTCACCATGCGCCTCGATGTCGTTCACCTGCTCGTCGACGAAATCGCGCAAGGATTCGGAATCGCAGAGTCTGCTCACGGACCTTATTGCGCTTGCTTCCCGGAAAGTGATCCGTCGGATGCACATCCGATGATGTCTGATGAGTCTTGCCAGCTCTTCCCCGGCTTTCTTTGTCTGCTTCGGCTCCTCGATCTTCGCGAATAGCTCACCCGATGCGTTGCGCACACGGTCCGTTACTCTCTTCACACCTTCAGTGCAGGTGTCTGCAGCCAACTCCATCGCCGTGCGCTCGCCAGCATTGGCCACTGTGAGCACGGACAGTGCAGCGACGAATCCGACCCTTCTCAGACTGTCCTCGCTCACCTTGTCCATCGTGTCCATGCTGGTGTGATAGAACTTGTCCGGCCATTGTGTCACGCTCACACATGGAACGCCGGTCGTCGATTCGCCGAATTCGGAATGATCGCTCCCTCCAGTATATGGAGTGCGTGCATATCTGAAATTGCTGATCATTCCGAGCTTGACTCTGTCGTCATACGCATCGTTCGCCCGTCTCATCGCGGAGAAGACGAGGTCGTTCAGATATGACGGTATCGAATCCGGTGTACAATCCAGACATAGAGTGGACACGCACAACTCTTGGTTCTCGCCCACCATGTCCAGGTTGATCCCTGCTAGCAGCCTTTCGCGGATCTCTGGATGTGTGGATAGGAGCGCCACGGAACCAACCGTCTCTGGCAACCACATGAATCTGATGGTCCTCACGGGCCGTTTCATCTTCCCTGACATGATGAGCGCCATGAGGGTGCGTGCGATCTCCATGAGCAATCCGCAACCTGATGCGTTATCGTTCGCTCCAGGCTTCGGATGACAGAGATGTGAGACCAGGAGTATCTCTTCGTCGGGTTTCTCGGATCCCCCTATCGATGCTGTAAGGATCTCGTACTTTCCGGGCATCAGTTTCGCATCTACTTCCGCATGCATTCTCACGATCTTGCCCGATCGGAGATACTTGCGCAACTCGTTCCCCTGGCGTTTGCTGATCGAGAATCCGAACCTGATCTTGTTCTTGTTGGTTGCATTCGGCCAGATGCCTTGGTACGCATGCGCATCTGGGATGTCTACATTCTCTCTGAATTTGGAGAACTCGTAGGTTAGGCTATCTGTAATCACACCAGCTGCCCCTCTCTTCACTACAGCATGTTCGTGCACCAGCTTCGCCCTGCCCGTCGCGAGGACAATCTTATCCTTCACCTGCTTTCCTTTGTAGTCCTTGTTCGACGTGCCCGCACCCACATCTATCAATCTCGCGGTGACTCCGCCTTCGGGGGTTCGGTTGCTATATGTATGGAGTGATTGTGGAATGTCCCGGAACCTGGCGATGATCCTCTCCTCAGGCTCGACGAGCCTGAGTTCCGCATCGTTCACAGACCATCCCAAAGTCGTCCCGTGTGTCCAATATCTGCGCTTGCCATCTGCGACGAATCGCTCGACCGAGATATCATCCAGGCCGATTCTGGTGATCTCGTCCTTGACGTATTCCACCGCGTCGTGATACATCACGGATGCCTGAATTCTGTGGAATGCTGTCAACTTCTCGACGAAGGCTTTTGCACTCACGCCTGACAGCTCTGTCTTCAGTATGTTATCTACCCTCATCATCTGACCGGATTGTGCCAAGAACTCTTTCGCATATGAACATTTTGCATTGGAGACATCTCCACGGGGTGCGTTCGTCATTGTGATGCCATCTTCCGGTCGAATCGTCGCGGGCAATGGACCGCAACTGCAGCAGAAGGATGATTTCATCATCGACAAGATATTCTTTATCTGGAATCCAGATAATACGGGACCCGATGTCCCGCAAGATATTTGCAGCAGTGATAATCGTAATCATGTTCTTCGCGCTGTTAGTCGTTATCTCACTGATTCAGTCTACAGATGATGGTGCCGATGCTACACTGACTCGCGAAGAGACTATTCCAGATGATGCAGTGAAGGGAACTCCGGGTGATGATCTCTATCCGCCGATATTGAATTCTGACGAGTGGGAGACGCCTGTGCCTATGGACGGGCCGATCAACACTGCAGGCGCTGAAGATTCTCCTTTCATCACTCCCGAGGGTGGAAGGTTCTTCTTCTTTTTCACGCCCGATGTATCCGTGCCTGTCGAGGAACAACTCTTCGATGGGGTGACGGGCATATGGTGGTCCCAGCTCTCTGGTGGCGTTTGGACTGAGCCTGTGAGGATATTGCTCAACGACGAAGTTGCCTTGGATGGTTGTGCGTTTGTTCAGGGCAATGTCCTTTGGTTCGCATCCGTCCGTGTCGGGAACATCGGCGAGATCGATATCTACACCGCCAGTTACGTGAATGGCGTATGGACTGACGTTGAGAATGCTGGGACAGTGCTGAACCAGGACCTCGACATCGGTGAGTTCCATATCACCGCAGATGGTAGTATGATCTATTACGGTGGCCCAGGAGAAACGGGCAGCGACCTTGACATCTGGTGCGCACACAAATCCGGTGATAGTTTGGTCTCTCCTGCGAGAGTGCCCAACGTCAACAGCGACGGCAACGAGAATATGCCGTTCATATCTGCCAATGGTGAAGAGCTATGGTTCACGGGAGATAGCCGCGAGTATCCAGGCCCCGCAGTGTTCCGTTCTCTGTGGAACGGATCGGGATGGGATGCGCCTGAAGAAATCGTCACAAAATTCGCTGGTGAGCCGACCCTGGACGAAGATGGTAACCTGTATTTCATCCATCACTATTTCGACTCTGCCATGAATATGATCGAGGCCGATGTGTACGTCGCATACAAGAAGCAACCCGTGAGCTCTTTCGGTGTCAACGATGATTGTTCGGGCGATTTCGAGGATTCAGACACATGCTACATCTGTGGCTGCACATGCTCCGAGGAATCATTCGATTCATCCTCGCCCTTGGCAGGTGTCGAGTGGTCGATCAATGATGCTCTCGAAGGGAGGACTGTGGATGAATTGTCCGAACTGTGGTAACAAGATGGAGCATGGTTATGTCACAGCGGGGTGCACATCTGCGGGTGCTATGACTCGACTGGAGTGGTACGATCGAAGACCCGAGGTTCCTTTGATTGGATCGATCCCGCTGACAAAATACCTGCCATTAGGCAACGCGGAAGGTCATAGGTGCAAGAGCTGTAGACTGGTAATCGCATCTTATTGATATCAGACCGTCATCGGTCTTTGATAGAAATGAAAGGCGGAACCCCGGTGATTCCGGGGTTCCTGGATTTTGATGGTGTTTGTCTGCTTATTCTGCCCTATCCTTGTTGACGATCTTGATGCACTCTTCGAGTATCTCAAGACCCTTGGCGAGCAGTTCCTCGGGCACGTTCAGAGGAGGTATGTATCTCACGACGGACTTTCCGCACGGGAGCAGCATCAGACCCTTCTTGAACGCCAGTTCGGTGATCTTGTCTCTGCTCGCAGCTGCGTGCTTCTTAGTCTTCCTGTCCTGGACGAACTCGTGAGCGAGCATCATACCGACACCTCTCGTGTCGCCGATGATCTCGTACTTCTCCTGCATCTCGACGAGCCTCTTCTTCGTCTCTGCACCGAGCTTGGTCGCGCGGTCCAGGAGCTTCTCCTCCTCGATCACTTTGAGTGCCGCCAGACCTGCTGCGTGTGACAACGATGCCCCTCCGAATGTGTTGGAGTGTCTTCCGTACCTGTCGAAGTTCAACTTTGCGTCGACGATCGTCGCACCGAGTGGGAGACCGCCTCCGAGTGACTTCGCGCTGCAGATGATGTCAGGCGCGACATCGAAGTGTTCAACCGCCCACATCTTGCCGGTCCTTCCTATTCCGGACTGGACCTCATCGTCGATGAACAGGCACTTGTACTTCCGCGTCAGCTTGAAGACGCCCTGCACGAACTCCTTCGGCGGGACGACGTATCCGCCCTCACCCTGGATGACCTCCATGCTGATTGCAGCGAGGTCGTTCGGCGGGATCTGGTTCTCGAAGTACACATCCTCGATCGCGCTGACGCAATGCATGTTGCAGCTCGGGTACTCTAGGTTGTAGAGACATCTGTAACAGTATGCGTACGGGACATGGTAGACGCCGGGCATCAGCGTCGCGGTGTATCCCTCTCTCTGGACCCACTTGCTGGCGGTCATTGACATCGCACCGGTGGTCCTGCCATGGAACGCGCCCATGAAGTCCATGAGCACCTGCTTGCCAGTCGCGCGCTTCGCTATCTTGATCGCGGCTTCGAACGACTCGGCACCAGTGTTGGAGAAGAAGACCATCTTCTTGTTCGCACCAGGAGCGGTTTTCGCAAGCCTCTCGGCCATCTCATTCTGCAGTTTGCAGTAGAAGTCAGTACCCGCGACGTGCGTGTACTTGTCGACCTGGTCCTTGACTGCCTGGACGACCTTCGGATGCCTTGCACCGACGTTCAGAACGCCGACACCAGCATAGAAATCGATGTACTTGTTGCCATCAATGTCCTCTATGACGGTCCCCTCAGCCTTCTTGAATACCAGCGGCCAGGACTTCGTGGCCTTCACAATCCACTCATCGTCCTTGGCGACTGCCTTCCTAGCCTCCGGTCCCGGGGGCTCTACTATGATATTCGGTACTTTTTCCATGAGAATAACTCTCCCTTAGTTTTTTACGTAAGCACACGCCTGATAAATCGATTATGGTAATACACAACTATTCGGGGTCAAAAATTTCCGATTTCGGACCTGTGAATACGAAAACCGGATGAATTCGAAGAATCCGACCGGATATGAGCGATTTCGGGGACTTCTCCTTTGCCAACCATGCGTCATCAGTACACTAAAATAGGTGCGATGAACTCCCACACATCGCAGAGCACCCAAAACGTATATAAAGGGGTCACATTTTAGGGGTTATCTCCGTAGAGGCTGCAGATTTGAGGTTTACCAGATTCGAAAGGGCGAGGATTATCGGCGCTAGAGCTCTCCAGATAAGCATGGGCGCGCCTGTGTTGATGGACATCGGCGACGATAGTATCATAGATCCGATCGAGATAGCTATCCGCGAATACGATATGAAAGTCATCCCAATGACTGTCAAGAGAGAAGACTGAGGTATAACGATGGATGAGGCAGTAGCAGAAACAACGACGACGATTGAACCGCAGGAACAACAACTGCTCATACCAGAGGAGGTCTACCTCACTTCCGGCGTTCATATCGGAACCCAGCAGAAGAGCGCCGACATGAAGGAATTCATTTTCAAGATCAGGACCGATGGTCTTTATGTTCTTGACATCAAGAAGACGGACGAGCGCATACGTGTCGCTTCGAACTTCCTCGCGAAGTACGATCCATCGAAGATCCTCTTGGTTTCCGCAAGACAGTATGGACAGAAACCCGCCAAGGTGTTCGCCAAGATCGTTGGAACGTCCGTGGTCGCAGGCAGGTTCGTCCCTGGCTCGTTGACCAACCCGATACTTCCGCACTTCCTTGAGCCAGAAGTCATATTCGTCACAGACCCCGCAGCAGATGAGCAGGCCCTCAGGGAGGCGCTCAGCGTGGGCATCCCGATCGTAGGCATCTGCGATGCCAACAACGAGACTAGAAACGTCGACCTGGTCATCCCGTCGAACAACAAGGGCAGGAGGGCATTGGCGACGGTCTATTGGCTCCTAGCGAGAGAGGTCCTGAAGGCCCGTGGAGTCGTCAAGGCCGACGAAGACTTCAAGAGCACTGTCGAGGAATTCGAGGCGACCCTCTAGCGGGACCCTCTACCTTTCCTATCGATTTTCAGCAAAACTATTACAATACCGAGGCGGTATCATACCCTCGGGGTTTGTTGGTGGTGAGGCATCCTGCCGTTGCTGGACAGTTTTACGAAGGTGATGAGCAAGCGCTCATCAAACAGATCGAATCATGTTATCTGGACAATCTAGGACCTGGAAGGCTACCTGAATTGAGGAACGGTCCCAGACGGATCAAGGGCGGAATAGCACCACATGCTGGATACATGTTCTCAGGGATGATCGCCGCACACCTTTATGGAAGGATTGCACAAGACGGTCTTCCCGAGACCTTCATCATATTGGGTCCCAATCACACGGGCAGGGGCACGGGTATGGCGATCACGACAGAAGATTTCGAGACGCCTCTAGGCACCGTCAGCGTTGATCAGGAGCTGGCAAAGGCGATCAGGAAGGACCTGATAGATGTCGATCCCGAGGCCCATTATTTCGAACATTCGATCGAGGTGCAGCTGCCGTTCCTGCAGCATCTGTCGAGGAGCGTCAAGATCGTCCCCATCTGTATGGGTTTCCAGGACTACGAAGCCTCGAAGTCGGTCGGGGAGATAATAAGGGACTCCGCGAAGGGGAGGGATATCGTCGTCATAGCATCCACCGATTTCTCACATTATGTCACGAAGGGCACCGCCAAGGTGAAGGATTCGAAGGCCCTCGATGCCATCATGTCGATGGAGCCGAAGAAGCTGTACGATGTCATCAGAGACGAGAACATCTCGATGTGCGGCTACGGCCCAGTCATGGCAATGATGGTCGCCTCAGA
This sequence comes from Thermoplasmata archaeon, assembly GCA_014859835.1. Taxonomy (GTDB): domain Archaea; phylum Thermoplasmatota; class Thermoplasmata; order UBA10834; family UBA10834; genus UBA9653. The sequence continues at coordinate 12,876 of JACZKW010000058.1, read as the reverse complement.
AGCCCATAAGGGCAAGGTCTTGAAGTACGCGACCTCTGGCGACGTCCGTCCGATGAGGGACGTGGTCGGATACGCGTCAGCGATCTTCGAAAAGTAACATTAGGCAGCATGGATATCCAAGGGTCCTATGTTCAGACCGAAGATAACATCCGCTGCGATACTTCTGATGTTCGTGTTGACTTCGGTCTGGCTCTTGCTCGTCGTCGTCGCACCTATGCTCGTCCCGAGCAATACTCTGACCGATTTGTCGGGACGGGTGGGATTCCACGATAACGAAGCCCTGTTCTCGCAGCTCGACCCGATCCCTCATGCGGTCTATTGGATCGGGGACGGAGAGTGCCACCAGCTGGCCGACAGAAGCTATTTCATAAACGGGAACCAGATGCCATTCTGCGCAAGGGATCTTGGATTATTCATCGGTCTAGCAATAGGCTCAGGCATTGTGACCTTCTACAGATACAAGATCCATCCCATCCTCGTCTTGATAGGTTTGGTCCCGCTCGCGTTGGACGGCGGCGTGCAGTTGTTGACGGATTACGAATCCAACAACACGCTCAGGATGATAACCGGTTTCATCGCAGGTCTGGTCTTGGCGTTGCTCCTGGCGCACTTCATGTTCGCATTGCAGGAAGATCCGTCTCACGAAGAGAGCAAGCCTTCGCAGTGAGGCGCGGAACTCCATGTGGAAACATGATATAGTGTGGATTCGATAATGGCGCAGTCCAGCGGAGCAGACAATCGCTGGATCATTTGGTGAACATCATGGAAAGACCTCCGGGAGTTGACCCGTTCATGAGACCATCTCCTCAGCCGGTGCAGACGCCTTCGAACCGCAATTGTGTCACATGCGGTCGCGCGATCGATTGGCAGTCGAACGTATGTCCATACTGCGGCCATGACTATAGGGTGGCGATGGGTCCACCGCCCAAGCCAAGGAGTTCAAAGCCCACCATTGCAGCTGTCCTCATTGTGCTGGCCGGCCTCTTTGCATTGTATCAAGGCATCATGTTCATGATCGCAGACAACGCCTACATCGAGAGCATGGACCTGACTTCGATAACCGATGCGGGCTACTCGATTTCCGAGATCAGGGACATGCTGAACACCTGCGGCATTATCGGCGTCCTGTTCGGTGTCATAGCGATCATTGGCGGAACAATCGCCTTCACGCGCAAGCATTATATGTTGGCCATGGTCGGAGCGATATTCGCGATCATCGGCCTAGGATTCTTCGTAGGTTCAGTACTTGGTCTGATAGGCATAATACTGCTCGCGATGTCGAAGCGGGAATTCGAATGACCCGAATGTCTATGTAATCATGTCAATCCGTGCACTGGCACATGTCCGCTACGAAGGACAATAAAATCATAGAAACTGTTTTATAATTTCATTTGCCATTTCATGTCGGGACTGGTGGGATGCACCCACCTATCCAATTTAGGAGGTAAAATAATGACATCAGCACCTGGAAGCACTGCCTCTAGGAACTGCGTTTCCTGCGGCCGTGCGATTTCTTGGGACGCGAACGTTTGTCCATATTGTGGCCACGATTTCAGAGTAGCGATGGCTGGGCCTGCAGCGATGCAGAAGAAGGAGACATCTATGCCGCTTATCGCCGGTATACTGTTGATACTCTGCAGTCTGGGTTACCTGGCCATGGGCGCATGGATGGCGGTGGCTGGAGCATCGTTCATGGGCATCATTGATGAGGCCGGTGGTGCGATGGCTGCTTGTGGCGGATTGGTCGCGGTATTGGGCATACTAGTGCTACTGGGCGGCGTGTTCTCGATTCAGAAGAAGCACTTCGGCCTTGCATTGGTCGCTTCGATAATCGCCCTCCCCACCGTCCTGGGTATCGTCGCCCTGATACTGATCATCGTCTCGAAGGACGAGTTCACGTAGGAACCCACGTTCCAAACCCCTTCACCAAACTACTCTTCTCATTTTCCTGAGGTCATGGTTGAATGCGGTGGACATGAGATGGGCCCATGTCCAAGCTTCCCACCGCCGTGCTCATATCCTCTTTATCATGCCTAGCTCAGGCTCGTAGACGTCGCCTTTGTCCAGCAGGTTCGCGACGATCTCTTCTAGACGTACCTTGTCGATCTTCTTCGACTTCGCGGCCTCGACTAGCTTGTCCCACTGGGCCCCTTTGCCACCCGTGTTCAGGTTGTCGATGAGTGCGAGTACGGTACCATCCTCGTCCACGCCGACCTTGACATCGCTCATCTCGTCCTCGCCGGAGACCTGCTCCTTCTTGGCGGCTGCTGGCGGTGGCTTCTGCTTCGGCGTTGCGCGTGACGGCCCGCCCTCCTCAGCATGGTTCGACCACTTGTCTGGAAGGACTGACCTGAGTGCTTCCCGCACGGAGTTCCTGAACCGCTCGAGGTCTATGTCCTTGTAGTACTCGACCGCCCTGACGACTCCATCGGCAAGGTTCTCCGGATATCCGAGCTTCATGAGCTCGCCGACGCTCGGCTCCGCCATCTGCATCGCGTCCCTGACCGCATCGATCCTGACCAGCGTGCTCTTGGCCGCCTCGAGGATCCAGTAATCCCTCATCTCAGCGTCGACCTCGACGACGTTCTCGGGCCTGATGCTGAGGTACTTCACACCTTCCTCCGGCGAATACGCCCTGCTCTTCCCGACGACGGCCGCGAACGCAGGTGGCGACATCTTCGACAGGGACCGCGCAGCAGTCGGTTGATACTCACCGGCTGATATGTAGAAAGTACCTGTCGGGTCCGTCACCCTCGCCCTGTATCTCGACTTCCCGTCTCCACCGACGTCTTCTATGTCTGTGGCCACGCCGACGATCATCATCCGGTTGACCTTCGCGCCGAGTGGGGTGATTATGTACGACGCGGGCTTCTCGCCCTCGCCCGTGTACTCCAATGTGGATGAGTTGTACTCCTCGGCGAATATCCGCCACGCGACCTCGCGTGCGTTCATCTGCTCTCCTCCAGGTCGACAAGGAGTTTCTCGACTTCCTGCTTGACATCGTCGAATCCGAACCTGGCGCCCCTGACTATCATCGATAGGCCATAATCGTCGGATGTCACGTTCCCGGTGAGGGTGACGACCTTCAGCATCAGCCGCTCCTCGATGATGTCCTTGACGACATCGAAGTTCATGGCCTGCTTCGCCTTCTCCATGGATTCGTCCAGGGTCGTGTCGGCCAGGCTCTCCGTGAGCTCGCGCCCTATGACCACGCTCACCGCTCCACTGCCATCGTCCACTATTGCCTTGATCCTCAGGTCCGGCACGCCGTCCACGCGTCCGTGCACCTTGCACATGCTCTTCTGGAGCGCGCGCTTGCATTCCGGGCATCTCATGATGAGCCCGGAACCGTCCCGCACCTCTATCAGGGCGCCCTTGATCGTCACATCGGCCGCCCCTCCCTTGGAGACTATGTCTGATATCATGGACATCCCAGTCTTCTGGAGCTCCTCGATCGTCGGGAACTTCTCCTTCACCTTGGTGACCTCTGCGCGGTCGTCGAAGTTGAGCTGTGGGATGCCCCTCCATCCCTTGACGGTCCCTTTCGATATCCTGAGTATGTCCCCCTGCTTCACTTTGAAATCGGACCATGCGGTGAACTGCACCTTGCCGGTCTCGTCAGCGATCACGCCGGAGAAGATCTTCTTCGGCTCGCCCTTCACCATGACGTCTCGATCCTCGACCGAGAGCACGCGGCCCTTGGTCTGCACATAGCCCATGCCCTCTCTGAGGTCATTTATGGTAACGATCTTCGGAGGACCTTCGGCGACCTGTATCTCCCCGATCGTGGACTCATCCTCCTTCTTGATGGTCACCCTGTTGCCGAAATTGATCTGCACCCGTCCCTGGTACTCTCTCGAGTACGCACCCTTGACAGAGATGACCTCCCCCTTCGACAGCTGCAGCCCCTCGGTCTCCCAGGCGGTGTATGGGAGGGTCGTGGACTCGTCACCTACGAATCCGTAGATGATCCTCTTCTTCTCCCCCTTCGAAGTGATCTCCTTGTCATTCGCCGAGAGCACCTTCGCGACGAAATCGACGTTCGGCTCGTTGGGTCTTATCTCAGCCAACTTCCTCTGAAAACCCACGGAGAAGTCCTTCATCTCGCCACCGTATCTCTTCACGATGGTCTCCTTGGCTTTAGGTATGCTGAGCCTGTAGACGTCGACGTATTTCTTCAGCTCTTCAGCGATCTCATCCTCTGACAACTTATCCCCGAGCGCCCTGGCGATCTCTTGTACGTGGGGCGCTAAATTCTCTATCTGCATTATAAATCCCCCAATGTTGCGGAGCAGCCGTTTCGTCCTCTGCTGCTGAGTATAGGATTGTGGATTGCTCATATAAATGGGTCTGTTAGAGGTACGCGAAAGTAGAGGGTCAGTATGCGTCAAAACGAGCAAAGGTTATTGAAATAGACGGACATCCCGGTCTTGTCGGGGGTACTAGCTTGAGGTTTAGGAAGGGGAGATTGGCGGCATGTGTGCTGATCGGACTTGTGATCATGATGCCCGTGAGCGTCTTGGGCTCGCAGTCATCGGACGATGATTGCGTCAAGGAATGGACGATGCTCGTGTTTTGGTGTGCGGACAACAACCTCGAGTTCTGCACAGAATTCGCGATGGACGCCTGGGAGAGAGCGCTGACGAGCAATGATGAGGTTAACGTGATCGCCATGGTCGATCTCCTCTCTGTGAACGGTACGTGGATCTATGAGGTCGAAGGCGAAGATTCCAGAGTCGTCAAGGAATATCCGGAACTGAACACATCGGATCCAGCCGTCCTGAAGATGTTCGTCGAGTATGGAATGGAAACGTATCCTTCGGAGAAGACCCTATTGGTCGTGCAAGATCACGGCTTCGGATGGCGCGGGATGTGCAAGGACGAGACCAACGGTAGCTCGTTGATGTCGGTGGACGGTCTCGCGAACGCCCTGGTTGAGGTAAAGGATGCCAGAGATGGCAAAGGCGTTGACCTCCTCGCGTTCGATGCATGCAGCATGTCGACGATAGAGGTCGCGTATGAGTTCAGGAACGCGGTCTCGTACCTGGTATCATCGCAGACCGTGGTACCTTACGATGGTCTTCCGTACATGATGACGGTGAGCGACATGGTCGCGGATCCCGATATGTCACCGGAGGAACTCGCAGCGGACATCGTGGAGGACTATGTGGAATATTACAGTGACAGATGGAACTACGAGCACATCTATTCGTACAGCCAGGATTACTCTACAGTGGCCGCATTGAACATGTCGCACATGCAGGAAGTCGGGGACGCATTCATCGACTTCACAGAAGTGTTGTCATCCGAGATGGATAAACACCTGAGTCATGTGATGTCCGCTCGCATGGACGCCACGATCGGCAATTGGGCGAACATCGGCGGATGGGAGTGGCAGCCGGACCTCGGTGTGTTCATGGAGGACCTCGTGGGCGTGATAAGCCCTGAGCTTGATGCCACGATCGAGGACTTCTTCGGAGCGCTCGACGCCGCGATGGTGCTCGAGGCGCACAGCGATAGGTACGACGGCAGGGTGCACGGTCTGAACGTGTACTTCCCACCGTCCCAGTCGATGTACGATTCGTGTGCCTATTGGTGGGCGAAGATGTTCGTCTACCACGAGAGCAACCTGGACATCGTCTCGGAATCCCGATGGTACGAGTGCCTGATGAAATACTACGGCACGATCTGACCGCGAAGTCATACGAGTGTCTTAGTCTGATCCGGCGAGAGGGCGCCTAGCCGCTCGGCTCGCCAGGCGATCAGGGCGATACGTTCCCTGCCAATGAGCTGGTTCAGGCCGCCATATCTCTCCATGAGCGCATCCATTGCCCCTTCATGCACATCGTCCGGGACATCCCATTGGTCCGAGAAGGTCCTGGTCTCGTAGTTGTTGATCATTGTCTGCACATCGACAGGATGGATGTGTCGAGTAAGTGTTTCATCTCGGTCGGGCTTGATGATCTCGGGAAGATCCCTCTCCATGACGCCCGCATGATGTATCTCGTGGCCGAGGTCTCTGCAGACATCCAGATAGAACTTTCTGAACTCCTCGACCTCTGAGTCTTCCTTGTAGAATCCTACGGAGAGCAATTCTCCTCTGGTGACCCTTGCGATCTCAGAGATCGCGCACCGCCAATCCGAGATCAGGTGCATCACATGGACACTCATGGTGTGCTCGAAGGCCTTGTCCCGGAACGGGAGCGCGCAGATATCTCCCAAGATGACATTTTCGGTCCCCTTCGCTCTCGCTTTCGCCAACATCCGCCTGGATATGTCCACTCCAGTGATATCGAATCCCCTGCGCTGTAGCGGTTCGGCGAACCTGCCCGTGCCAATGCCTGCATCCAGATATCGCCCGCCCTTGGTCAGCCTCTCGCTCAGATTCCGGATGATCAGATCCATGACCTCGGTTGGATATGCTCGCGTATCATCGAATCTGTCCGCGATGTTGTCAAAGGACCTGCCCGTCACTTTCAACCCGGGCGGGTGAATCGTCCTGTCTATAGTTCTAATCACCGATTCCTCTCGGTCGGGCTGATGCCCTCGTGTCGTCAGCTGATTCGAATTTGGTTCGATTGTCTCATCCTGGCATGGCATGATTTGGCAATATCTAAAAGACGAAATCGGTTATTCTTCGCGGCGTGATTCATCGATTAGCTGGCAAATCGACCAATACAATAATTAGATATCAGCGCAATATGGCATCCGGAGGATCATCGGGGGTGTTCAATGGCTACAGAGTTTGAACTGAGCGTGACTGGGTCGACAAGGGATATGTTGGATGCGATTGGTGTGCTCGCGGACAAACTAATCAATCTTGACACGATCGCCACCGCGAAGGTAGACGGCAGATATGTGATCCGGTTCCTCACCGGATGCGAGGAGGAATGTAGGACAACGTTCATGAAGGCGGACCTGCCGTTCACAGAGAGGAAGGTCCTAGTTCTAGACGTTCACGACCGCCCTGGACAATGGCTGAGGGCGGCGCGGTGCCTGATGGATCAGGGCATTGAACTGGAGGAGAGCTATCTGCTCACGAAGACCAATGGCAAGCTCCGTTTCGTCTTCGGAGTGAGTGATTACCAACGCGCGAAGGCCATTGCCAGCCAGATGACGGATTGCTCCACTGATTGAGCACTCCAAGTTCCTTCGAACCAGGGTGATATCATGTGTGAGTCTGCAGTGTATCTTATGAAGGGCTCGGAGAAATCGTTGATTAAAGCCGAAACCTCAAAGATACTTATCGAGGACGGCAGGGTGGTCTGCATCGGGGCGTTCGGGGAGAAGATAGAGGTGGAGAACGCAGAGCTCTCCGAGATCAACCTGATGAAGCACGAGATCATACTGCGCCCCAAGAAGGGGTGAGTCGGGGTCCCATGAAAGTGGCCGTAGTAGGCAAGGGCGGGGTCGGCAAGACCACAGTGGCCGGCTCAATGGCTAGGATCTGGGCCAGGGGTGGACTGCGAGTCTTGGCGGTAGATGCCGATCCCGCGACACACCTCCATTCGGTTCTGGGTATAGCGCGTTCTGAGATGCCGCATCCGATTTCCGAAGAGCTTGACCTGATCGAGGAGCGGACCGGGGCAAGGCCCGGGACCTCTCAGGGGCCCTTCTTCAAGCTCAATCCGAGGGTAGAGGATATCCCGGACAGGTATTCCAAGCTAGGATCCGACGGAGTATCACTGCTCGTCACCGGGACCATAAAGGCTGCTGGCAGCGGCTGTTTCTGTCCCGAAAATGCCATCTTACGCAGCCTTCTCGAACACATAATACTCGAGCGTGGTGACGCAGTAGTGGTCGACATGGAAGCCGGTCTGGAACAGTTCGGGCGCGCAACATGTCGCGGGGTTGACATGCTTCTTATCGTGATAGAGCCAGGATCGAGATCCATGGAGACGGCCGCTAGGATGGCCGAGCTCGCGCACGAAATGGGTGTCAAGAACATGTCCGTCGTTGCCAACCGTGTCAGGGGCAAGGAGGAAGCCGGTGCTGTGGCAGAGCTCCTCGCCTCGCATTCGTTGAAGCTGGATTACGTTCTGCCATACTCCGAAGCGGTCGCCAAGGCCGACATGCTCGGCATATCGCCATTGGACCACGGAGACGACAACGAGTGGCTCTCCTCCGTCCGACGATTATCGAACGGAATGCTAGGTTCAGACCGAATCTAGGAGCGGTCACCTCTGATACGCCCCAACAATCTAGACTTGAATAACATCGGCAACAGCCGTCCTTTTCCGGTGATGACAACGTATTAGTAGCATCATATTCATTCGTCAGATGTCGAGTGTAGACTTGATGGCGTCGAGGAGCCAGATGTCTGTTTGCGTGGGGTTTGGGGTGAACGGGAGACTCGGAGACTGTACAAGTGACAGCTGTCTCGTCAGCCGGGCAGCGAACTATGAATCATTTGCGAAGCAGCAGCTGTTGATGAATCTTCGCAATTCGTTCGAAGATATCTCATGAGACCATTCGATTGCCGATCATCCCATCCCTACCCTGCGGGGATCACCAGGGGTAGTCTGAGATGGAGAAGGAGATAGGGTCCAGCAACAAGGGTGGCGCGAGTGCAAAATCATCATCGAAGTGGTCGTGCGACTGCTGGGATGAGAGTTGTCGGGCCATGTTCACCGAAGTTCACGGTGAGGGTATATGCACGGTCTTGGACCGTGCATCCGACCAGGGAGCGCAGTGCAGGTTCGGTTCGCTCGGACTCTGTTGCAGGATATGTCTGGAGGGCCCGTGCCGGATAAACCCTATGGGGAAGGAACCGACGTCCGGGATATGCGGGGCTAAGGATTACACGATAGTCGCGCGAAACTTGGATAGGATGATCGTCGGGGGAACCGCGTCTCATTCATGTCACGGAAAAGAGATATCTCATGTGCTTCTGGAGGTATCCGAGGGGAAGATCACTGATTACAGGGTCACCGATGAATCGAAGCTTGAAAAGGTGGCAGCGCGTCTTGGGATCGACAAACAAGGCAAGGGGATGCAGGCGATGGCCCGCGAGGTCGCCCTGGCTGCGTTGGAGGACTATTCGAGATATTCTGCAGAGCCTCTCACTTTCCTGAAGACGACCGTGACCAAGTCTCGTATGGAGAACTGGGACTTCAATGCGGTGCTGCCTTCGAACATCAATACCACCATATCCGATCTGATGCACAGGACGTCCATGGGGGTCGATGCCGACCCGGTTCCTCTCCTGTTCGGCGGAGTGAAGTGTGCGCTGGCGGACTACGCAGGCGCTCAGATATCGTCCGACCTGAGCGACATTCTGTTCGGCACGCCCAAGATCGTGCTCAGTGAAGTGAACCTCAATGTGCTCGAGAAGGATGCAGTCAATGTCGCTGTCCATGGTCACAACCCGCTCCTGAGCGACATAATAGTGGATGTGGCGCGAGAGATGACAGATGTCGCTAAGAGTGTAGGGGCATCGCGCTTCAACATCGTGGGGGTGTGCTGCACAGGGAACGAGATACTCATGCGAAAGGGAGTGCCGATCGCTTCGAATGTGCTCTCCCAGGAACTGGTCGTCCTCTCCGGAATGCTGGATGCCATGGTCCTCGACTACCAGTGCTTCATGCCGTCTCTCTCGTCTCTCACGAGATGCACCCACACCCGGTTGATATCCACCGAGGAGGTCGCGAGACTGGTGGGTGACACACACATAGAACTGACCCCGGGGCGTGCGCGAACCTCAGCGAAGGAGATACTCACGATAGCCGCGGAGGCTTTCAAGCATCGCACCGAAACGAGGACTTTGCCTGCCGCGAAGCCTCAGCGTGTAGTTGCCGGTTTCAGCATCGAGCAGATGAAACAATTGTTCGCGACCAAGAATCCAGAGGACCCGTTTCAGCACTTGGTCGACGGCATAATGCACGGCAGCATCCGGGGCATCGCGCTCTTCGCCGGCTGCAAGAGCACGAAGGCAAAGGATGACCGCGATGTGCTCACGATCGCCAAGGAGCTTCTGAAGCGGGATGTCCTCGTGATGGCGACCGGCTGCAACGCGATCGAGCTGGCCAAGGCAGGATTCATGGATCCGGACAAGGTCGGCGAGCTGGTCGGAGAGGGTCTTCAATCGTTCCTTTCAGAGCTAGCGAAGGCTGCTGATGTGAAAGGCGGGCTCCCGTGTGTATGGCATATCGGATCCTGCGTGGACAACCCGCGCTTCTCCAACCTGGCGACCGAGGTCGCCAACCGGCTGGACGTGGACATCGACAAGATCCCCTTCGTGGTGGCCGCCCCCGAGGCGATGCATGAGAAGGCCGTTTCGATAGGCACATGGGCGGTCACGATGGGCTTCCCAGTTCATGTGGGCACGATCAATTACATCTATGGCAGCACGCTCGTGACTGAAGTGTTGGAGAACACTGCGCGCGATGTCTTCGGAGGATATTTCATCTTCGAGAAGGACCCGATCGAGGCCGCCAAGAGGATGTACTCCGCGATAGAGTACCGCCGTTGGAAACTCGATCTGTCGGATGCCGAGGTCGAGCGCGCGACCCATCTCGATGCGAAGAAGGGGACCATCAAGAAGGAGGAACTGTTCAAGATGGCGATCGAAGGATCGATAATCGCCACCGGCTACGCCGACCTGGTCCTGAGCCACGCGCTTCGGAAGCATGGTCCTGACAAGGTGGTGGAGTTCCCCGAGACTGGCTACCAGCTGCCGAGCATCTTCGCATGGCTTGGCAAGGACTGCAACCGTCTGGGCGATCTACCTCAGCTCCTCGGAGAAGCGAGAAGGAAGATCGTCGAGGAGCCCACGTATGAAGCGGCTGTGGCTTCAGGCGAGGCCACGATGATAGCCGCCGAGATCGTGGAGGCTCTGAAGTACATAGACAACCCCGCGCCATACGAAGGCACACCGTATTGCGGGTTCGTGCCAGACAGGATACTGCGACAGCTCGGGATAGCGTTCGTGGACGACACCATACCAGGAGCTGCCGTGTTCGTGGGACGGGCCAGTGACCCGAAGAAACTCTCGGCGATGATCCGTGATTGTCAGAACAAAGGCATGTTGATCGTCGCGAGCTATGACATCATCAAGCAGCTCAAGGACGAGAACATCGCCATGGGTCTCGACAGGATGCTCTACCCGGTGGGCGAGTTCACACAGATCATACACGGACTCAACTTCGCCATCAGGGCAGCGCTCTCATTCGGAGGCATCCAGAAGGGCGACAGGGAGGGACTCTCCAACTACCTGTCGAAGCGTCCCAAGGCGTTCGTTCTTCAGCTAGGGCCGCTCGACTTCATCAAGGTGGCAGCAGAGTTCGCTGTCCTGTTCAACGGGTCGCCGACCATAACTGATCAGGATGTGGAGCCGATCCCTGACAAGTATGTGGTGCAGAAGAACCTCGATGAGATGATATCGACAGCGATAGAGGTGAGGGGCTGCAAGATCAAGCTCGGCGCCATAGATCTTCCCGTGCCCTATGGTCCCGCCTTCGAAGGTGAGACCATCAGGAGGCCGGACATGCATATAGAGGCCGGCGGCCCATCCAAGACTCTCGCATTCGAACTCCTCAGGATGCGCACATCGGAGGAGATAACCGACGGGAACGTGACTCTGATCGGGAAGGACATCGACGAGATGGAGGAAGGCTCGTCGACCAACCTGGGGATATTCGTCAGCGTGTACGGCAAGAACATGCAGAAGGATTTTGAATCCGTGCTGGAGCGCAGGATACACCAATTCGCCAACTTCGCGGAAGGGTTGTGGCACACGGGCCAGAGGAACCTCCTATGGGTCAGGATGAGCAAGACCTCTGTCAAGGCAGGGTTGAGGCTCAAGCACATCGGGGACATACTGGTCACGAAGCTCAAGCAGGAGTTCGGTGCCATCGTTTCGAAGATAGAGGTAACGATCGTCACAGATGAGGATGAGCTCAGGAAGCATCTCGACGAGGCGAAGGTGGTCTATGCCGAGAGGGATGCCAGGATCGCCGACTTGGTGGACGAGAATGTCGACACATTCTACACCTGTACCTTGTGCCAGAGTTTCGCGCCCGGGCATGTATGCATCGTCACGCCTGAGAGACTGGGACTCTGTGGCGCCATCAACTGGTTGGATGCGAAAGCGTCCCATCAGATAGCGCCGACCGGGCCGAACAGCCCGGTATCCAAGAAGGAGACCATAGACGAGGTCAAGGGCCAATGGACGGGCGTGAACGAAGCGGTCAAGGAGAAGACCCAGGGCAAGCTGCAGCAGTTCAGCGCATACACCATGGTCGAGGACCCCATGACATCATGCGGTTGTTTCGAATGCATAGTCGCGGTCTCGCCGGATCTCCAGGGGGTCGTGGTCGTGAACAGGGAACACGCTGGCATGACCCCGGTAGGCATGACCTTCTCGACGCTCGCGGGGTCCGTCGGAGGAGGGATACAGACGCCGGGGTTCATTGGCGTGGGCAGGAAATACCTCACCAGCAAGAAGTTCATCTCGGCAGACGGTGGTTTCATCAGAATCGTCTGGATGCCCAAGAACCTCAAGGAGGCCATGAAGGACGAGCTGAAGAAACGGGCAGAGGAGATCGGGGTGCCCGACTTCCTGGATAAGATCGCGGACGAGAGGGTCGCGAGGACGCCTGACGAGCTGACTAGCTGGCTGGTCGAGGTGAATCATCCGGTCATGGGGATGCCACCGATGATCAAGTGATGTGTGTGGGGGATCGACACATGGGGTTTGAAGGAGCGAAGGAGAGTTTTTCGGGCCGGATCAAGGAGGTCGTCATAGGTGCTACAGACGAGCATGGCGGTAGCAGGAGCAGGCGGCTCACGGTAGGTGGATCAAACGGTCTTCCGTTCCATTCATTCGAGAGCGAGATGCCGCATAAACCACTGATAGCCATGGACATTGTCGATACG
>JACZKW010000057.1:0-33980 GCA_014859835.1 Thermoplasmata archaeon | reverse complement strand
CACCGGAGAGCCCCATCGACTAACGAGGGATAGCTCTGCTCAGATATCGTTCTCAGTAATCGCGGTCGTGATCCTTCTTGCATCAACGGCATCGGGTCTCTATATCGCGAACAGGGAGATCGATCGCCTATCCGACGAGCGAAGGCTCGAAATGATACGATCGATGGATGCAGCCATATTCGAGGTAACCATTGAATTGGGATTATTTGCTTCAACCAAGGCCAACGAACTCCTTTCGAGGTGGGACGAATATCCGGTGAATGACACCCTGATCTCCGAGGAATATTCTTGTACGGTCGAGACATACATCGTCGATTCGTTCCCTCGTGATCGAGGCGCATTCAACATCGAAGTCCATAACTGGTCCGGATCCCTATTCTTTGCCGAGAAGAGGACTTTGGACCTCTTGTCGGCAGATGATGGAAAGGCGACCGAAGTCACGATTGACGGCCAGTCGATGGAGTACGATGCCCTTCCCGCCCCATCGGACGATTCCATCGGTGAACGTACTGTGAATCCTTACTATGTTGCCCTGGGGACTTTCTCGGTCTCGATTCAGACTGACGATTGCACCCTAGCTAGAGATGAGTGCTTCGAGAAACCTCTGCTATCGGCACTGCCATTCCTCGAATCCAAGTTGCGGGCATTCGAGCAGGCGTCCTCCGGAGAGTACTCGGACATCGGGAAGATGGTGACGTACATGTTGACGACGCTGTCCCAGTTTAGAGTCCTCGATGGGTTCGGCGTGCCATTGTACTCTAACGGTTCGACAACCGACATGATCCTCACGGAGCATGATGTGTACCGCGCGGTGGCTGTCGCGCTGCTTCTGGAGCAGGCAAGACTGTTCCGGTCAATCGATGGAGCATTTTCCTCGGAGGTGGTCGATGCCTGCGGGGGTAGCATGCTCGGCCTGCTCGCCCTGCTATCGTGCTCGGGGTGCTCGCTCGATCCCGCAGAGCTGTTCCTTTGGTTCCTCGGCTTGAGAGAACTCCGGCTGGACCCGGCAATCGTGATGGCACAGGCCATTGCTGGCATCGCGGACATGCTGGTGGTCAAGTACATGGATTATTTCGGGTTCCTGGGGCTGTTCAACGTGGCGGACGAGGTGCTAGAATCGATATCCAACACCATCGACGACGTGATGGAGTTCCTGACCGGGGAGGACGATTCCGCTGATTCTGTCCGTTCGTGGATGGAGCGCAGCCTTGCAATCGTCGATTACTCCCCGCTGCTCTACTCCGAGACATTTTCATGCGACTGTGATTTCTTCGTTATAGTTCCCGAGAGAGTATACTATGTCGAAGATGTCTCTGGCAATCTCTATCCCGTCTGGGTGGGAGGTATCTTGGCAGATGCTGACGTCCCGGAATACAACCTCCTGGAATCCGATTTGTGGGCGGAGTTCTATCCCGTCTTCAAGGAGTGCCAAGGGGAGATCAAGGATCTTATGTATGATTGCGTCGAGAGGTTAGCTTTCGACCTCGCCTCCGCGTCGTCCATGGATATTAGCAGCTGTTCGGTCGATCCAATGGACGGAGAGGACATGTTCTCATTGATGGCCGACCATGCAAGCGATGTCACCGTATGTACCGACCCTGAAGCAATCATGATTGCAGCCAGCTCATTGCCGTTTTACAGCACCCAGTACAAGCTAGTTGATCGCTTCATCGATTTCATCGGAGATCATGAGTCGAGCATATTCCCCGAGGATCTTAGGACGGAGATGTGCTCCAATATCGCATCCGTGGTACTCGACAGCGCCCGATATGCGTACATACCTGATCTGGGTGTGTCCGTTCGTCAGCAGCTAGAGGAGATCGTCGAGCACGATGTGAGGTACGATGACGAATGGGGGGTGTCCGCATCCGCCTCAGGGAGTTACGATTCTCTATGTTCCCTCTACGTCGAGTGCTTCGGGTCTGCGTTCGATCGGTCCATCAAGCAGGCAGACGATGGTTTCGCTGGTCCGCTGGTAGATACATTCGCATCGTTGCTCGCATACGGTGCCGGGAGCATCCCCGGAATCGCGACTCTCCTGGAGGCGCAGATCGAGTGCATGGCGGATGCCACTTTGGCTCAGAGTCGTATCTCCTCGTACAAACGATCGGTCTATGTGGACCTGGTTACTCCATTCGAGTTCTGGGATGGCGAACGCGAGGCTGCTGATGGGATATCGTCCGTCTTGAACGAGAGTCTCTCGATCGTGGTCCAAGGAGGTCTTCCACCGCTCACCGAGGTACCATACGATCCATCGATCGGGTACTCCTCTATCGAGCAGTTGTTCCCCACGGATGATATTTTGGTCCAGGTGAAGCGGCCATGGGATTATGATCGTACCGAACAGGACTATCCGAACACACACATGACTTCGCTGTCCAATGCGTCCGCCACTCCCTACTCTACCCAATGGCTGGTCTCCGCAAAGGGTCTCGTGGAGATTGAACTATCGTCCGAGAGCTGTTCTCTTCTCTCCTTGATCTGCGGTGATGAGAGTTCTCGAATGCAGATACTAGTGGACATATGCGTCCCGGTCATGGTCCAATCGTCATGGCCTTTGGAGGGCGTGGACTACAATCCAACTAACACCGCTTTGACGGATGCCATCAACGCGGCAAGGAAGTTCTATGAGATACTATGGTCCACGATCGAACCCCTTGTCGGATGGATCAAGGACGGTATGGAGCGACTATTCACATTCTTCCAGGATGCGTTCGAGACGCTCGCGGGGTATGCAACGCGGGTCCTCTCATTGGTTGCAAAGGCAACGCAATCGATGGTCGAGCTACTTCAGGAATACATCCAGAAGTTCGCCGATTCTGCTCTGGCGAAAGCCGTCAAACTGTTCATCGACCTTGTTGGGACAGTGGAGCTGCGGATCACGATGTATGGCTTCACGATAATCGTACGCACCAATCTCCCGGATCTCCTCTACAAAAAGTCCCAGGACCTGGTAAGGATCATCGTATGCACGGACCGGTTCGGTCCTGGAATATCATTCGGGTTCAGGATCGCCAGACTATCCGACGGCAGGTTCGATGTGGTCGTCAATGGGACATTATCCCTGAAGCATGCCACTGTCGAGGTCGTCGTCGATCCTCTCATGATCATCCTGAGGAGGTTCGTGGAGGTCCATTGCAGAGCGGAGACGTGGGCCATGGACCTCGTGATCCCAGAAGCTGAGCCATATGAGATCGCCGAGGTATCGACATCAGACTTTCCAGGTGCAGGGCTCTTCCTGTCCAACATACCCATACCTGTTCTGGGTATGTCCGCCTCGATCGAGGCAGGTTTACGATTGAAGTACTCTCCGCCTTTCCCGACGGATGTCGTGGTCAACGAGTTCGAGGCGAACCCTCAGGGCGATGACTCCGGACGCGAATGGGTGGAGCTGTACAACCCGCTGGCGGAATCTCGGTGCGTGGATGGTTGGGTGATCGAGACCGCTCATGGCATGAGCACGGAGCTGCCGATATCCGGTACCATACCGGCGAACGGCCTCATGGTCTTCACATTCTCACAGACGTCCATAGACAACGGCTATTCCGGGGACCCGTTCAATGACGGCGACTCTCTGATACTCCGGGATTCAGAGGGCAAGATCGTCGATGTCACACCTACGCTGAGCGACAGCGCGAATGATGCACGGACACATCAGCGTTCATGGGACGGTGGCCCCAAATGGCAGCTTCGTGATGAGACCAAGGGTGATTCGAACGGCGCATCCGTGCTGCTCTCCACGTCGGATTTCATAGCGAAGGCTCTCTTCAAAGCATTCAAGGAAGCGTTCGAAGAGACGAAGTTGTCCGAGGTATCAGCATCTCTGGATTTCGTAACGCTCCTGGGCAAGCGCATCCTATCTCACTTCATCGAGAACCTGCTCTCCATAGTGAACGAGGTGATCCATGAGGTCATCATATACATCGAGGTGACCCTGAGCGATGCCAGCGGGTCCGCTGGATTCGGGTTCAGGACCTCTTTTGTGGTGACGGGAGACGCGATCGTGGATGTGCTTCGATGGCTCATCCATACCTTCGCGACATTCGTTGTGAACCTTGGGAGGGCGAGCAATCCCATCGCATATCCTCAATTTCCATCGAGCTTCTTCTCTGGTCTGTATGTCCGGTTCGAGCTACTGTTCGAGATAGGCACGCCCAAGATGCTGAAGGTCCTGGGGGTTGCGAGCGCTTTGGAGAACAGGCTCACGATGGTCGTATCGATCGCTCCCAACATTCCGGCATTGGGCAGGTTGGTGGGTCGATCATGGGGCAATTGGGCCGTTGAATTCGGGGTCTATCTGGAGGGAGTGTCAAGGGAGTATGTTTCAGGATTCCTCGTCAAGGACACGGGCAACCTCGTGGATCTCTGGTTGGTCAAAGGTCGCGCCTACGGCGTGTAGGGCGTCCCGCGTAAGGCTTAAATGCCACCGGGTAATGTGAGACGCGGTCGCAGATGGACGCGTTCATAAACTCTCTGCTAGACAGACTCCTTGAAGATGTCTGGTTCGAACTCACTTTCCTTCTAGCAGTGGCCTTGGTCGCAGCGTTCCTCTTCACCAGGTTCGGTCAGCCGAAGGTGATCGGCTACATAGTGATCGGAGTCGTCATCGGTCCAAGTGTACTCAGCATCATCGGGGGTGCGGACGGCGCCGGGCTCCCTGAATCGATTATGATGCTCGCCGAGATGGGAGCTATCATTCTATTGTTCATGATCGGACTCGAATGCGACCTCAAGGAGATATACACCCGGAAATCCATAATAATCGCATTGGGTGGAGTGGTCGTCCCTTGGGTGGCCGGTTTCGGCACCGCTATGCTCTTCGGGTACGATGTGGAGGCGGTGTTCATCGGTGCCACGCTCGTCGCCACCAGTGTTGCAGTCACGGCCAGCGTGATTGCGGAGCTTGGCTTGATAGGAACTCCGGTGGCATATGCCATAGTGGGTGCAGCGGTCGTCGACGATATTCTGGGCATGGTTGTCCTTGGCATTTCCAAGAGCCTTGGCTCGGGCGAGTTCGATATGATTGGAATCAGCATCCTTGTCGTTGCTGCCGTACTATTCGTCGTATTGGGCGCATGGATCGGTTCGAAGTTCCTTGCGAAATTGGTCTTCAATGTACAGATATCGGGTTATCGAAGGAAGATGCCTATGAGTGGGTTCATACTCGTACTTGCGATTGCCTTTATGTATGCATTCATTGCAGAGGCCATTCAGATATCTGCGATCGTCGGAGCCTTCGTTGCTGGAACAGCCTTCTCGGGCTCCGCTCTCAGGGACGGGTTCAGGAAAGGAACGCAGTATCTAGAGGCACTATTGGTCCCGCTGTTCTTCGTATCATTGGGCACGGCCGTCGACCTTGGTTCCATGTGGGATATGATTCTTTTTAGCGTCGTCCTCACAGCGGTCGCGTTCGCATCCAAGATAATCGGATGTGCGATTCCTGCATATTATGCTGGAATGAAGAAATGGGACGCTATATCGGTCGGTGTCGGGATGACCCCCAGGCTCGAGATAGCGTTCATAATCGCATATTACGGACTCACGAAGGGTCTGATCGGAGTGGACGTCTATTCGGTCGTCGTGTTCATGGGACTGGCGACTGCACTGTTGGCTCCACCTATCCTCAAGCGTACACTAAAACGAGGGGGCCACAAACCCACAGGCATCTGATTCACGTCTTCAGTGCGATGCTGTAGCCATGACGTCGCCGATGGATCGATTCGCTAGGGCCCCGTTGTCTTCGCTTGGTTCTGGGTCCGCGTGTCCCAGCGCTAGGAGGAACGCCCTTCCGAAGGCTATGGCGTTGTCTCTATGCTCTGCCTGGATCTCTCGCAGGAACGCCTTTCCGACCAAGAGCGCGAAACGCTCGTCTTTTCTCATCATCTGACTAATCCACTCCTTGTTATGGTAGAATATGTCCTCGCGAGGAGTATAAAAGGGGTATACGTGACAATCATGGTTGATTCTCAGTGACGAGAAATAGTGTGGTTTCGCCCAATGTCTTGGAGCCCATCCAGTCATCCGATGACTTCTGTTCCCTTCATATATGGTCGCAGGATATCGGGGACCGTGACCGTTCCGTCCTTGTTCTGATAGTTCTCAAGGATGGATGTCATCGTCCTCGGAAGGGCTATGCCCGACCCATTCAGCGTGTGGACGAACTCGCTCTTGAGATGTGGCTCGCGTCTGAATTTTATCATTGCTCTCCGCGCCTGGAAATCCTTGAAGTCGCTGCACGACGAGACCTCTAGCCACTGATCCATTCCTGAAGCGAATGTCTCGATGTCATAGGTCTTCGATGAATGGAATCCGGTGTCACCTGTGCAGAGCAGTTTGACCCTATAGGGGAGCTTCAGTCCCTGAACGACCTCTTCAGCGTCTGCGAGCAGGGCTTCGAGCTCCTGCGGAGATGTCTCAGGGACTACGAACTTCACCATTTCCACCTTGTTGAACTGGTGGACCCTCGCTATCCCCTTCGTCTCGATGTGCTTCCCAGCTTCTCTCCTGAACGACGGAAGATATGCTGTATGCTTGAGTGGCAGATCCTTGCCCTCGAGTATCTCATCGCTGTAAAGATTCGTGACGGGCACTTCCGCGGTCGGATTGAGCCACAGATCATCCCTCTCTATCCAGTACATGTCATCCTGCATCTTCGGAAGCTGACCAGTGCCTATGCAGCTCTTCCTGTTGATTATGACTGGTGGGAAGATCTCGACATATCCCTGATCTCGGTGCAGATCCAGCATGTAATTGATGAGTGCGCGTTCAAGCCGCGCTCCATCTCCCTTGAGCACATAGAATCCTGTGCCGGTGATCTTGACCCCACGGTCGAAATCTATGATCCCCAGATTCTCGCCGATCTCCCAATGTGGCAGCGGCTTGAAATCGAACTTGCGTATGGTCCCCCATTCCTTCACCGTGGGGTTGTCGTCCGCGTTCCTGCCAACCGGGACACTAGGGTCCGGCATGTTAGGCATGTTGAGCAGGAGATCGTCTCGTTCCGATTCCATCCTGCGCACATCATCCTCGATCTCCTTTATGCGCTGGGCGATGGTCTTCATCTCGGCTATCTTGCCCGCCTTTTCTTCTTTGTCGAGTTTCGGTATCTGCTCGGACACTTCATTCCTTGTGCGTCTGAGGCCGTTGCCCTCTTCGATGAGTTCTCGCCATTTCCCGTCAAGACTGAGGAACTGCTCCAGTATAGACTCATCGAAGTACCTGTTCTTCAACGATTGTCTGACTGTCGCCTCGTTTTCTCGTATGAATCTGGCATCGAGCATCGATATCACCCGTCTTCAGGTCATTTGTCAATGACCTAGTTCGTATATAAAGTGTGAGCAGCGTAGGACATCTGGCATGGCTCATTTCTTCGCGAGGACCACGGTTCTTCCCCTCACTTCGATCATGATCGCGTCTGCGGCTTCGGCTAGCCGGACGCCGGCCTCGCGTCGATCCATCTCCATGTTCTGCAGTAATCGCACCTTGACGATCTTGTGCTTCTTGAGCTGTTTGGATACCTCGGCCACGATGTTCTCCGTTATCCCTTCCTTGCCGATGTGGATCGACGGCTCCAGTGGTTGAGCTCTTCCTTTGATGTTCTTTATCGTCTTCTTATTCATCGTATCATGCTCCCTCGACCTTCTTGGGCTTCAGCGGATATCTGAGGACATTGCCGCAGGAGAGACAGGTCATCGCGACATTGCCAGACCTCGTCCTCACCCTGACGTTTCTTGGGGGTGTGAAATACACATGGCACTCCGGGCAGTATTTCCTCTTGTGCCTGGCCCTGACCTTGTGTCTCTCATTCATCTTCAGAGCCAGACCCACGTACCTTCTGGCTCTCTCGTCGTTTCCAGCGACCCCCTCCTTCTCCGCGAGTTCGAAGAGTCGATCTACTCGCTCTTCTGCTATGTCTCTCGCATCACTTCTGCTAAGGTGCCTTCGGGCCATATCCTACTTGGGAAGGTGGTAGTCTTAGATAATCATATCCGGACAATTCGCATGTGTGCCAGAACCCTTGGACCGCATCTAAATCTAGAGGCCACTGTCAGTGAGGTTTAAATATGATTACCATTATCCCGCAGACCTGATAGGACAATCGAACCAGGTGTTAGAATGTCACGCAAGCCAGCAAGCATGTACAGAGAGATAAAAGGGCAGGCCTACTGCCGCAGAGAGTACATGGGCGGCGTTCCAGCATCGAGGATTACCCAGTTCGAGCACGGCGTGAAGGCGGACTATCCCGTGAGGATAACGCTCAAGGCTGTGGAACAGTGCCAGATCCGGCATATAGCGCTCGAGGCGGCGCGTATATCTGCCAACAGGTTGTTATCGAAGAAGATCGGCACGACTGGCTATCACCTCAAGATCCGAGTCTACCCTCACCAGGTGCTCAGGGAGAACAAGATTGCGACTGGTGCGGGAGCGGACCGTATCTCCGAAGGAATGAGAGCAGCCTTCGGGAAGCCCATAGGGACCGCAGCAAGGATACAACCTGACCAGAAGATCATCACGCTCGAGACGACTGCGAACCACTTCGTCACCGCGAAGCTCGCGCTGAAGAGGGCAGCCATCAAATTGCCTACACCCTGCTATCTGGATGTGGAGAAGGGTCCGGGCGCGGCCAAGTGATCCGAACCATGCCAATTTCGCACAATGTTTTTACCGTTGGTCTCTGTATCCCTAAATGCGCATCGGTCCGAGTGATTTGATCTATGCACAGATATGTGTCAATAATGGGGTGAGGATGTTTGTACGATGTTGACCTCGCCAGCGCGATATCCGAGATAAAGAGGCTGAAGGCTAGAGTCGTAGCTCTGCAGGTGCCCGACGGGCTGAAACGGAGAGCGTATCAATATGCCGAGGACATCGAGAACAAGTCGGGCGCCGAGGTCGTGGTGGTGGCTGAGCCCTGTTTCGGAGCCTGCGACGTGCCTAGCTCACTATTCGACCTGGTCGATGCCGTAATCAACGTGGGGCATTCCTCCATCCCTTCCATCAGGTTCGCGAAACCAGTCATATTCGTCCCTGCGAGGTCCAATGTCCCGTTGATAGACCAGCTCAAGAAATCAGTGGACATGCTCACCGAGCCAGTCGGCGTTCTTGCGACGACTCCTCATCTTATGGACCTCGAACCCGTAATAGAAGGTCTGGAGAGTCTGGGCCTGAAGATCAAACTGGGCGAAGGCGATACAAGGATCTCACATGCAGGTGAGGTGCTTGGGTGCAACTATACCTCCGCGATGTCCATCGGAAATGATGTGAACAGCTATATCCTGATCGGATCGGGGACATTCCACGCGCTGGGTGTACATCTGGCTACGGGCAAGAAAGTGGTGGTCCTGGACCCCAACCTTGAGGAGCCTCAAGAGATAGACCAGATAAAGGACAGGATGCTGAGGCAGAGGCACGCGGTCATCGAGAAGGCTCAACGGGCGCGTACGTTCGGGATCATCATCGGAGAGAAGATCGGACAGCGTCGGCTCAGGCGGGCACGCGAGCTTCGAAAGCTCCTACGGTGGAAGAAACGGGACGCTGTTCTCATCATGATGGACAAGTTCGACCCGGATAAGCTGAAATCGCTGGGCTTCGACGCATATGTGTCCACCGCCTGTCCGAGGATCGCGATCGACGATGTCGCCATGTACGACAAGCCACTACTGACTCCTCAGGAGCTCGAGATCGTCCTTGGAGTACGGGAGTGGGATAACTATGTCTTCGACCAGATGACCGACGACGAATTCTGAATGGTTGGTGCTGCTCCTGATAGATATCGATGCCCTTCTCAGGCGGGGATGCGAATCCCATGCCCTAATAGGGATCGGAGCCTCCAAGGGACTATTCGAATCAACAAGGGAGCGTCTCGCATCGAAGGCATGTCCCATCGAACTTGTGCGGTTCGACTCGCCGGAGGAACTGGTCCACGCACTTTCGTCGGACGCCATCGATGCCGCAGTTCGAGGTACTCTTCCTTCGTCTCCTTTGCTATCGGAACTGAAATCCTCATTCGACCTGTCTGAGATCATGCGGACGGCGATAATGCGCACTCTGGATGGTCGCACTTTTATGCTCACACCTGTCGGAATAGATGAAGGAAAGAACGCTTTTTTGAAAATATCTCTGATTCGAGCCACCCTTGAGTATTTCTCCCGTATCGGCTGGTCCCTTTCGGTCGGTGTTCTGTCCAAGGGGCGCATGGACGACGTGCACCGGGGAGATGAAATCGAGAGAAGCATCACGGAAGGCGAGGAACTGGTCGAGGCTCTTAGAGTGGAAGGGGTCGACGCCGAGCATTATGCGATACTGTTGGAGGAGGCTCTAGAAGAGCGTGATATCATAGTGGCCCCCGATGGAATCTCGGGCAATCTCATATTCCGGGCCCTGCACCTCGTAGGCGGCTGTGAGGCCTTCGGCGCACCCATCGTCAATATCGGGGCGATCTTCGTCGACACTTCCCGGGCGAAATCCGACTTCTCGGACGCGGTGATGCTGGCTGCAGGCCTGAAACTTATATAATGCTCCCTGAGCTATCCCGTCACGATGAGGCTTGAGATCAATGGTTGGAGTTCGAAGATTACGTTCTCCGCGACTCATATCATTCCAGGGCACCAGAAGTGCGGCCGCCTGCACGGACACGATTATGCCATAAACGCAGCAGTCTTCGGAGATGTAGGGACCGGAGGCGTCATTGTGGATTTCATAAGTCTGAAGGGTTTCTTGAGGGGCGTGGCCGATGAGCTCGACCACAAGATACTGATTCCGATGAAGGACCCCTCGGTCGAGATATCGGGTGAGACCGTGAGATACACTTCCCATGGGAAGCACTACAGTTTTCCGAAGGTCGACTGCGCCCTCTTAGACATGGAGGTGGCATCCGCCGAAGGGTTGGCTGAATACGTCCTCAGGGACTTGTTGAGCAAGGTGAAGTTCCCTGCGAATGTCAAACGTGTGGAGCTCGGAGTGGATGAGGGCAGGGGTCAAGGTGTCTGGACCGGCCTCGATTTGTGAATCTGGCGGTGATGAAAGATGACGAAATCGGTCGTCTTGCTTTCTGGAGGACTCGACTCCTCCACGGTCCTTGCGATGGCCAGAAGCAAAGGTCATGATGTGATTGCGTTGACCTTCGATTATGGTCAGAGGCACGCTCGAGAGCTCGAGAGCGCTCGAAAAGTCGCGTCCCATCTTGGATGTTCTGATCATCTGATCATCCGCCTCCCTATCGGAGAGTTCCTGTTCAGCTCCCTCACTGATTCCAACGAGAGGGTGCCGGAAGGCAGGACTCACAACGAGATGGCCGAAGGCATCCCAAACACATACGTCCCCGCCAGGAACATCATATTCCTCAGCATAGGCGCGTCCATAGCTGAGAGCATGGGTGCAGAATCCGTATTCATCGCGGCAAACGCGGTCGACTACAGTGGATATCCTGATTGCACCCCTGAGTTCATCGAATCGTTCCAGAGAATGCTCGATGTTGGCACGAAGGTCGGAAGGGCTGGTCGTGGCATAAGGATCGAAGCGCCGATAATCAAGATGTCGAAAGGAGATATCGTGCGGACCGCATCGCAACTCGGTGTACCGCTGGAACTGACTTGGAGCTGCTACAAAGGGAACGAGATGGCATGCGGCAGATGCGATTCCTGCACTCTTAGGCTACAGGGGTTCTCAGAAGCTGGCTTGAAGGATCCGTTGGAGTACGAGGTGATCGAATGAAAGTATACTCGATATTCAGGTCGATACAGGGCGAGGGAATAACCATGGGCGCGCCGACGACTTTCATAAGGACGTCCGGCTGCCCCCTCAGATGCACCTACTGCGATACGCCGCAGGCTTTCGACAAAGGCGAGGAGATGACCATAGAATCGATACTAGACGATGTGGCGAAGAACAGGACATCGCACGTCTGCCTCACGGGCGGTGAACCCTTGGCCCAGAATGAATCGATCCGGCTCGTGGAGGCGCTCTTGAGCAAGGGTTATCACTTGGTGCTCGAGACAAACGGCGCTATGCCGTTGGACGACCTCCCATGTGTCGAGAATCTGACCATCAGCATGGATATCAAGGGGCCTTCGTCTGGTGAATCGGATAAGATGTTGTTCTCGAACATCGAGATGCTCGGTCCTTTGGATCAGCTGAAGTTCATCATCTCCGACGAGGCCGATTATGCCTACGCCAAGGATGTCATCCGGAAGCACTCCCCCAAGTGCGAGATCATAATCACCCCGGTCGGAGGGACGGACCTCAAATGGTTGGCGGAGATTGTGCTCGAGGACCGTCTTGACGCACGCGTCATGCCCCAACTGCACAAGATCATCTGGGGTGATGAGGACAACAAGTGAGGCGTGGTCAGCCCCGGAACACAGGCCTCTTGGACAGCATCCTGGGAAGTGGCAGCCTGGCTTTCGGGTAGCTGCCAGATAATCTCTCGATCTCCTCCGCGAGTTCCTCTTTCGTCATCTCCTTCATCTCGCCGGATCGGAATCTGACTGGTATCTTCTCTGATGCGCGCTCCTTCTCTCCGAGCACGATTATGATAGGGATCCACTCCCTCTCGGCGTTCCTGATCTTCTTGCCGACCTTATCGTCCGTATCGTCGATATCCACTCTTCCAGGGATGGATTCGGCAAACTTCTCGCAGTCCTCAACGAACTCCTGGCCAACGGGCAGGATTCTCACCTGGGTCGGGGAGAGCCAGAATGGTAGGCTCGGTTTCTCGTGTTTGAGCGCCTCCTCGAGCAGCACGTATATCCACCTCTCGATGGAGCCGATGGATGAATGGCATATGATGCACCCCTTCTTCTTGCCCTCGGCATCGGTGTACACGATCCCGTATCTCTCCGCATCTGCGACGTCCAATTGGACCGTGCTGAGCTGAACGGCCCCTCCGACGGAATCGATCCCCTGGAATTCGTGTTTGACCGCCCAATAGTGCTTCATCTCTGAGAGCACTTCGATTAAGGCGGGTTTCTTCGAATACTTCAGCAGTTCGATTATGTGATTCTTGTACTTGTCGTAGAACTCCTTTACCACACGGAACGCCACCGCGTATTCGACACCTGTCCCGTCCGCGAGGTCGGCGTAGTTCCTATACAGGAGCATGTACTCCTTCCAACCCTCGTCGATGTCCTTGACGAAACAATGGATATCTGGCATGTGGAACGCTCTCAGGCGCTTCAGCCCGGTAAGCTCACCTCTCTGTTCCAGCCGGAAGCTCTTCGAGAACTCGTATATCCTCAGGGGGAGGTTCTTGTAGCTAACAGTCGCCCCCTTCATCATCCTGAACAATCCGAAGTCGCCGGCGAATCTGAGTACGAACTCTCTCTTCTCATCAGTCTTTAGCGTGTAATGCCGCTCATGGAACGACATCCCTTGGCTCCGGATGTCGGGCATCGACCAATCGTATAGGATGGGCGTATCGATCTGCATGGCGCCTACCTTGTCGAGAGCTATCTGCTCAGCCCAGCTCTCGAGCAAACTGAATATGAGGCGCCCTTTCGGGTACATCCTGAAATGCCCTCGATCACTCGCCTCCTCATAGTCCACGAGCTCCAATCTCTGCATCGCTTTGATTGATGGGGGCTCAACGCCTTTTGTCCGGCCGACCTCCTCAGATATTATAAAAGTCTTCAGTGAGGGGTACTTGTCGAGTATATGGGCAGATTCGATGTTCTCGAAATCGATCCGGTGCTCCTCTCCTTCAGGCGTGAGGATGAGGAACTCGCTCCTGATCTTCTCCACGATCTCCTTTCGTGTGGCTTTTACCTCTCCTGTGAACTCTCTCGAAAGCTCGGACATCGGGTGTCCCTTGCAGCTGATCTTGAATGATTTGTACCATCCGAAAGGCGACCTATGGACATCGATCCCCTTTTTGGCTACGGCCGCCTCGGTGGCTTTCAGCACTTCGATCGCCTTGTCTGGAGCCGCGAGATCGGAACTCAGATGTGCGTATGGATAGAGCACCACGCTCCTGGCTTCGACTTTTCCGAACACCTCGGCAATATCGTCAGCGGCGACCGATGCTATCGCTTCAGCATTGTCATCCGAGGACTCGACCGTGGCGAAGACCACCAATGGCTCATCGAAGGAATGTCCTTTGGGCTGACCTTCGGCTAGTTTCTCGGCCATCTTCGTCGGGTCCTTGACTCCGTATTGGAAGCTGTCTGCGTGAATGAGGAGTACCCTCATGGTAATCGGCGTTGAAATGACTAGCTGGGTATTAAAATGATTCATTTGTCTATGGCGACTTGTTGGGTCCCTAGCGAAATATACATGTCTGTTAGTCCATACGGTATTCGTGGCGCCTTCCCCTAGCAGGAGAGTAGTTCGCGTGGATCCGAGCGGTGATTCAAGTGCAGCACCCCCTGTGGTGGTGCCGTCCACACAGGACGCAAGTTCCACAAACGGATTGAATGCCCGAGTTCACAGAGCCGTCTGTGTCGCGCTTCCACATGATGGGAAACCAACGAAGATATTCGGAGACAAACCTTCAGAATTCATATCATCCCTGAAGACTGCCAGTTTGGGTTGGGTCAATTTCATGGTGGACGACCTTGGAAAGGATGCTGCTGAAGTGGCGGTGAAATTCGGGTTCAGCGATTCGATGGTCCCCACCCTGCTCAAAGGGTATCACTCTGCGTTCGAAGACAGGGATACCGAAATGGGGATCATGGTCCCCGCCGTTAAGGTGTCCAAGCTGGATGTCTGTATATTCCCTCTGCTCATACTCATCAGGAAAGATCTTATCGTCACCATCCACAGCCGAGACATAGAGCGGCTGATCTTGTTCTCTCGTTACGCCGATGCGTTCTTGCGGAAGCTGCCGGAGCGCATGGGCCAGCAGGATCGATTGACCATGATGCTCGTCAGGATACTCGACGAGAACAACTCTCACAATTTCGAACATCTGCGGGAGATTGAGGAACAGGCGGATGACATGAGTGAACTGCTCCTCGACCCGGAGACACCCAGGATGGAGATAGGGCGCAAAATCTACGAGCTCAAGCACGCCCTGATAACTTACCTGAACAGTCTGTGGAGGACGATGGATGTGCTGCATTCGCTCAGATATGGCGATGCGGAACTCGTAACGGACAATCCCAAGGTCTTGGCGAAGGTAGGCCTCCTCGTCGAGGATGTCAATCGACAGATATCCCTCAGTGAGCACATGTCCGAGGTGCTCGCTTCGGGGCTTGAGGTTCTGCAGGCACTATACAACAACCAGCTTCAGACCCTGAACAATCGCATGGCATTGACAATGACTTGGTTGACGATCCTGGGTACCGCCGTCCTGGTCCCCAATACTATTGCCACCGTGATAGGCTCGATAGCTGGAATGGATGCCAATACTCTCATGTGGTATATCACGGTTCTATTTCTGTGCACCATCAACGCCACCTATCTTGCATACTGGTGGGTCAAGCGGTGGGTTCGCCTGCCTAAAGGTGCGTGATCCCTCTGCCTAGCCCGTTCGCCGATACACATTTTACCATGGCGAATCATAAGGTGCTGAGGATTGGAACTTTGAAGGAATTCGATGTCTACGTCCAGGATAAACCTGGTGAGCTGGCTAAGGTCTGTGAGATCTTCGGCAACAATGGCGTCAACATCAAGGCGATATCCAGCGAACGCAGTGGTCAAAAACCGATCATACGTGTCGTAACCGACGATGAGACCACGGCAAGTTCTGCGCTGGAAAGGTCTGGCATAAGCTACGATCTCAGGGAGGTCCTATCCATAAGGATATCTGATCGCCCTGGCGAACTCGGAAGAACCGCTAGAAAGCTCGCAAGAGCGATGGTCAACGTAGATTCCATTTACATCCTGGGAAAGGATGACGGCATGACGGAGATGGCGTTCACCGTCGACAACCTGCGGAAGGCTGAGCAAGCACTCCGATGAACCATCCGGTACCCAGATGGAGCGTCTTTACTCAATGATTCTTAGTCTAGGCTCTTTCCTCTTCTGACTAGGATTTCCTCCAGGTGGTTCCTCGCATCCCTGACCTTGGCCAATTCATCGTGGGTCAGATCGAGTCTGAGGACATGTGACCATACCTTCGATAACGCATGATATGATTCTCTGATCAATTCCAAATCCTCATCGGAATCCTCGACTGGCTCAACCTTCTCTTCTATGATGAGGCGGTACATGGCATTCCTGCCAATCTTGTTCCTCTCCACGACATTCTTCTTCTCCAACTTCTGGAGGGCCTGGGTAGCTCCTGATTGAGTGATTCCGAGCTCTCTGGCGAGGAGGGTTGGAGAATTGATGCCTTTTCTAAGGATTTCTACAATATGTCGTTCTCTATCGGTTAGTTCCATCATCTCACACTCATAAGTGATGTATTAGTGCATACTTATGCAAACTTATACGTGCTTATATGTCTGTCTGTGGTGAGGTAATGTATCGCACCCAGAAATATTCTTCGTGAATATGGCCAGGTTTGACAAGAATCTCGCTTAAAGGTTGATGCAACACATAAGTGATGTCTGCCTCACCTTCGTACGATGCAACAAGGCGCGTCTCTATTCGCTACTAATGCTCTGATTTTCCAAGGACTCGACAGAAATATCGATGAAAACTTGTGAAAATGGTTTGCTTCGAGCTATTGCGAGTGGTCTTCGATCAGGATCCTTCTTCAGGGGGCGTTTCATCCGCCTTCTCAATACTCTCTGATTCTGGGCTCTTCACCTTCTTTATCGAACCCGGGATCAAGATGTTCATGAACTTCTCGAAGTACATCTTCTCACTGGCTACTCCCTCTCTTTCAGTCTCGAGATTAGCCATCGCGCTTATCGATTCAGAACCAAGACCGAACGACTCCATCCTGAGCTTGTCAAGGTCATTTGAAAGCACCTTCTCATGTTCTTCTAATCTAGCCCCTATTCGCTCCATCGCAATGCTCCTGAGCATGTTCTCGAGGAAGTTGATCTGATCCTCCTTTGTTCTCATAGATTGAAGCATCTTCGCTGCCTCCTCCCTGAAGTCGAGCCTCGCGCTTGCGTGCTCTTCATCTGTCTTAGACGCCCAGAGGAGCGGGTGTTCCGGGGAGTTGAAAGTGACCTTCTCAGGCATTAGCGAATCAACCGACATCTTAGTCGCAGGATCTCCCGAGGAGTGATAAATCGCGTAGAAGCTCATCCTTTCCAGGAAGTTGACCTCAAGAAACTCCTTTCTGTTCTTCTCGACAATCGTGGGGTTCTGCTTCTGTAGCTCCTCCAGAACCATCACGGGCGTCGCATTCGGCTTCACGGTGTCGGTGAAGTATCTGGACGCGCCCATTATGCACTTGAGTGGCTCGTAGGATCGTGTCATCCAGAATGACGGTGGAAAGTTGGTCCATGATTTCCTCTTGCTAGGCTCGTCCTCCTTCTTGACCTTCAACTTGGAGAACGAGAATGTCGAGAATTGGTACCTTATCTTGCCGTCGATGACTTCTAGCACACCTGATGGAATGCCCTCCTTCGCGACTATCCTGTCTGCCCAGAACCCCAAGTCCGTCCGGAGTTTCGGGCGAGTCACTGCTCCCTGCTGGTTGATGTAGTTGAGTATCTTCCTCCTCGTCGGGGTTATCAACCAACTCATCCAAAGCGTGAACGATTTAGGCGAGTCGATGTATGGGACCGGCAGAATCGTATGGTCGGCAGCTGTGCCCCATGCAGGCAGCACCGCATGGCCTGGAGTGTGGGTTACTGTCCGGTCCAGGTGTGCAGTGAGCGCGACACTCTCTTCGTCATCGACGTTCTCCCTTATCGGAGCGGGGTCTATCTTGAGATCCGAGTTGAGGAAGTAGTAATTCTGGCGTTTCGAGGTGATAGGTATCAGCACTCCGCAGTTCACGCCCTTGGCGAGCAAAGTCCTCATCTGCACATTGGATTTGTCCTTCAGAGACCGGGTCTGAGCGCTGAGGGATATCCTCCTCATAGAATCCGTGAGTGGACTCCTCTCGATTTCCCTGCGCGTGAGCGGCTGTTTGTGCAACAGTGTGTAGACTACCGCTCTCGATACATTGTTCGTGAGGAACTCTCCGATCTCTTCCGTCTTGGCCTTCGAAATTGGCGTTACCTGCTGTGGCATCCCATCTCCCCTCATCTGCCCTTTTTACTTCAAATCGGTTCATGATTACTTATAACTATGCTCAGAAAAGCTCCGAGACATACGTACTTATGCGTGACGGGGACGCAAGTGGATGTCGGTGGAAGAGTATTTGACAGATTCTCTCCTTCTAGGTACCGTGGGGGGATATGTCTGGTTGACATTGCGGAAGTAGAGGCCGCAGTCGCTCGAGCTAAAGAGTTGATGTCTGCAAACGGGCAGGAATGCAACACGACCGCGAGCGATGTTATGCGATATTTCGCCGCCTATCCGTATATGGCTGACATGACCCTGGACGTGATCATCAAGTTCCCACTCCTTGTTGTACACGAGATGGTCGAGATCGAAGGGCTCAAGAGATTTGGTATCCAGCTCGACAGGGATTCTATCCTCAATGATCCAGTCCGAGTCGAGGAGGCCCATTACCAGGCGGCGATCCTGGAAATGAATATGGCCTATTCTCTGAGGGATTGCAATCACGTCAAGATGAGGCTTGGAGTTATCCGCACATGGCTTCTCGACGATAGGATCGATAATGGTTACAAAGCACTCTACGCAGAGTTGTACGCCAGAGTGATATCGATGTTGGATGAGCTGGCAGGTCCAACGTGATGATTCCGTTTGCTCCCCTGTTCATTCCTTTGGGGATATCGGTTACTGGCTCTTCAGCACGTTGAGGACCGCATCTCCCATGGCTGTGGTCGACATCTTGCCACCCACATCCGCAGTCATGTGCTTTCCATCGCTCAAGACGCTCATGACCGCTGATTCCATCTCATGAGCAGCATCCTTGTATCCTAGAGTGTCCAACATAAGGGCCGATGAGAGGATTGCTCCGACCGGGTTGGCTAGATCCTTTCCCGCGATATCTGGAGCCGAACCGTGGACTGGCTCGAACATACTAACACCGCTCGGGTTGATATTCCCCGATGGCGCAAATCCGAGACCTCCCTGCAGCGCTGCCCCCAGATCCGTCAGTATGTCTCCGAACAGGTTGGGCGTGACCAGGACCTTGAACCTCTCTGGGTTCCTGACCATGTGCAGTGCCACCGCATCGACATACTGGAACTCCTTCTCTATCCCGTAGCTGCTCGATGCTTTCTCCACCTCTTCTCGCCAGAGCCCGTAGACTTCTGTGAGGACATTCGCCTTATCGACGGAGGTCACGAGGTCGGCACCCTTCTTCTTTGCGAGATCGAACGCGTAGTCGATCACGCGCCTGGCACCTTGCCTTGTGATGATTCCTATCTGATATGCAAGCTCGTCTGTGTCTTTGAGGTCTATTCCTATGTCGAATTTCACCTCATAGGTCTTTCTGATGAGTTTGAGCTGCTCTCTCGAAGATCCCGTCTTGACCCGGCTGCCCAGGCCGACATAGAAATCCTCCGTGTTCTCTCGGATGAAGTACATATCTATTTTCCTATCGCCAGCCAATGCGGCAGGCACTCCCTGGAACAGCTTCACCGGTCTGAGGTTGACATACTGGTCGAAGTGGAACCTGAGGCGGAGCAGGACGCCCTTCTCGAGCACTCCTGGTTTGACCCGGGGATCACCCATCGCGCCGAGCAAGATGGACTCCTTCTCCTCCAATCTTGATATGGTTTCGTCTGAGAGCACCTCTCCCGTCTTCATGTAGTGCGCTGCGCCCAGTGGAAACTCTTCGAAATCTAGCTGGATTCCTTTTCTTTCGCAGATGACATCCAGGACCTTGCGCGCTTCCCTGACCACCTCTGGTCCTATCCCATCTCCTGGGATCACTCCGATCTTGTGCAACCCAATCTCTCCTTGGTGTAGGGTACTAGACCCCCTTTCTCCATGAGCATCATCACGAAAGGCGGATAGCTGGCGAACGTGATCTCCTTTCCGGAGCTGTTGTTCCTGACGACACCCTTCGATACATCCACCTCGACATCGTCTCCCTGGTCGACCTCCAGCGTTGCCTCGATGACTGGTAACCCTATGTTGATCGCGTTTCTGAAGAATATCCTAGCAAACGATTCCGCGATGACGCAGGACACTCCTGCTCCCATCAATGCCCTGGGTGCATGCTCTCGGCTCGAGCCGCATCCGAAGTTCCTTCCGGCGACTATCACATCGCCTTCCTTCACGTTGACAGGGAATTCTGGCATCACCTTCACGAACGCGTGCTTGGCAAGCTCTGCGCTGTTCATCGTGACGAGATACTCTGCTGGTATGATCTGGTCGGTATCCACATTGTCCCCGAACACCCACGCCTTCCCGTCGAAGTGTGATTTCATCCAGTCACCTCCGACGGATCGACTATTCTCCCCGCAACTGCGCTCGCTGCGACGACTGCGGGACCCGCAAGGTAGACCTCGGATTCCTTGTGTCCCATTCTTCCAATGAAGTTCCTGTTCGTCGTGCTGACGCATCTTTCGCCTGGAGCGAGCACGCCCATGTAACCTCCAAGACATGCGCCGCATGTGGGACCGGATATGAACGCACCAGCGTCGGAGAATATCTTGAACAGTCCTTCCTCCATCGCTTTGTCGAAGACATCCTTGCTCGCAGGCACTACGATCATCCTGACCCCTTCATGTACCTTCTTCCCTTTCAGTATCGCTGCGGCGACTCTGAGATCCTCTATCCTTCCGTTCGTGCATGAGCCTAGATACGCTTGGTCGATGGTTACTCCGACCTCGCTTGCGGGTGCCACATTGCTCGGCAGGAACGGCTTCGCGACCACTGGGACAATGTCCTTCGCATCGTACTTCCTGATGTCCGAATACTCGGCATCCTTGTCCGCATATACCTTATCATAGGTGCCTCTGACACGGCCCTTCAGGTAGTCATCCACCTTCGCGTCCGGCGGTATTATGCAGGCTTTTGCTCCCGCTTCTATGCCCATGTTGGATATCGTCACCCTTTCAGAGACGGGCAATGCGGAGATGGTGTCACCGACGACTTCCATAGACTGGTAGAGTGCACCTTCGACCCCTATGTCTCCTATGATCGTGAGTATTATGTCCTTTCCAGACACGTGTCTTCCAAGCTGTCCGTTTACCTCGAACTTCATCGATTCTGGTACTTTGAACCAGAGGACGCCTCTCGCGAACACCGTCGCGGCCTCAGTGCTTCCGATCCCTGCGGCGAACGCGCCCATCGCCCCGTATGAGCATGTATGTGAATCGGCTCCGACTATCAGCCTCCCAGGCGCGACGAACCCCTTCTCGATCATCAGCTGGTGGCAGACGCCGCCGGACCCTATCTCGAAGTAGTTGCGTATCCTGTACTTGGATGCGAAATCCCTCATCTTCTTCGCCTGGATCGCAGATGCCACGTCCTTGTTCGGAACGTAGTGGTCCGGGATCAGGACCATCTTCTTATCCAGCGGTGGCGTGCAGAAGCCTTCGAACTCATCGAACGCCGCTGGAGCCGTGATGTCGTTCACCATCACATAATCGACCTCGGCTTCGACGATCTCTCCTATGCGGACGTCCTTCTGAGCCTTCGTCGACAATATCTTCTCAGCAATGGTCTTCCCCAATGTCACGCACTCCCCCTCTTTCAGTAAGCTTTCCTTTTGACCTTGTCGCCATTTGCGCCAAGCTTGTGCATCCAGAGCCTGTTCAACGCTTCCACGGTGGCGTCCACACTGGTCGTGACTATGTCCGAACCGACGCTCTTCCCTAGTGCGAGAAGTTGAGAATCCTCACAATCTCCGAGCTTCACTGTGACCTCACAGAGCGCGTTGGACCCGCCGGTTATCGCCTCGAGCCTATATTGCTTTAGCACGATATTCTTCGATACAGCAGTCCTTATCGCGCTCAGGCTCGCATCTATCGGGCCCACACCGGTCTCCGACGCCCGCCTGACATCTCCATCGATGTTGAGAACGACCGTGGCCGTTGGTGTGAAGTTCAGTCCAGTGAAGACCGTGAATTCCTCGAGCCTTATCACTGGCTCCTTCTCCTCACTTATCTCGTCATAGGCGACTGCGAGCAATTCCGCATCATCCAGCTTCTTCCCGGACTCCGCGTACTTCTTTATCCTCGCGACCACTTCCTTGAGCTGGTCCCCTGTTAGGTCGAGCCCGTATTCCTTCAGTTTGTTCTGGACCGCGTGTACTCCTGAGTGCTTGCCAACTACGAACACCCTCTCCTTGCCGACGATCTCAGGTCTCATTGGTTCGTAAGTCGAGCTCTCGCACAGCACCCCATGGACATGTATCCCCGCTTCGTGCGAGAACGCGTTCTCGCCCACGATGGCCTTGTTCGGTTGGACAGCTATCCCAGTGAGCTGTGACACGAGTCTCGACACGAAAGCCATCTTCCTCGTATTGATCCGGGTCTTTATCCCGTAGAACGCTTGGAGCCCCATCACGACCTCTTCGAGGGCGGCATTTCCCGCGCGCTCTCCAAGGCCATTTATCGTGCAATGGACTTCTTCCGCGCCCCCTAGTATGCCCGCCAAGGAGTTGGCGACCGAGAGTCCGAAATCATCATGGCAGTGCACTGCGAGAGGTACCTTCGTCGTCTTCTTGATCTCCGAGACGAACTGCATCATCGCCTGCGGTGTCATGACACCGACGGTATCTGGTATGTCGATCCTGTCGACACCTGCCTCCTCAATCGCCTTATGCACGGTGTTGAGGAATCCGAGGTCGGTCCTCGTGCCGTCCTCGCAGCTGAACTCGACTATGAACCCGTGATCCTTTCCGTATTGCACGGCGGTCACTGCCTTTTCAACAGCCTCCTCCCTGGATATCTTGAGCTTCTTCTCCAGGTGTACTTTTGAGGTCGCCAGGAATATATGGATCGAATCAACATCGCAAGCCAATGCGGCATCTATATCTGGTTTGCTAGCGCGACAAAGTCCGCAGATCTCGCTCTTGAGCCCTGCCGCAGCGATCCTCTTCACAGCCTCGGCCTCGCCCTCTGAGTTGACAGGGAAACCGGCTTCGATTATATCCACTCCAAGCTCGTCCAACGCCTGTGCGATTTTTAGCTTGTCGTCGATCGAGAGTGCCACATTGGGCGTCTGCTCGCCGTCCCTCAGGGTCGTATCCAGGATCTTCACAGTCTCTGGCATCCTGGTCGCCCGAAAGATCTGCTCATTGTATTCACTGACGAAGACCCCTTTGTCAGGGACCTTGAACGCGATGTTCTCTTCTTGTTTAGCATTCTCACTCGGAGCTTGTGTGGGCATCAAAACACTCTCCAAAAAATCCTACACTGCAGCATCTAGGCTAGGATAAGCAGCCCCAAGGGCAGAATAAGTTGAATCTTACTCTCTTGTGCCATTCCTTGCCTCCATGTCATCAGTGAGGTCACACTCTTCTTGAGCGTGACAATCATCTGCATGGCCTCGATTGATATAAACTTTTCCTGGCACCATTCTGGCCAGTCGCGCCTCGCTGCCGGACACATCTGTACAATGCCTTTGATGGTACTCTCCATGTCACTTTGGAAGGGTAGAAATATGATGTGATTTGTACGAGACTGGTGGTATTCGTGAATGAGAACGTCATCGTCGCATTCCAGGGTGAACAGGGCGCCTACTCCGAAGACGCATGTGTGAAATACTTCGGAGCGGCGGTCAATACCAAACCCTATCTCGATTTCCAGTCCGTCTTCGAGGCGGTAGAACGAGACGAGGTCACCCATGCAGTTGTCCCCGTCGAAAACTCGATAGAGGGAAGTGTCACCCAGGTCAACGACCTCCTTCTGGACCACGATCTGGGGATATCTGGTGAGCTCATCGTCCCTGTCAAGCATTGTCTGATGGTCGCAAAGGGAGCAACAGAGGAGACTATCAAAGAGGTGCTCAGTCATCCGCAGGCCCTCGGCCAGTGCAGGAAGTTCCTTCAGAGGCATGTTGAGTGGCGGACAATCGCATCATACGATACCGCTGGTAGCGCCAAGATAGTTGCCGAATCCAAGCGCATCGACCTTGCGGCCATCGCAAGCAAGAGGGCCGCGTCACTGTACGGTTTGGAAATCCTCAGGGAGGACATTCAGAACGAAGACACCAATGTGACCAGGTTCTTCGTGATGGAGAAGAATCCGGGCACGATTGAGAATGCCGACAAGACTTCGATAGTCTTCGCGACCAAGAACGCTCCCGGAGCATTGTACAACTGCCTCGGTGAGTTCGCATCCAGGGGTGTCAATCTATCCAAGTTGGAGTCCAGACCGAGGAGGAACAAGCCTTGGGTCTACGTATTCTTCGCAGATATCGAGGGCGGAGTGGAGGATCCCGACTGCCACGCAGCCATAGGCGGTCTGCTCAAGACCGGTGCATTTGTGAAAGTTCTCGGTTCGTACAAGAAAGCCTGACATTGGCATTCGAATATGATAAAACGGGAAAATGGGTTTTTCAAGGGGTTTCTCGAAAACTGCCTGGTTCACGTGAGTTTCTCACCTGTCTAGGCCCCATGTCCGCCCTTCCCAGCTGGAGAATGCCAAGGCGAACTCGTACCAGCTTGTGTCCTGTGCGAATGGCACGTCTACGTAGTCGTCTTTGATGCTATGCATGCCGTCGTTCGTGGACGGAGCATAGATGGCAATGCCATAGGACTTGTAGTTATGGAGGCTGTTGTAGATTGCAAACACGCCGCCTTCAACGGCTTCTATAACTCTCTCAGCTGCATCCTTCAAATCATCGTTGTCGATGTAGTCATCCGCGAGCAAGTTCATGGCGAATCCCTTCAGATCGACGTTATATGGGTAGTAGTACTCCTGTGCACGAATCAGGTCCTGCTGGATATTGTTCATGTATGCTATAAGAGACTCATGCAATTCGGCTCCCAGATCATCTACCGCATCGAAGAGGTCGTCCATATACTCCATATCCCAGGCACTCATCGTCACGTCGACATATCCTGCTATGGAAGAGTAGTATTCTCCGTAGTCATTGACGATGACCTCTGACAGTCCTTTTCCATCCATGGTCTCATCTGCGACGAGGTCCCTGGCGATGGCGTCATATGGGAAGCCCGCTCCGGGCACTGTCTCCTCGCTGAAGACAACGTAATCTGCGCAGTCCCTGACCTGATATGCGACTTCGGGCATGGCCATGAGGCACAGGTCGAAGCCCACAACATCTAGCACGATTCCAGTCTCTTCTTTGGCGTCAAGGAGTGCGTCTCTCAATTCGACCATCGTGATGCACGCGTCCTCTCCTGTAGTGTCGTCCCAGCACAATCCGCGCCATCCTCCTCCATGATCCCAGAGTATGAGTGCGTACTTTTCAGCTGGGTAGTCTTTGCAGGTGTTCACGATGAACTCTTCGAGAACCACTGGGTCGGACATGTCGACTTCCTTTGGATATCCATATACCTCGCCTACGGAATCGGATGTGCCTTCCTTAACGTAGAGAAGGTCTGCAGGTTCGCCGTAGGTATCTAGGAGAACCACGAAGTTGACATTCTCATCTGAGCCAACGGTCTCAAGCCATTCTAAGTTCATGATGCCGTAGGTTTCCAGGTTGTTGTCCGCGTCAAGGTATACCATAAAAGTCCAATCTGTTTCCTCATCTCCGGCCGACATCGTGGCCGGAACAACCATCACTGCTAGCATCGTGACCGCCGCTAGCGCAACAAGTCTTTTGCACAATTCCCTCACTGTTCTCTTCCCCCATAGTCTATTTCAAGAGGCTACTGATCGACGGAACCTCAAGAGGCCCGACGAGTCATACTGACTGTGCCTGATAAAATCGTCAAGCTATAAATCTCTTCTCAGCATCCGATTCTGCAAAAATGTGCTGTTTTGTACATCATGGCCATCACGATGAAGTGACCTTTGACTGCCTTTTGAGCTCCTCGACGCCCTCGTCGCCCTTGATCACCTTGCGATCCCTCTCGATCATGGCTAGCTCCTTATCATCGAACGCTCTGGGATTCAATGCCATGATTGTCCGGGCTTTGGATATCCAGGTCGTTTCATTGAGGGAGTCCATGTACTTGAGCACTTTCTTGAATTCGTTGAATGTCACAAGATACTCGATCCCCTCGATGAGTATGATGCTGTTCGGATTGCTTTCCATGAACCTGATGAGTGTATCCGTCAGCACCGCCAAGCTTGTGGGTGCTATCCTCCGCTCTCCTGTCGTCTCAGTGAGCCAGATTATCGGAGTCACCTGGATGTTGAACCTCTCCCTGATGTTGTCCGGGAACTCCCTCGTCACTATGATCCCCCTCGGGATCAAGTATTCCAGCGTCGCTGATGCGGAATTCTCCTTTTCAGGGATATCGGCGTCTGGTCTGAGCGGCAGGGATATCAGTTCTGAGAACAGCTGCATGGCTGAATCAGATTTGTCATCCTCGATGATGTATGATCCTCGCGGAATGTCGTATGCTCTGAACCCGGACTTCTTAGCATTCTCCACCTCTGGATCGACTATCAGAGCGGTGAAACGCGTCCCCGTTATGGACCCTAGTATGCCCGCGAAGAGCGCCACCATCACCCAGGAATATGGATTGGGACCATCGT
This sequence comes from Thermoplasmata archaeon, assembly GCA_014859835.1. Taxonomy (GTDB): domain Archaea; phylum Thermoplasmatota; class Thermoplasmata; order UBA10834; family UBA10834; genus UBA9653. The sequence goes on along the minus strand of JACZKW010000057.1, from coordinate 7,434 downwards.
ACTCGATGAAGTTCCCCAGAACGATGAACAGGGCGAACAATGAGGCTGGTATACCTATCCATGCGAGTCCTACGCCTTTCATCACGCCTGCGAACACCCTCGCACCCTTGCCCTGTTCGAAGCCATCTTTGTGCGTCAATGGGAGGATGAAATCCACCACTATCGATGAGATGAGGTATGCGAATAATGCGGTGAGTAGGCCGATCTCATCCTTTATCTGGGACCCGATTGGATCGACGACCCATGAATAGACTATCACCACGAGGCCGACGAACCCCCAGGCGGTTATTATGTTCACGGGGCGTCTCCTCATCATATCGGAGAACTGATCGATGCTGCCGTAAGTCCTGTACCTGGAGTTCAGCGCGACCAGGCAGACAGACAGCCATATCATGACCACCATGAATGTCGCGTATATCGCTATATGTGGCTGCTCGCCCCAGGCGCCAAACAGCTCTCTCAAGGCCTCGAAAGCCCATAGTAGTGCGATGGATGCGATGAATAGCGTGAATATCCATCCTCGGATCACGGTGAAGAAATCCGCACCCAGCTTTCTGATGTGCACTGCCGAATACAATACGAGGAGTAGTCCAAATACACTCGGTGCGATCTCGAAAGCAATTCTATTCGCGTCCATCGACGAATCCTCCTGTTCCCGATCTCCGCTGGTTTCGGCGGCCACTCAGTGATGTGTCTTGGTTCGGGCCGCCCCACCCAATGAAGCATCTATCGTATTATGATTGTTGGCTCATCGGACCGATGCCATCACTTCTTCTTAGGGGTCATCACGGCTCCGTTGCTTGCAGAGCTCACACCTTCTCTGTATCTCGCAAGGTATCCAGACACCGCTACCTTTGGCATTTTTCGCTCTTTCAGTCTCGATTTGACCTCCCTCTGGGAGATCAGCACCTCGATCTCTCTCCCGTCCAAATCGACCCGGATTATGTCTCCGTTCCTGACTGCAGCGATTGCGCCGCCGGAATACGCCTCGGGTGATATATGGCCTATCGACAGTCCCTTAGTGCCTCCGGAGAATCGTCCGTCCGTGATGAGCGCGACCGATTCCCCAAGACCAAGACCGGCTATCATTGATGTGGGGCCGAGCATCTCTGGCATGCCTGGAGCACCCTGTGGTCCCTGGTATCGGATGATCACGGCATCTCCCGCCTTTATCGTGCCCTTCATCATCGCATCCGTCGCGGCCTTCTCCGCGTCGAAGACCTTTGCTGGACCTTCGAATCGCCTCATGGAATCAACGACCGCCGACTGCTTGATGACACATCCTTCCTCTGCAAGATTGCCATATAGTATGGCGATGCCTCCCTCTTCGTGATAGGCCTTGTCGAGTGGTCTGATGACATCGTCATCTATCACTGAGGATGCCTTCGCGATCTCGAGAGTCTTCCTCCCCGAGACCGTGTCCGTATTCTTCAGGGAGCCCGTAAGTCTGTTGAGCACTGCGGGTATCCCGCCAGCTCTATCGAAATCATCCATGAAATGACGGCCGCCGGGTTTCAAGGCTACTATGTGCTTGGTCTCGCGGGATAGCTTGTCGAATAAAGACAGTTCAAGGTCCAGGCCGAACTCCTTTGCTATCGCGACCATGTGAATGCAAGTGTTCGTCGAACCGCCAATGGCGTTGTCGACCCGGATGGCGTTCTCGAGACCATCTTTGGTGACTATGTCCCTGGGTTTGATGCCCTTCCTGACCAGCTCGACCGCGGTCATTCCGGTCTTCCTGGCAGTGGCCAGTTTCGACTTCGCGACCGCATGTTCGGTCGCGGATCCCGTCAGGCTCATCCCCATCGCTTCGGTCAGACAGGCCATCGTGTTCGCAGTGAAGAGTCCAGAACACGATCCTGGTCCTGGACATGCGCGTCTCTCTATCTGGTCAAGGTCCTCCTGCGTGATCCTGCCCGCAGCGAGCTCACCGACCGCTTCGAATATGGATATCACATCGAGCTTGCGGCCCTTGTACTTCCCTGGCATCATAGGTCCGCCAGTCAGCATGATTGCCGGTATGTTCAGCCTGCCCGCCGCCATCAGCATGCCCGGTGTTATCTTGTCGCAGTTGGTGACGCCTACCCATCCGTCCGCGACATGCGCCTCGACCATGGCCTCCACCGTGTCTGCGATTATCTCCCTCGACGGTAGCGAGTATCTCATGCCCTCCAATCCCATCGCTATTCCATCGCAGATGCCTGGTACTCCGAACTCGAAGGCAACTCCTCCGGCCTCCTCGATGCCTTTCCTGACCTCGGACACCAGCTGGTTCATGTGGATATGGCCGGGGACGATTGTGTTGAATGAGTTGGCGATCGCTATGATCGGTTTATCGAAATCCTCATCCTTCATGCCGATCGCTCTGAACAATCCTCTTGCGGAAGCCCTCGAATTCCCTTTCTTCACCGCATCGCTCCTGAGTGGGGCATCCTTATTTTTCTGGGCCAACCTCATACCCCCAGTTTGAAATCGTCATGAAGTGCGTTGACCGCCTTGGCGGCGTCCTTTTTCTTTATTATGCATGATATGTTGAGTTCGGAAGAGCCCTGGGCGATCGCGCGTATGTTGATATTCTCCTTCGCCATGGTGGCGAACACCCTGGCTGCGACTCCCGGTGTTCCTTTCATGCCAGCTCCGACCACGGCGACTATGCTCAATGCCGTCTCAATATTGACTTCCCTGACCTGCTTGGAACCCATCAAGGAAAGCTCAAGTGCGTTCTGAGCCCTTGAACCGCTCTCCTTGGGTATTGCGAGCGTGATGCTTTCCTCAGATGAACTCTGGGATATCATCAGGACATCTATGTCCTCGTCCGTGAGGATCTGCAGAACCTTCGCCGGCAGTCTTGGAGTGCCCACCATGCTCGCGCCGCAGACCGTGATCAGGTCGACATCGTCTATGTTGGTGATCGCCTTCACGACATCACCGTCCTTGACCTTGACTTCGCTGACGATGGTGGATCCCGGCCTGTCGGGGTCCGCCAGGCTCTTGATCCTGAACGGTAGCTGGTACTTGGCCGCGCATTCGAGCGCCTTCGGATGGATGATCTCAGCACCGAAGTGCGCCAGCTCCATGGCTTCTGGGAATGAGATGCTGTCTATCATCTTGGCGTTCTTCACGATCTTTGGGTTCGCTGTCATGAGTCCGTCGACGTCCTTCCATACCCAGACCTCGTCTGACCTTATCGAAGCGCCGATGATGGATGCAGTGTAATCCGAGCCTCCCCGGCCGATGGTCGTCTGGATGCTCTCCTGGGTCTGGGCTATGAAACCGCTTACGATCGGTATGGTGCCATCTTCCATGATCGGGCCGAGGTTCTGCCTCACCTGCAGTGTCGTCATGTTCATGAGCGGTTGGGCGGCGCCGAAATTGTCATCAGTCACTATCCCTGCCTCTCCGCCTGTGAGCGCCTTCGCCTTCATGCCCATGTCTTCGAACACTCCTTGAAGAACGGGCGCCGCGAGTCTCTCGCCGAAGCCTATGACATAATCCCTAGATCTGGGAGTGAGCTCGCCTATGTGTGCTATGCCGAGTAGTATGTTCCGGAGATCGTCGCAAGTCGATGTGACTACATGCTGGGTCTTGTCCAGTATCTCACGGTTCTCGATCGCATCCTCACAGGCCTTCCTGTGCCTATCGGTGAGATCATCCACGTATCTCCTGACATGATCCTTGCGTCCCCGACCAGCTTGTGACGCGGCATCTATCAACGAGTTCGTCACGGAGTGCATGGCGGATGTGACGACTGCGATCTGGTCCCCTCGTTCATGGTACTTGTGGACGATCGTGCCGACCTTCCTGAATCCCTTTCCGTCCGCAACGCTCACTCCTCCGAACTTCATCACCAATCTCATTGCTTACCAACTCTCGATGTGAATGTGCTACCTTGCGTATGCTCTGCGAATCTCCAGCAGATCCCTGATCACAGAGGTCGCTGTCTCTGGACCCCCTGCACCCTTGCCTACCAGTGTGACCTCACCTGAAGGGTATGTGTCGAAACAGATCGCGTTGAACGTGCCAGATACATTGAGTGGATGTGTCAGTGTCACTCTTTCGGGAGAGACCTTTGCCTTGCCGCCAGTAACGCTGCCTATAAGCTTGATCGTCTCCCCCTGCGAAAGCGCCTCCTTGACGTCTTCGACGGAGATGTCGGTGATCCCTCGTATGTCGATATCCTTGATGGAAAGTCCCGTGCCCAGCACATGGTTTGATGTTATCACGAGCTTACATGCGGTATCGAGTCCTTCTACGTCGTATGTGGGGTCGGCCTCCGCGTACCCCAACCTCTGTGCGTCTGCGAGTGCGTCCTTCATGGTGGCAGACTCGTTCGCCATCCTTGTGAGTATGTAATTGCAGGTACCATTCAATATGCCCTTTATCGACCGGACTTCACTGCCCTCCAGACATTTCTTCGCGAAATCAAGGACAGGCGTCCCGCCACCAACTGTGCCACTGAACTTGAGGACGATCTCGTTGTGGTGGGCCAACTCTATCAGGGCAGGCATCGCGAGTGCCAACGGTCCCTTGTTCGTGCATACCACATGTCGCCTTTTCATCATAGCTGTCTTGAGGTGGGTCAGTCCTGGCTCGGCCGTCGTGATCTCCGTGGGGGTGGATTCGACTACGGCATCACAGTCTGCTTCCTTGATGACTTGGGCACCGGTCATGCCTTCATGATAGATGCCCCCGAGTCCGCTAAGGTCTCCATTGTCCTTCTTGGACCCGAGCGCCTTTTTGAGGTCGATACCTGCCTGGGCCATTGCAGCTCCTCTACTGTCTGCTATGCCAACGATCTTCGGCTTCAATCCATATCTTCTGGCAAGCGATTCTCCATCCGATTCGACTATCTCCGCGAAGCTCCTGGCGACGACACCGAAACCGACAAGGATGATTCTCAGATCAGGCATCCTCCAGGAGTTTTTCGAGTGCCTTCATGTCCGCATCTATCACATGAGGCCTTGAGCATTGCTTGATCGCAGTGTCCGGATCCTTCAGTCCATGTCCCGTCGATACGCAGACTATCTTCGCCGATCTATCGATGAGTCCGCTCGCGACATCCTTCGCAAGACCTGCGACAGCCGCTGCGCCCGCTGGTTCGGGGAATACCCCTTCCAGAGTCGCCATCAATCTCTGAGCCGCGAGTATCTCATCATCCGTTACAGTGAAAGCTGTTCCCTCTGATTCCTTGATCGCCCTGATGGTCTTCTTCCAGTTGGCAGGGTTGCCTATCCTTATCGCAGTGGCGACCGTCTCGGGGTTCTGCACAGGGACCATCGTATCCATCCCTTTTGCGAACATCTCGGCGATCGGGGCGGACCCGGCTGCTTGAACCCCTCTGATCTCCGGATGGCCTGCGACGAAGTCCAACTCCTCATATTCTTTGAACCCCTTCCAGTAAGCGGACGAATTGCCTCCGTTCCCGACGGGCACATAGAGCGTATCCGGGCATGTGCCTTCGAGCTGATCGCATATCTCAAACGCGGCCGTCTTCTGTCCCTCGATCCTGAATGGGTTGACCGAGTTCAGGACATACATCCCGAGTGAATCCGCTGATCTCATGACCATGTCAAGGGCCTGGTCGAAATTTCCTCGAACCGAGACGACCGTCGCCCCATGCATCATCGCCTGTGCGAGCTTTCCCAGCGCAACCTTCCCTTCCGGTATCAGGACGACACATTTCACACCCGCATGCCCTGCGTATGCAGCGAGTGATGCGGAGGTGTTGCCGGTCGAGGCGCAGGTGACTACATTCACCCCGAGCTCCTTTGCCTTCGTGATTCCCATGGTCATGCCGCGGTCCTTGAATGATCCGGTGGGATTTGTGCCGTCGAACTTGAGCCATAGATGGCTTAGACCTAGATGATCCGCGAGTCTGTCGCATCGGACCAGTGGCGTTCCTCCCTCCCCTCTTGTGTATATCCTTGTATTCTCGGTGACTGGCAGCAGTTCTCTGTACTTCCAGACTGAGAGTCGCCTGGACGCGAAGTTTGTCTTAGACAGCCTCTCCCTTGCGGCATCGGTGTCGATGCGGATCTCCAGAAGATTACCGCACGAGCTGCACGCATAGGCAGGCCTGGACATGTCGTGGACTCTTCCGCATTCCATGCACTTCATTTCAAAGGTCGGCAAACGCATTCCTCATGGACCGCGCATGCTATGTTCAGAGTGAATATAAGCCCTTCGCACATCTGGTCATCATCGTATGGGTTGTGCGAACCGCCTGGCAACTGCATTTTGCACAAAAATGTCCATGGCGAGAATGCTCGGACACAGAGTTTCTTTAATATGTCTTTGTCGCATCCCCTCTGGTGGGTATAGATCATGAGGTACAACAAGGCGGTCATATCTTCGCCCGCGACATTGGCGAATTTCGGTCCAGGATTCGATTCATTCGGATTATGTCTGGATTCTCCTCGGGACACTGTCACTATTCAATTGAGACAACCTGGCAGACGCGAGGTCAAGGTATCTGGACGGAGCGGCATACCGACAGACCCTGAGAAGAACACCGCATCGTATGCGGCCATGCGTCTCGCCGATATGTGCGGGTGCGAAGAATACGGTTTCTCGATGACCGTTAAGAAAGGCATGAAACCTGGTAGCGGGATTGGCAGCAGCGCCGCCTCGTCCGTCGGCGGAGCGCTCGCCATGGCTACGCTGATGGGCGTACGCGACGAATCGCTCATACTCGAGGCCGCGGCCATGGGTGAGGAACTCATCGCAGGGTCTAGGCATTTCGATAATGTCGCCGCCGCGCTGCACGGTGGATTCACCGTGGTATCTGATGCTCACAAGCGTACTATATTGAGGATCAAACCTCCGAGCTTCCAGATCGTCGTCGTACTGCCCGAGATCTCGGTGGAGACGCGCAAGGCGCGGGAGGTCCTTCCGAAATCAGTACCGATGTCGGATGCCGTGAGCAATCTCTCCATGGCCGCTGGCATGGTGCATTCGATGATGAAGCGTGATGCCCGTGCTGTTGGCGGATACCTGGATGACACACTTTCAGTTCCTTACAGGAAGAAGCTGGTGCCCGGGTTCGATGAGGTGCGAAAGAGCGCACTCGATTCAGGGGCTCTGGGCGTGTCCCTAGGTGGTTCCGGACCTGCGGTCTTCGCGATAGCTCTCGAGAATGCGTCCAAGATCAAGCAAGCCATGGTGCGCACGTTCCGGGAATCTTCCGGCTTGGAATCTGAGTCCTTTGTAACGGTTCCCGGCGAAGGCGCCAGAGTTGAGATGGTACATTGATCCGACATGTCTGCCGCGCGGGAGCATGCGGGACGATGCGTCCTAGAACGCTATCTTCTCGCCGGGCACCCTCGGGAAGAGTGAGATATCCCTAACGTGACTCTGCCCCGTAAGGAATCTGACCATTCTTTCGATTCCGAGACCGCCTCCGACGGTCTGAGGTATCAGTCCTTGCGTGGCCGC
>JACZKW010000008.1:0-4491 GCA_014859835.1 Thermoplasmata archaeon | reverse complement strand
CTTTACGACCATTTCTCAAGTACGTAAAATGGTTTTCATATAGGGGGTTCTACCAGAACCCGTATACCGGACCCACGAAGAAGAATGCAATCAATCCGATGGAATTGCTGAATATGGCCTGTTGTTGGTCTTACCAAATGGTTTTAAGTGATTAGGGCTTTCATGTGGAAGGTGAGTTCATGTCGGGAGGATATAGATGGATATTTGCCTGTGTATGTTGCCTGATGTTTGTGGCAACATGCTTTGTGGGCGGACTCGAGAATGTTAGTGCGAAGAGTACTGTCACCGGAACGGTACGGTTCACTGATTCATCCGGAGCAGATGATGATAGTTACCACATCGGCGAAAGGATGTATTTTGAGATAGATGCAGGCGTCGCGACGACAGCATGTATGTACAAATGCTGGCTATATGATGGGGCTGGCGTCCTTCGATGGTATGCAGCGTGTACAGAAGTCCAATGGACAGATACGGCGAGCTTACTCCTTAGCGATTCGTATAACCTGGGTGAGTGGGAACTGATTCTTAAATATACGTCAAACGGTAGGACGTATAAGACTCTTGATACGGACACCGCGGACGTATTGGAGGCTGTTTTGCCAGATTTGATAATGGATGACATATGGACAATCCCGACGACGCCGATAGCTAAGCAGCCTGCCACGATTTATGGTAAAGTGAGGAACCAAGGTCTTGGAGCTGCGACGTCCTCGTTCTCGAACTATCTATACGCAGATGGCGGGCAGATTGCTGAGCAAACTCTTTCAGATCTAGCGGCAGGAACCACAGGATCGTCGTGGAGTTCAACTATGACTCTATCGGCGGGGTATCACATACTGTCAGCTACCGCAGATGTGTTGGAGTCGATATCTGAATCTGTCGAGACGAATAACGAGAGATCAGAGAATATTTGGTGGGCGTCTCCTGACTTGGAAGTGGATTCGATTGAAGTATTCGACGATACGACCAACTATCCGTTGAATTCAGTGTATTCTGGCTGGCCGATCTATATCACCGTGAGAGTCAGCAATAATGGTGATGCCACGGCTGCAGCATCGATGCTTGTGATTCAGGATATATTGGGTGGGGTGACAACATCCCTGGGCGCCTTGAGCTTTCCGGCTCTAGAACCGAGTGAATATGCCTATGCGACCCTATGGTATACGTATCTGTCATCGCCAGGTGCACATACTCTACGCGCAGTTGCCGACTCGAATGGCAACATCTGGGAAGCGAATATGGATACTGGCTACGGAATAGGCACAGGAGAGACGAATAACAACTACGACAAAGCATTCGTTGTGAACTTGTCGGACTGGACCGTAGCAATCTACATGGATGCCGATGAATATCTGCTTGAAGATACCCTTGAGGATCAGGCCTTTGATGACATCGCAGAGATGCAACTCGCTGGCGGCACACTCTATGGGTCATTGAATATAATCGTGATGATTGATATGTTCGATGGCGAGGTTTCAGGTTCAGGTCAAGTTTACAGCTCTGGCGCAATGGTGTATATAATCCTCGCGGGATGGTGGTTTGAGATCGCAGATCTTGGCGAAGTCAATATGGGTGATCCGTTGACATTGCATGACTTTGTTACCACTTATTCTCTCGGTAGGTTCAAGGCATCGCAGTCAATGCTTGTTCTCTGGGATCATGGAGGTGGGTGCATTGGAGGAATGTTCACCGATGAACACATTCCGGTTGGCGGCGCGGACAACATGATGAAGGTACCCGAAATGGGTGATGCGCTCGACAACGTTGGCATTCAAATAAATATCCTTGCCATGCATGCTTGCCTGATGTCGTCCCTTGAGGTCGGTTATGAAATGTACGAGATATCTCAGTGCGATATAATCGTGGGCTTCGAGGATGTTGCATCCCCCGACGGGTTCCCATATGGGTGTTCCTCATCGTATACGGATGGCATATTCAACTACATGCGTCAGAACCCGAGCGCATCCGCAGCGACGGTCGCATATGAGATGGTCGACAGAACCTATCGATCGTATCAGAGTGGAGGTAGCCAAGACGCTGCAGACGATAACGACCAGTATCTGTCAGTGGCAGCGTATTACAACTACCAGGGCGCTCCAGGGAATTTCCATGACATTGCACATGAGGTGTCGGATGTTGGCTATTTGACGTTCGGATATGCTGCATGGGCCGAAGCGGCAGCTGCAAGAGTCAATGCCGATTATTTTGCGCCGTACATGAATCCACCAGTGGCCTATTCGGGATATTACGTGGACGCATATGACTATATTTATAAGTTGAAGCAGCAAGCGGACTTTTCAGGCGATTTGGAGACCCTCTCCAACAACTGCGCTCAGGCGCTCGATGAAATCGAAGGTGCGTTCATACTCAAGAGATCTGGTTCGGAGCATGGTGGGTATTATGGAGGTATCTCTCTGTTCTTCCCCGCGTCTGAGGATGATTGGACCAATAACGAGGGAATATATGCAGCGCTGAGTATGTCTATCCTACTAGACTGGAATGTATTTCTGCAAACGTATACTTGGCCGTAGAATCCCGGCATGTTTCGACCTCTATTAAACCTCTATATTGAAGGGGCATTCGATGCCGCTTTGAAACCCCTTTTCTTCTTCTATTTCTGTTCCATAAAGTTGGGACAATTCCGCCCCTATGGCCTTTTCTCAGGATGCACGCTATCGAATGTGATATGTAATCAATGAGCGGCCTTCAATTGGGAGATGTGCAAACCCGGTTGACTGAGCCAACTCTATCATGAGGAATTGGCGCCGGGCTGAGCTCATTCTCGACCGATTATACGGCTGCCATCCCCTGCTCTCGGCCGTTGCGTCGAAGTGTCGGGAGCACTCTTCGTAGTATATATAGTCAGTATACCTAAAGGGTTAAGGCCGATGACGGCGTTTAACCGTCTCGGGTCCTAGGGGAGTGAGCGTATTCACCGATGTCCGATACCGAAGGTTCTGATCAGCATATCAGTGGCCGCCGTCTTCGTCCTGTCTCTGCTTGCCGGCATGACGACGGGGAAGACGGAGGAAGTGTCCGTGGAGAGCGTGGATGAGGAGACAAGACAGGTCGCCAAATGGTCGGTGCTCGTGTACCTCGTCGCGGACAACGACCTCGACCAGTACACAGAGGAGGACTTCCAGGAGCTCAAGGACGGAGGCTCGAGCGACTCCGTCAACGTTCTGATACTGGTCGACAGACTGTACGATGAGGCGTATCTGTACTACATCAAGGACAACGAAATGGTGGAGCTCGAGAGCCTGGGCGAGGTCAACATGGGAGACCCTGAGACCCTGAAGTGGTTCGTCGAGTACAGCGACACCAACTTCCCGGCAGAGCACATGCTGCTCTACTTCTGGGACCACGGCACGCCGACAGGCGGCGTCGGCGTCGACACGACGCTCCCTGGAAGCGAGCCTGGGAGTGACTGGGACTGGCTGTCCCACCACGAGATGATATCCGCCCTCGCAGGACACCACCTAGACATCATCGCGTGCGACGAGTGCTCCATAGGTCAGATGGAGACCCTCTACGAGTACGCATCCAAGGGGCTCGACGTCGACTACGTCGTCGCCAGCGAGAGCTACATCGGATGGCGAGGGTTCTCCTACGACAAGATCCATCAGAGGCTGGTCCTCGACCCGGACATGGATGCGCTCGAGCTGAGCATGGTCATCGTCGAGGAGTTCACCAACCTGTTCAGCGTGGCGCCGTTCAAGAGCGAGATCCTCACAACGCAGTCGGTGTTCGACATGTCGAAGATCATCCCGCTCGGGAACGCCGTGACCGCCCTGGCAACTGCTCTGGCGGAGGACATCGATTCCTGTCGTGACATCGTCAAGAAGGCCCAGCTGAACTCCATTATCCCCTGGGGTGCGCGTCTGGAGAGCTGGATAGACATGCCTACGTTCGTTGAGTATGTCATGGAGAACGTGGATAGGGACGGCTCGGTCTACAAGGCGTGCGAGGCGGTGATGGACGCGTATTTCGAGACTATGCTCGGGATGGGTATCACCAAGAACAGCGAGAATTATGGATACCAGGGCATGGGCATATTGTTCCCTGCAAGCCACAGCTCCTATACAGTGCCATATGCCGAGTCGGAATGGGGCGGATTCAACATCTACATCACCTTTGAATTCCCGAACATGGGCTGGTGGCCGTTCCTGGAGACCTATTGGGGCGTTGCCTAGAATCACGGCAAGACACATGAAACCCCTTTCGCCTTTCCCAAGTCCTGGGTTGCTGAAGTGCAGGGAGCCGTGGATGAAATGAGATGCCTGGCTCTTTTCCAATCAGGGGGGTTTTGGTACCGAGATATAAACCTTTTCATCGCCTTTCCTCGTGAAATCGATGGTTCAGATTGTAACGCATGCAGACTCCGCTAGGCTCGAAGCGCTGAGAGCCTTGCAGGGTCATGCTCCGGGAGACGCTCTGAATGATGTCCCGAGCGAGAATTCCTCCAGATTGACACCCGTGAAACATCTTCCT
>JACZKW010000007.1:0-25178 GCA_014859835.1 Thermoplasmata archaeon | reverse complement strand
CTCGCATACGTGCGCGCGGCGTCGATGAGCCTCTCCTTGTGTATGCTGGTGATCTCCTCGACCCTCTCAGGTGTGTAGGGCTGGATGATCCTCTTCAGGTCCTCGAAGCCGGATGTATGGTCCTTGATGAACTCCTCGTCGTGTAGCCCTTCGTCTATGATGATCTTGATCATGCCATTGATCCATGCGATGTCAGTGCCTGGCTTCTGGCGAATACTGCTGTATGCGATCCTCGATAGGGGAGTGTCCCTCGGATCCACTACAACGATCTTGGCGCCCTTGTCCTGTGCGCGCAGTATACGGGCGCCTATCAGCGGATGCGCTTCGAGTGTGTTCGACCCCGTCACGAGCACGCAGTCCGCATGCTCGAACTCCGGTATGGTGTTGGTCATCGCGCCGCTTCCGAAGGACATCAGCAGGCCGGCGACCGTCGACGCATGGCAGAGCCTCGCGCAGTGGTCGACGTTGTTCGTGCCGATGGCTGCCCGGGCTAGCTTCTGGAACAGGTAGTTCTCCTCATTCGTGCACTTGGCTGACGCGAGCACTATGACCGAATCAGGCCCGTGTTCTGCAGTGATCCTCTTTATCTCGGAAACGACCTTGTCCAGTGCTTCGTCCCAGGACGCCTTCCTGAGCTGCCCATCCTCTCTTACCATCGGGTGGGTCAGCCTATCGGGGTGCTGCACGAACGCGTGGGCGTTGTACCCTTTGATACAGAGCCTGCCCTGACTGATCTCATCAGTCTTGCACGGGACTACTCCAACGAGCCGGCCGTCAACGACTTGCAGATAGAACCTGCAGCCAGTGCCGCAGTAGGGGCATGTGGTCAGGACATGTTCAGCATGCATGACCATCATCCTCCAGTGGCTGATCGTCCAATGTGGTCAAGAGCGGACTCTTTCTCTCCATGTCTCCTGAGCCATAGTCGAACAGTTCTCTCATGTTCCTGTTGACCATCTTCCTGAGGGTGAGTAGCGGTATATCTGCGGGGCACGAGCGTTCGCACTCACCGCACTCGACGCACTTGTCCGCTAGGTGGAATGACCTGATCAGGTGGAACGCGAGTTCGGGGGGTATACCCTCTTTGGGCGTGTAAGTTCTCTCCTCGAGCACACAATCGTCGCAGAAGCAGACGGGGCAGTTCAGGGTGCACCCGAAGCACTTGTTACACTTCCTGAACTGGCGCATCCAGAAGGCCGCACGTTGCTCAATGTCCATCGAGCCGAGCTCTATGGCAAGCGCATCCTCAGGGCATGGTTCGGCAGCCTCTCCGATATCTACCTTGCTGGGCACGCAGTCGGAGCACCTGCATTCCTGAATCTGCTCCTTCGAGCATGCGAGTCCTATCCTGACTATGCTCGCATCATCGACGATGCCCCTCTTCGCGAGTTCGATCAGAGCTTTCTCGTCGCATCTCCTGCATAGGATGGCCACCTTTACTTTTCCAATGAACGGGAGCAAGTTGGTCAGGATAGTGACGAGTTGGTATGGCACGTCAATCCTGGCGTCGCCGGGGTCCTGGCCCTTGCTGATGATGACTGGCCCGACATTTCCCTGATTCTCTGCCATCATGAGGAGAATGTCTGCGCCGCGCTCGTCGAAGGCTATCTCTGCGAGCCTTCTTCCGAGGTCGTTCACATCTTCACCTCCCTTTGTGGGTTGGGACCGAGGGCCTTGACTTCGTCAACGAATTCGATTATGACCTGCTGGAACTTCTCCCCCTCGGCCGCGCTGACCCAATCGAGCCTGACGCGTCTGTCGTCTATGCCCACATCATGGAGGATCTTCTTAGTGACAGGTATGCGCTTCGCAGTCCTGTGGTTGCCGGTGAGATAGTGGCAGTCTCCTATGTGGCAACCTAGCACAAGGACGCCGTCGATGCCCTGCGATATCGCCTTGAAGACGTACTCGGGCTTCACGCTCGCGCTGCACATCACTCTGATGACATGCACGTTAGGTGGCATCTGGAGTCTGTTGACACCAGCTAGGTCTGCACCCGCGTACGAGCACCAGTTGCAGCAGAATGCCAGTATGGTCGGTTTGAACTCGGTCATCTTGATCCCTCCAGCGATGCCTTGACGAGCGCATCTATCATGGCACCGAGTTGGCCGCTCGTGAAGCCCTTCTGGCTCACGGCGTCATTATGACACGCGGCGACACATGTGCCACAACCCTTGCACTGTGCTTCATTTACCTTCGCCGCCCTGTTCCCATCCTGATCAACGATCTCTATCGCCTCGTATGGGCAAGCTAGCACGCAGTTCCCGCACGCCGCGCATTTCTCAGGATCGACCTCGGCCGTGATAGCCTGTATGACGACCTTCCCCTCCTTGATCGGGATGGATGCCTTCGCCGCCGCGGCCATGCCCTGCCAGATGCACTCCCTGGCGTTCACAGGCCACCTGGCCGAGCCGCATATGAATACTCCGTCCGTCGAGAATTCCACGGGCCTGAGCTTGACATGAGCCTCGAGGAAGAACCCGAACTTGTCCCTGGGCACCTTGAGCAGCTTGCCCGTGACTTCCGAATCGTCCGGAGGCAGCATTGGCACTGCTAGCACGACCAGATCCGCATCGAGACTGACGACTTCGTCAAGGGTCTCATCGTAGACGATGACATTGACTCTGTCCCCGTCACTTACGACCTCGGGAGGTCTCTCCAATCCGTACCTGAGGAACCTGACACCACTGTCCGAGGTCTCCTTGTACAGCTTCTCAGCGGCACTGCCGCTGCTCATGATGTCTCTATGGATGATGCGTATCCTGGAGTCGGGCGAGGCCTTTGAAAGAGCGAGTGCGTTCTTGAGTGTCACATTGCAGCAGACTCTGGAGCAATACTCTCTTCCCGGCTGTCTGCTCCCTACACAGGTGATGAACACGACCCTCTTCGGCTTCTCGCCCCTAGCGAGTTTCCGCTCAAGCTCAAGCTGCGTGATGACCTGGGGATGTTTGCCAAAGCCATACTCCCCCGTGGGGACGAACTCTCTCGTGCCAGTAGCGACTATGATAGCGCCCGCCGGCACCTTTGTCGGCCCATCGCACCCTTCTATAGTGACCTCGAAGCTGCCGATGAAGCCCTTGACGTCCGAGACCCTCGCCTTCCTGTGTATATGCGCCTTAGGGGACGCCTCGAGTCTCTGGACTACATCCTTGACTAATGTTCGGGCATCCCTGCCTTCGGGACCGATCGTCGTGATGTCGCAGAGAAGTCCGCCCAGCCGGCCGGTCTGTTCCACCAGGTGCGTCTCGATTCCCTGTTCGACGAGGGAGGCAGCAGCGACCAGTCCTGAGATGCCTCCGCCGATGACGACTGCCGTGGGGATGACGCCTGCCTCGCTCTCAGTCTGCGGCTTGAGCAGAGCTGCCTTCGCGACTCCCATGGCCACGAGTTTCTTGGCTTTTTCAGTCGCCTCTTTCGGCTCCTTTGCATGTATCCAAGAGCAATGCTCCCTGATGTTGACAAACTCGAAGAGGTACTTGTTGATGCCAGCTTGCTCGCACGCACGTCTGAAGAGTGGCTCGTGTGTCCTCGGAGTGCACGCGGCCACCACGACCCTGTCTAATTTGTTCTCGGTTATGCTCCTCTTTATCGACCCCAGGCCCTCCTCGGAGCAAGAATAGAGGTTGTGCCCTGCGTGCGCGACCCACGGGAGGGTCTTTGCGTACTCGACGACCTCCTCGACATCGACCACGGAGGCGATGTTGTGCCCGCAATGGCAGATGAACACGCCTATCCGGACCATCATCTGTCCCCCCCATCGACGAGCTCCGCGGCCCGTGCGGCCGCCGCTGACGCCTGAGATACGGAATCCGGTATGTCTATGGGGCCGCTGACGAAGCCGCATGCGAGCACGCCCTTCCTGGAAGTATCAACTGGTCTCGCAATGTCCGGCATGTCAATGAATCCATCCTCATCCAGATCGATCCCGAGAATCACGGCGAGCTTCCCGGCATCCTTCGAGGGTATGAGGGCCGGGCAAAGCACAAGCATGTCGAACTCCTCCGTCACAGATTCGCCGGACAGGCCGCTTGTCTCGTAGTTGACTAGAACCCCGTTCCCTCTGGCAGGCAATTGCACGTTGGCCGGTCGGGACCTGATGTACCTTACGCCGTAGTTCTGTTTCGCTCTCGACACGAACTCCTGGAAGCCCTTACCGGTGGCCCTCATGTCCATGTAAAATATGGTGGCTTCAAGACCTGGGGCGTGTTCCCTGGCGAGTATGGACTCCTTGGTCGCATACATGCAGCAGACGCTGCTGCAGTAACCGTGCATGTGAGCGTCTCTCGAACCCACGCATTGAATGAAAGCGAGCTTCTTCGGCTCCGTATTGTCCGAATATCTGGCCAGGTGACCTCCGGTCGGCCCGGATGCAGACAGTATCCTCTCAAGCTGGAGTGATGTGACCACGTCCTTGAAGACGCCGAGGCCGTACTGAGACATTACGCTGGCATCCATCAGCTCAAAGCCGGTGGCGACGATGATGCAAGCCGCATCGAGCTCCACGATCGAGTCCTCCTGCCCATACTCGATGGCGCCCGCCTGGCAGATCTTCTTGCATACGCCACACTTCTTGCCCTGGATCGTGCGGCAGTGATCCCCGTCAATGGTAACCTTCCTTGGGACGGCCTGCGGGAACGGGAGGTAGACGGCTTTCCTCTTGGCCAACCCCTCCTCGAACTCCCATGGCACCTTCACTGGACACTTCGCGATGCAGTCACCACAGCCAGTACACTTCTTTACATCCACGTACCTGGCCTTCTCCCTTATCGTGACCTTGAATTCGGGGAAATTCCCGGACACCCCTTCGATCTCAGAATAAGCATGTAGCTTGATGTTCGCGTGATCAGCGCACATGATCATCTTGGGGGACAAGATGCACATCGAGCAATCGTTAGTTGGAAAAGTCTTGTCAAGCTGTGCCATGTGGCCCCCGATGGACGGGCTCTTCTCCACGAGGTGCACCTCAAATCCCCTGTCTGCGAGGTCCAGGGATGCCTGTATTCCCGCTATCCCCCCACCTATGACCACCACACGGCTCATATTCGACTCAACCTCTTCCAATCGAGAGCTCGGATGCAATCGCAGCCCTCTGAGGCACTTCTGAGGAATGCGCGTTTCGTCTGGTGTGATGCTCTCGTTTTCAAACGGTAACACGAACTGATAGTTAAGGCTTCTCTGAGAGAAGTGTATCGCCCTCTGGAATAGACCCGTGCCAGACCAGTTCGTCACGTCCTTCCAGATAGGATCTCGCTGACCTCTCTGTTTGCCAGGACTTCACTCACCACCCTCGAGACAGGGCGGCGATTGCATTCTCATCATTTCTGATGCCATCGCAGTCCCAGTCGAATGGCATGCAGTCATTCGGTTCGAACGCCCTCGTGGGCTGACGGTCAAGTTCCGACAATCATAGGTCCGCGTCTTTGCCCTCACGGGAAAAATCTATATGCTAAACCACGTTCTGGAAAAGTGTTCGGAGGTCGGAGACATGATGAAGGAGTGCACGAACCACGGTTATTTCAGGGCGGAGTTCTGCCCTGTCTGCGGAGACGAGGGCCGGTTCCTGATGAACGACGAGGAACTGGACAGGCTGAGCAGGACCCTAGCTGGTGTGCTGAGGCACTTCCCAGAGAGATTCGATCTCCAAGTGGATAGGCAGGGCTTCGTGGACCTCAGAGGATTCGTGAACGCTATCCAGAGGAAGCAGAGGCGCTATCATTGGCTGCGCCCGCATCACATAATCGCGATCATAGAGACTGATGACAAGGGTCGGTACGAGCATCGGGACGGCATGATAAGGGCCACTTACGCACATTCATTCGAGGTGGAGCTCGACCCCGACTCGATTGGAGCACCCGACAAGCTCTACTATCCAATAACTCTCGAGGAGGCCGATATCGTATTGGAGGTCGGTCTGAAACCCTCGGACAGGAAGAAAGTCCACCTTAGCAAGACCGTCGGCGATGCGGTCAATGCGGGCAGGGTCAGGACTGAAGCCCCTATCATACTCGAGGTCGATTCCCATGCTGCGGCCGAGGACGGCATCGTAATCCAGAAGGCGGGGAAGACGGTATATCTCACCAACGATGTGCCTCCTCAATATCTCAAGAGGATCGAGGTCGACCTGTCGGAGTACCCACCACTGGAGTACCCACCACTGGAACATCCACCACTGGAACACCCACCACTGGAATCTACAGATGGCCGCGATGCTGATGAGGGCCCCGCGGATCCCGAAGACCCATCTCCTGCCAAGGATGTCGAGGAATAGGTCCGTCAGATCCAGCAAGGTGCAGTCTATTTTCAGCCGACCCACCATAATAGATAAAAGGTGTCAAGTCTGAGGATATGCTAGATGTTCGTCGGCGCGGATGAGCTTTGGCTCGAGATGAGACAAGATTCTTTACCGTTGCACGTCCTCGAATATGAGTGGGACGGCTACAGACCGTCGCTGATCTGTCTCGATCGGAGGAATGACTGCATCTTGGAGCTGGGCGCCCCCTGGTTGGATATGACCGTGAGCAAGTCGAAGAACTGTGTGGGATACTTCGACGGTGACAGGCATATCAAATGCCCAAGCGGATCTCCGGTGACCAAGTTCTCCCAGTGCGACTCGTGTTCTGGCGAGTCGTTCCTCCCATTCCAGGGATGCGTGTTCGAGCCTAGGTGCGAGGGGGAGGAATGTGACATCGAGTTCTGCAAGAGGGAGCATGTTCTCTACCTGGCGCTCTACAATACGAGGTCGAAGATCGGGATGAGCTCCACCCGAAGGGTCGAGCGTCGATTGATCGAGCAGGGCGCCGACGCGTTCTCCATAATAGGAAGTTACCCTAACAGGAGGAAAGCCAGGTCTGCGGAGAAGGATGTGTCCTCAAGACTTAGGATCTCTCAGGGGATTCGCCAGAGGACTGTGTTGCAGGGTTTCACCGACCCCGTCGATCATGATGCGATGGAGCGCGTGTACCGATCGATTGCCTCCTCGATCAAGAATTGTTTCGGTCTCTCGGCCGAACCATTGACCTTTCTTGAAGGATATCCGATATCGCTGCCCCTGCAATCCCCCCCGGAACTCATGGAGACTTCCGGCCGGCACAGGGGCAACCCTCTGGGGATCAAAGGGAAATGGCTGATATACGAGGATCGTGGGATAAGGGCAATGAGCCTCCAGGATCTAGTCGGCAGGTACTTAGCCATCGGTCCAGACCCATGATGGCCTGGTTCAAAACTAAGAAATAGCCAATGGGCCATGGAGTCCATGGGATGGTTGGCATGAAGATAAAGTGGCTAAGTCATTCAGCGTTCCTGATAGAAGGCCGAGACAAGGTGCTGGTCGATCCGTTCCTGACGGGCAATCCGAAGGCTGTCATGAAGCCCGAGGAGATTGACTGCGACATCATATGCGTCACTCACGGGCACGGAGACCATCTCGGTGATGCCGTGCCCATCGCACGAAGGACCGGAGCCGAGATCGTCTCCATCGTCGAGATGTCCTCTTATCTCGAGAGATGTGAAGTCAAGAGCATCGGATTCAACCTGGGCGGAACCGTGAAGGTCCGCGATACCAGCATCACGATGGTGCCTGCATTCCATTCTTCCAGCATAGGCGCTCCAGGACTGGAGTTCTCGGCGGCCATGGCCGTGGGACTCATCATAGATACCGGCAAGGTCATCTACCACGCGGGGGACACCTGTGTGTTCGGGGACATGAAGCTTATCGGCGAGTTATACAAACCCGAAATCGCGATGCTTCCGATTGGCGGTTTCTACACGATGGATCCTAAACAGGCCGCCCTTGCGACGAAGTTGATAGGACCTAAGATGGTCATACCCATGCACTACGGAACCTGGCCTCTTGTCGAGCAGGACCCGGAAGAATTTGCGAAGTTGGTCAAGAAATCGTCCAAGGCGAAAGTGGCAATAATGCAACCTGGCGAAACCCTGGAAGTCTGATCTCGAATGTCAAGTGTATTCACTCCTGCCCAGATACGTGAAAGACATGGTAGCATGTTCGCCAGACGGCTGATCACCATGGTGGACGAGCGCTCCAAACGGGCCAAGGTAGTGGAAGAATGCTGTGCCCAGGGACCGGTCGAATGGGATGCGATCAATCGGCTCAGGGCAGGCGGCGTTGTCAATCATGTCGAGGTGCAGGGGACGACCCTGATAATGGATGTGCGGATCGGCGAGGGTGAGGTACGGTTCGGCCCGGCAGCGAAGGATACTGGCGGACAGGCGTTGAAATCCCTCTATGTTCGCGACGGCAAGGTGGAGACAACTTGGATGGGTCTCGCCGGAGCCAGTGTGGGCGTGGGTGCATGCCTTCCACAGGCCGAGGGCGTAGAGAAAGTGGAGTATCTGAGTGACGAGCAGGTAGGCGGTTCGCGCCAGGTGGAGATAAGGCTGACCACTCCTGCACATAGGCGTCTGATGATCGGCATCGACGACACGGATACGAAGGATAAGGGTGCGACATGGGTCACTGGCCTTAAGCTGGGCCGGGAGATGCCACATGGGCTCATGCTGACACACAAGATAGTCCAGCTCAATCCTCATGCTCCTCATAAGACAACTAATTGCGCAGCTACCGCTTTGGCCTTCGCTGTTCTTCCGGATGACATCGAGAGGACAATCGAATGGTGCCAGAAGTTCATATCGGAGAACACTTACTCCGACCAGACCGTGATGACCGCCTTCGAAGGCCTGGACATACCATCATCTCTTGTCAGATTCGGGGCCCAGGCCAAGGATACAATATTATCTATACACGATGCGGAACATGTGGCCGAGAAGGCAGGTGTCAGGATCATAAAGGTGACAGGCGAACGCGGAGCGATAGGTGCAGTCGCCGCCATCGGTTGTTTCGATTTGGGCCTTTACAGCGCTGGCCTTCCGGAAGATTTCGGACACACATAACTTTAATAAGCCTCTTCTATAGAGTTGGTGCGAAACACATGACTGGCGAGATTTCGAGGGCGATTTCAAGCACTGCCTATCAGACCTATGAGAAACGTCTGCTGAAGGAGGTCATGTCCAACCCGGTTCCGCACCATGTGGCGGTGATAATGGATGGTAACAGACGTTACGCGCATGAGGTCGGCATTCTGATCTCCGAGGGCCACGAGAAGGGCAAGGACAAGCTAGAGGAGATGCTCGAATGGTGTATGGATCTCGGCATCAAGGTGCTCACCGTCTTTGCCTTCTCAACCGAGAATGTCAGCAGGGAAGAGGGCGAGATCGAGACACTGATGCGCATGTTCGTGCAGAACTTCAAAATGCTGGGCGATGATGACAGGGTGCATAAGAACAGAATACGGGTCAGGGTCATCGGTTCCCGGGACCTCCTGCCCGCGAACCTCAAGGAATCCATCGTGTATGCTGAGGAGAAGACTAAGGATTATGACAACTACTTCTTCAATATCGCAGTGGGATATGGCGGAAGGGAGGAGATCGTAGACGCGATCAAGAGCATGGCACGGGACGTCAAGGACGGGAAGATCGCCGTGGATAGCATCGATTCAGAGTTGTTCTCGAGCTATCTATATACCGCAGAACTCCCCGATCCGGACCTCATCCTGAGGACATCTGGCGAGGAGCGGATATCCAATTTCCTGCTATGGCAGCTGGCATATTCAGAGCTATACTTTTCCGATGTGTACTGGCCTGGTTTCAGGAAGATCGACTTCCTTAGGGCCGTGAGATCCTATCAGATGAGAGTGCGTCGATTCGGCAAATGAGCGTTTTCGCCGAATTTTGCACTATCAATCGTCGACAAATGTGTCATTCATGTACGAAAACACATACATACGCACGCTTTTTGCATGAATTCCGTTAGATTGAAGTACTCTATCAATCTACGGGACTCAGGGATCTGATGAACACACTTCCGATGAGCCAGCACCCTTGCGAGATATTCGAGAGATGGAAGGGTCTGGATCTCAAGCTGCTTCCTATTGACAAGACCGACATACGCATCCTGTGCGAGCTTCGCGAGAACGCGAGGATGAGCAACTCAGAGATCGCCAAGAAGCTCGATGTCACAGAGGCCACGGTCAGAAGACGGATCAAGAACCTTATTGACAAGGGCATAATCATGCGTTTCTCGATCCATATAGATTACAGGCTTATCGAGAACACTGTGAAGGCGTATATCCATCTTAAGACCGTGACCGATAAGTTGGACAAGGTCGTCGACCATGTCGTCAACCATAACCGCGTGGTCGCCGTTTATCGCGTCACTGGCGAATACGACCTCCTCGTCGTGGCCCTCTTCGTCGGCATGAGCGAGCTGCAGGAGTTCATTGACAACTTCCTGAAGATCGATGGCGTCAAGGAGACAGATACTCAGATAGTAATGAGCGCCCATAAGGGGGTTCCGTGGACAGGGATCTGAGGTCGAGGTTCGAGTCAGTCGTTGAAAGACTGCGGTCGATGGAGAATCCTACTAATGTGGAGGGGATGGCCCGATTCGGAATATCCTCTCACAACACACTTGGCATCTCGGTGACCACTCTGAGGGCGATGGCGAGATCCATCCCGAAAGACCATGATCTTGCGATCGCTCTTTGGAAGTCTGGGATACATGAGGCCCGGATACTCGCTTCCATGATCGACGAGCCGTCGATGGTCACGCGTGAGCAGACGATTTCATGGACATCTGACTTAGATTCGTGGGATATTTGCGACCAGGTTTGCAGCAACCTCTTCGATAAAACCCCGTTTGCTTATGAGATCGCGATGGAGTTCACATCATCAGGGCGAGAGTTCGTCAAGAGAGCGGGGTTCGTCATCATGGCGGCACTCTCCGTTCATGACAAAAATGCACCTGACGAATCATTCATGATGTTCCTCCCGGTCATCTTACGCGAGTCCAGGGATGATAGGAATTTCGTCAAGAAGGCCGTAAATTGGGCTCTCCGGCAGATCGGCAAGCGCAACCTCAGGCTGAACGAGTTGGCGATCGAGATTGCAGAGGAGATGTCCGAATCGGACTCTCGACCTGCGAAATGGATTGCCTCGGACGCTCTCAGAGAACTGAGAAGTGAGGCCGTCCTCAGACGGCTCTCGATCAGAGAGCCTGCAAGGCGACCTGCACGACGTCCATCGTCTTGATGTCCACGCCCGCCTTCTTGGCCCCTGCATTGAGATTCACCTGGCAGAATGGACACGATGTCACAATCAGCTCAGCACCCGCATCGACGGCTTCCTTGACTCTGTCGGCTGCGATGTTCTCTGCCATGTCGTTGAAGGCGGATTTGAATCCTCCACCTGCGCCACAGCACTGAGCATCTTCCTTCTCGTGCTTCATCACCACCAATTCCAGTCCAGGTATGGCCTTGAGGACGTTCCTAGGGGCATCGTACACCTTCGCGTGCCTTCCCAGATGGCACGGGTCGTGGTAAGCGACCTTCTTCTTGAACTCCTTGGTGAATTTGAGTTTGTTCTCTTTGATGAGCTTCTCGAGATACTCTGAGATATGGTAGATCTTGAACGAGGGCTTCCCGACCATCTTCGGATAGTCGTTCTTCATCGTGTTGTAGCAGCCGGCGCATGCGGTGACCATCGTCTTCCAACCGTGCCTCTCCATCTCCTGCACGTTGTGAGGCGCGATCTCCTGCATCACTGGCATCTTCTGCCCGGTCCTAAGGAGTGGCGACCCGCAGCACCATTCCTCTTCTCCCATGGTGGTGAACTTGACCCCCGCCTTGTCCAGGAGTTTAGCGGTCGCGACAGCGAGCGGCTGCATCCTGTATGCCTCGGTGCAACCCGTGAAGAAGACCACCTCAGGGTCATCTGACAGCTTCACATCATTCGGCAGCCATGCAGGCCGCTTCTCCTTAGGCTCATCATATGGGTTACGCTTCGCCAGGACCCTTTCCTTTATCTTCTTGTGGGCTTCCATCGGACCATGGCCCTGGTCGATCAGCCATTCCTTGACCTCCTCCCATAGCTTGGCGAAGTCTATCTCGACATGGCAGTTGTGTTCGCATGCAGCGCATGAAGTGCATTGGAATATCCTCTCGACGAACTTCTCATCTATCTTCGGACTCCGGCCGAGCAGTGTGTCCACTGGAGTCTTGTTCTTTATCTGTTTCAGGTAGTACACTTTGCCTCTTGGGGTGGCAGATTCCCAGCCGATCTGTCTGTAGACTGGGCAGGTATCCCTGCAGTATCCACATTGAAGGCACGCATCGAGGTCTTTTTCGATCTCTGAAATCTTCCTCATGAGTTGTCACCAGGTGAGCAGTTACCGCTCCTCTGCGATCCTTCCACGATTTCGGAGCAGAAGGACCCGTATGATACTGGCTCTCGGGATATCGTAGACATTCATAAACCTAGCGCAGGATGTATGGAAGCGCTGAACCGTCTCCATCCATTCATTTCTTTGAGGGACTTCTTTTCGAAGCCTGCTTATTAGCCTTAAGACGGATTTCAACATCCTTGCCGGGTTCATAGCCTTTCAGACTTCCAAGCATGCCCCTGATCGTGTCATCGACTATCTCGGACACGAAAGTGCCTGTCGCCATCCTCTTACCTCCGACCAGTATCTCGACTCCTCTGGAAGGCATTTCCCTGCAGTCCTCTATCCCGCGGCTCCCTTCTACTATGTCCCTCGCCAGTGAGTTGCAGTCCAGGCCGCACTTTCCGCAGTCGAGCATCGGCAGTATCTTGATTAGTCGTTCGACCTCGACCTCCTTCTCGACATAGCCTATCAGGGCTGCCAGATCCGGGTTGCTCATCACGGTTCCCTTTCTGGGTTTTATGTCCCCGACGGAGATCTTCGGGTGGATGTCGGAATCCTTGAATCCCTCGAGTATTATCACATCAGGATCATGGCTGCACTTGAGGCCATCGATGATCTCGTAGCTGGGCAATCCGGAATGCATGAAGAACACCGTACCTTTCTTAGTGGAGAGGACGACAGGGTCGCTTCCGGCCTTCCAGTGCCTCCAGGTATCCTTACCCTCCTCGTCGATCTCATCGTCAGTGTTGCTGTGCTTGACGGAGGCTACCTTGTATCCTTTCTGAACCAACTTCTTGACGAGTTTCTCCACTGTTATGGTCTTGCCTGAATCCTGATAACCGTATATGTTCAGAATCATTGGATCGCTAATGGCATGTGCGATTCCGCTCTTATATCTTCAGCCTCACTTCTTCCTGAGGAGTGCGCTGACCATCCTTGGTATGCTAGCATAAATCGAGCTCTCGGACCAATCCAGTTCTTCCTTCTCGCACACCGTGGATTCGCTGAGCCGGGTCGCGACTTCCCTCAGCGAATCGAGGTCGCTTCCACTTGCCTTGCCCTTTGCCACGATGGAATCGATCCTGCGCATCATATCCCTAGCGGCGATTATCCTGCGCTCGGTCCTATCGGCGACATCTTCCTCTATCAGCCCCATCTCCCTCTTTATGAAATTGAGGTTGAGCCCAGCCGAATATGTGGATTCGACGATCTGGTCCCTCGTCATCCATTGCGTCTCGTAGTTGAGCACGTACTTCCAGCTCGGTGTGGATGCCAGTCTCAGATGGTCCTCGAGCGTGGACGCGAATAGTTTGTATCCGAGCTTGTCGGCGAATTCGAATGCGTTTCCACCGGGGTCGAGGAATGGTGCCAATGGACTGATGAATGGGAACACGCTCTGACCTTTGAACTGATCGTAAAGCTTCCTGGTGTATGCCACGGTCCCATCGACTGAATCGCTCGTCTGCATCGGCAACCCTATCATGTAGAATATGTCGAATCGGCCACAACCCGCCTTCATGAAGGCATCTATGGATCTCTCAAGCCCAAGCGTTGTATATGGCTTTCCCTGGGCCTTCCTGACTTGATCATCGTGAGTTTCGGGTGACATCTGAACGTTGAACGATTCGATGCTCTTTCCGACATCTGCAGCGAACTCCTTGTCCGCGGGCGTGAAGAGCTCGATGATGACCTCGTTCTCTACATGGCGCTCCTTTATCGCCTTGAGGAACTTCGACGCGTAGGCCTTCCCTGGCTGTCTGATGTCTCCGACTATGAATGTTGCACCTTTGATGTATTCCTCGGCCCTTGCGATGTCACCTGCGAGTAGGTCTGGTGATCGATATGCGGGCTTGGTCCTTCCGAAGTTCCTAGCGAACGAATCGCACGATCCGGCGCAGTTGATGCAGTTATGGGTGCATCCCCTGACCGCCACCGCTATGGACATCGGGTTCTTCTTCCAGTTCTTGTATGGCATGTGCCCGTCTAGATCCCTGTACCTGAGGACCTTTCGGATCATCAATCCATAATCTATCTCGATGTCGTCGAGAGTCTCCGGCACATTTGTGATGGGGTTGACCTTCGTGCTTCCCTCTCTCCTCCAAGTCAGGTTCGGGATCTCTTCGAGGGATTTCCTTGATTCTAGAGATGATATGAGCTTCTCAAGTGGCACCTCGGTGGAATCCCCTCTCAGAACGTAGTCCACCTCCGGATGCTTCGCCATGAGCTCTTCGTGATAGTAAGATGAGCTGAACCCGCCCATCACCACCGGCCTGTCTGGATGATGCCTCTTGACCATCCTCGCCAGTTCCAACGCTCCTTGAACATGCGGCATCCAATGCAGGTCGATTCCGAACATGCCCGCATCGATGGACTTCACGAACCTATCCGG
This sequence comes from Thermoplasmata archaeon, assembly GCA_014859835.1. GTDB lineage: Archaea > Thermoplasmatota > Thermoplasmata > UBA10834 > UBA10834 > UBA9653. The sequence continues at coordinate 10,551 of JACZKW010000007.1, read as the reverse complement.
GCTGAACCTGCTGGATGACAGCATCTTGTTTGCAATGTTGGCTATCCTTACCGAGTATCCCTTCGACTCGAGATGAGACGCCATCGTCGTGAAGCCGATCGGATACATTTCGAACACTGGCGTCGAAGGTATCAGGTCGCTCACTGGACCCAGCAACATGGTCTTCTTTCGGAAATCCATCACGCTTGGTGGATGGAGCAAAACGAGGTCCGGTCTCGACATCTCGGCCGAAGATTGTGACGGCCGTACTAAATACATGTCCAACTACTGCATGAAATGTGGATAGTCGAGACTATAATGCTAAATATCAGTGTATTCGATGGCAATCGGGGATATATCATGAAACTTGCTTCAATCTTGGCCTGTTCGATATTTGCGGTGATGATGCTAATGTTCGCATCGACCGGGGCGAACGCCAACGCTGACATAGTCATCCAACCTGGATTTGAACATAGTCACGACACCCATGTCAATGCTGGGGAAACGATCACATACTTCTGGCTCGCAGATGCTGACCTTCATTTCACTATCAGCTCGCCGACTGGAACCACCCTGCTGAATGAAGTGTCAAGGTCTGATGCCGGATCGATAGATGCTACGGTGACCGGGGATTATACCTTCACATGGGCGAATGAGGGGGCATCAACGGCGAATCTGGATTTCACCGTCAACATGTTTGATGGGTTCGAGGCTGTTGAGGACGCTGCATGGTCATTCGTCATTATTGGAATCATCGCCGTTGTCATCATAGTGGCCGTCGTGATCATCCTACTCGTCGTCCTTCTAGGTGGCAAGAAGAAAGAGATGCAGCCGGCGGTCCCTGGTACTGCGCCTTTCGTCGCTCAGCCAGCGGGTGCCAGTGGCATATGTCCGACTTGCGGTTCGGCCATGGCTTCGGACACATCATTCTGCGCACGGTGCGGAACCCGGACCCGTTAGACGTTTCGTCACTTAATCGGACCCGAAAACCTCTTTCATATGATTCTCCACCCTTATCTGCTGCAAATGAACAGGGTAATTGAAGAAAATTCTATACTGACGCTCAATAATCTAAGAACCGTACACTGAAAACGCTTAATACTTTGATGCGAATCCGAGGACGATGCTCGCAGAGGACTATATGGGGGTCGCTGCATTCGCGGTCATAGCGATTCTGTTTCCTGCCCTAGTCTTCCTCTTGTCGCGCTATCTCAGGCCAGACAAGAAGGACCCGCGAGGTGCCACCACATACGAATGCGGTGAGGTTCCGATTGGCCAGGCACAGATACAGTTCCATTTCCAGTATTACATGTACGCCATCCTTTTCGTCGCCTTCGATCTGGTCACGGTATTCGTGCTCATGTGGGCCTTCGTTTTCACCGACCTGAGTGATATGGCCAAGTTCTCGATGCTGGCTTTCCTAGGTATACTTCTCGTAGGTGTCGTTTACGCTCTCAAGAAGGAGGAGATTATCTGGATCTGAACAATGGGGACAGGCCTTCCGTTGGCCAGGTCATGATGTTTCGCTCAAAGGATTTTCTCAAATGGTCCGATGAGACGATCGAGGTCGTCCTGAAGAAGACACCCATCGGTGGCGCCCTGGACCTATTGCTGAAGGATTTCTTCAACTGGGCCACAAGGAACTCCATCTATCCGCTTCATTTCGGTATCATGTGTTGTGCCTTGGAGATGGCCGTCGCTTCAGCACCGAGGTTCGACGCTCAGAGGATGGGGGTCATCTACAGATCGACACCCCGTCAGTGCGATGTGCTCTTGGTCAATGGTCCCGTGAGCAAGAAGTTGAAGCCCGTCCTAAGGCGACTATACGATCAGATGCCTGGGCCCAAGTGGGTCATCGCCATGGGTGAGTGCGCGATATCCGGCGGACCGTTCTGGGAGAGTTACAATGTAGTCCCCGGCGTGGACACTTTCATCCCCGTCGATATTTACATACCCGGATGCCCGGCCAGGCCCGAGGCGTTGATCGACGGGTTCCTGAAATTGCAGAAGATTATCTTGGAGAACAAGCGCGGCCTTCTTACGGGCCGATGATATGGAAGACAACAGGAGATCATGTATGAGGGAAGGGGGAAGAGGCAACCAGGATCCTACGGGGAACATCGAGAGAGCCCCGTTGACGATAGGCGAGGACCCTGAGGAGCATGTGCTCCGGACGATCAATGACGAGTTCGGCAAGTCGGTCAAGGGATCTGAGAGGGTCAGGGCTGGACTCATACGCGCTAGAATCGCTCGCGACAGCCTCTATGATGCATGCAAACTCCTGAGAAATGACCTTGGATTCGAACACCTGTCCATGATATCCGCGGTTGACTACCCGGACAGGTTCGAGATAGTCTATCACATCAATTCCTATCAATCGAATATCATGCTGGAGCTTATCGTGAAGCTACCCAAGGACGACCCGACGGTCGATTCCATATCATCGATATGGGGCGGGGCCAATTGGAACGAGAGGGAATCGTACGATCTGATGGGCATAGTGTTCAATGACCATCCGAAGCTGGAAAGGATACTGTTGCCGAAGGATACAATGTACCACCCACTGCGCAAGGATTTCAGGATGTGATCATGGATGGCCGAAATGTGGATCAACATGGGACCGCAGCACCCTATGACGCATGGTCTGTGGAACCTCCGCGTCAAGGTGGATGGAGAGACCATCGTAGACGCGGAACCCGAGGTCGGCTATCTCCACCGCGGCATCGAGAAGATCTGCGAGAACAGGACATATCCGCAGATAATTCCGCTCGCGGACAGGCTCTGCTACGGTTCCTCGCTCACCTGGAGTCACCTGTACTGTATGACGGTGGAGGACCTGATGGGGGTCGAGGTCCCTGAGAGGGCCGAGTACATCCGGGTGGTAACCCTTGAGATGCAGAGGCTCGCCTCCCACCTCATGTGGCTCGCGGCATATGCCGTGGATCTTGGGATGATGGCTGGATTCATCTACTCGATGAGGGACAGGGAGGTCCTCGTAGACCTTCTCCAGAGCCTTTCGGGCTCGCGGTTGACATACAACTATCCTCGTATAGGAGGTGTCGCGCACGACCTCCCACCGAACTGGGACAGGGAGGCGCTGCGTGCATGCGATTACATCGAAACTCGTCTGAAGGAATACGAGGATCTGTACGAGGGTTCGAAGATATTCATGATGAGGAACGTCGATGTTGGCCTCCTCTCGAAGGAAGATGCTCTCGACCTAGGCGTCACTGGCCCACCGTTGAGGGCGAGCGGCGTGAAGTACGATATGCGCAAGGACCGACCCTATTCCGTTTACTCGGATTTCGATTTCGAGGTCTGCTCGCGGCCTGAAGGTGACTGCTTCGCACGGTATCGCGTAAGGATCGATGAGATGTGGGAGAGCTGTAAGATCATCAGACAGGCGATACAGCGCATGCCAAAAGGCAAATGGCGCACAGTCGCCCCGAGGAACGCACCCGTCGGTACTGGCTTGGGCAGGGTCGAGGATCCGCGAGGCGAAGGGATGATGTATGTCGTCGGAGACGGCTCGGACAAGCCGTATCGCCTCAAGATCCGTAGCCCCATCTTCATAACCGTATCCGCAGCCCCTTGTATGCTGGTAGGCTACAAGATGGCCGATGTCGTGGCCATAATGGGCGGATTGGACATGTGCATCGGGGAGTGTGACAGGTGAGACCATGAACCTCTTCCAATTCTGCAATGGCATCATCGTATGGCTCGTGGAACTGGTCAACAACCTGTGGTACTGGCTCGGGGATGTGCTTCCGTGGTACTTCGGTGATTTCTTCACTGGCATCGGTGACTTCGCAGGGTCCCACGGTCACATCGTGGTGATGACTATAGTACTGGAATCGCTCATAGTCATCATTGTCGCACTCATCAACGTCCTCAACTTCATATGGCTAGATAGGAAGCTCAGCGGCCGGATATTCGACTTCTACGGTCCATACTATGTGGGCTACAGAATCGGTGGCTGGCTACAGAACCTCGCGGACGGCATGAAGCTTTTCGTCAAGGAGATAATCGTCCCCGCCAAGGCTGACAAGCTCGGGTTCCTTCTCGCTCCAGTCATATTCGTGGGCTCTTCCTTCCTCATCCTCGCGACGATACCATTGAGCCCCAACTTCGGCATAGCGACCAACGAATCCGGAGAGTTCGTGACTGCTGGAGTGCTCTTCGCGTTCGCTGCGTTCGCAATAGCGCCGTTCTCCATTCTGCTCGCAGGCTGGTCTTCCAACAACAAGTTCACGCTGATAGGTGGGATGAGGTCCGCCGCTCAGATGATGAGCTATGAGATCCCACTATTGCTGACGGTCGCCAGCGTGGTCCTGCTCGCAGGAAGTTTCAGTTTCGTGGGGATAGTCGATGCCCAGCATGACATATGGTTCGCGATACCCCTGTTCATCGGCTTGGTCGTATTCCTCGTGTGCATAGCGGCTGAGGTGGAGGTGACCCCGTTCGATCTGCCAGAGGCCGAGGCAGAACTCGTCGAGGGATGGACCACAGAATACAGCGGGATGCGTTTCGGATTATTCATGATGACATCATATCTTCGTGGATACGCTGGTGGCGCGCTAGCTACTGCACTGTTTCTGGGAGGATGGCAGGGTCCATCCCTGATACCGGACGAGATATGGTTCCTGATCAAGGCTTACACCGTGTTCGTAGTCATCGAATGGATGAGATGGTCCCTTCCAAGGGTCCGTGTCGACCAGATATTGGAGCTCGGCTGGAAGCGACTCCTGCCATTGGCCGTCTTCAACCTGCTCATAGCAGCGACATTCAAGACGATGGGGTGGTTCAGTGGTTAGAGAACGAGGCAAGGTGAGCTTCTTCGGATATGTCGTGAGGCCGATGATGCGCACTGGCCGTCAGTTTGTGCGCTCGCTCATACTCGGCAGGCCCAATACCGTTCTCTATCCTCATGAGAAATTGGTGTTGCCTCAGGTATACAGAGGAAAACACACTCTTGATTTCAAGAGGTGCATCGGTTGCGGAAACTGCCTCAATATCTGTCCAAACGAATGCATGTGGCTAGAGAAGATTGAAGATCCAGAACTCGGAAAGATCGAAAGGCCGGGTGTCGATCTAGGTAGATGTCTCTTCTGTGGTTTCTGTGCTGAAGTATGCCCCACAGTCGCGCTGCACTTGACGATCGAATTCGAGTTGGCCGACCGCGAGAGGGAGAGCTTCGTCCTCAGTCCGAAGGACATTCGTGACGATGCATTCGCTTCTACATTCAAGGAGGAGCGCCAGTCGCGCAAGTTGCCGTATCTTGACATGTCTAAGTGCACTAGCTGCGAGAAGTGCGCGGAAGAATGTCCTGAGATGTGCATAGCCATGATGCCAATCGAGAAGGTCGACAAGAAGAAGCCCGAGATCAATCTCGTCACGTGCACATCATGTGAGAAGTGCATCACCGCGTGTCCTGAGAATGCACTCGTGTCGACCGAGGTATACGAATCATATTTCGAGATGCCGGAACCGAGATTGCTGCTGTCCAAGTGCACGGGTTGTTCCGCATGTGGGCGTGCGTGCCCTACAGATGCCATTTACATGATGGAGATGCCAGGGAGCGAGAAGACTCTCAAGGATGGCAAGAAAGGGAAGCCTAAGAAACGGGCGGTCTTCGTGTTCGAGAAATGCGTCGGCTGTGGTCGATGTTTCAAAGCATGTAAGTTCGGAGCGATCGAGATGCCGGGGGTGAAGAAGTGACCTGGGAGCTGTTCATATTCCTGTTCCTTGCCGCGTCAGCATTGGTCTCTGCTCTTCTTGTGGTCAGAGCCAGGGAGATAATCCATGGAGTAGTGGCACTGGCCACCTGCTTCATTGCCGTGGCTTGCATGTACATCATGCTGAATGCCGAATTCGTCGCAATCGTTCAGATACTCGTGTATGTAGGCGCAATCGTAGTCGTCATCCTGTTCGGAATAATGCTGACCAAGCGCGAGATAATGGAGAGTGGTGACTGATGAAGCTCAACACGATCATCAAAGGCTCGTCTCTGCTCTTGCTCACGTTGCTCTTCGTGCTGGTCGTGACAGGCGTGTCGTGGCCTGAAGGCGATATGGATGCTGTGACGAACGAGGACGTCGCGTGGTTGATGTTCGGGACGGACAACTCGAGCGGGTACGCTCTCATCGTCCTGATGATCGGCGTGCTCCTATTCGTCGCGTTGCTGGGCGGAATCTTTCTTGCAAAGGAGGAGAAGGAATGATCCCAATCGAGTACTGGCTCATATTCAGCTCGCTCCTGTTCGTCATTGGTGCGTATGGTGTCGTGTCTCGGAAGAACGCGATCGTCGTACTCATGTGCATAGAGATAATGCTCAACGCGGCAAACATTAACCTCGTAATGTTCAGCAGTTATCATAGCGTCATGCACACGGTCCCCGACGCGACCGGTCAGGTGTTCGCACTGTTCTCTATAGCTATCGCGGCAGCCGAGGTCGCGGTGGGCCTAGCTATCATACTGTCGGTCTACAGAAGGTACCAGACGATCGATGTCGACAAGATAAACATCCTGAGGTGGTAGAGTGCTTGAGTATGCGTGGCTGATCCCAGTCTTCCCGTTCGTGGCGTTCATACTCATAGCGCTGCTGCCGAAACGCACGCTCTGGTGGGAGTCGGGTGCGGTCTACGCCATCGCAGGTACCCTGTGCTCGTTGGTGCTCTCCCTGCTGGTCGTGTGGAGCGTCCTGAACGGTGAGACCCTCACGACGGATACGCCCAAGTTCAAGTGGCTGGAAGTGGGAGACTTCTCTCTTGAGTTCGGCGTGTGGATAGACCAGTTGACCGCGCTCATGCTGGTGGTCGTTTCCATAGTCGGCACCCTTGTCGTGATTTACTCCGGCGGTTACATGCGCGAGGAAGGGGAGGGCAGGAGGCGTTACTACGCCGAGATAACCCTCTTCATCTCGGTGATGTTCGGCCTGGTGATATCTGATAACTATCTCCAGATGTTCATATTCTGGGAGCTCGTCGGCCTTTGCTCGTACCTGCTCATAGGTTTCTGGTACGAGAAGCCGTCCGCGGCCAGTGCTGCCAAGCGTGCTTTTATTGTCACCCGCGTTGGCGACATAATGTTCATGGCGGGCATCATAATCCTGTTCAAGTATGTGGGGAGCCTCGACTTCGAGACCCTCTTTTCGAACGCGGGGGCCGCAGCAGTGCCCACCGACATGATGATACTCGCCACCGCGCTGATATTCGGTGGAGCCATAGGAAAGAGCGCACAATTCCCTCTGCACGAATGGTTGCCGGATGCGATGGAGGGCCCGACAACGGTATCGGCGCTCATTCATGCGGCCACGATGGTCAAGGCAGGGGTGTATCTCGTAGCGAGATCGTATCCGTTGCTCATACATGCCCCTGAGAGCCTGCTGTTCGTAGCAGTGATCGGCGGCGTGACCGCGATACTGGCCGCGACAGTCGCTTTGGCGGCGAACGATATCAAACGCGTTCTGGCATACAGCACCATCAGCCAGCTCGGGTACATGATCCTTGGGCTGGGAGCCGGCGGTTATTTGGTAATATATGCGAATTCCCCAGGAGGATATGCAGCTGCGACATTCCACCTGATGAACCATGCGTTCTTCAAAGCCCTCCTGTTCCTTTGCGCCGGAAGCGTGATACATGCGATAGGTACGAACGACATGCGTCTCATGGGTGGTTTAGGCAAGAAGATGAAGATCACATCGCTCACGATGCTGATCGGAGCGTTAGCCATATCGGGCATACCGCCGTTCTCTGGTTTCTGGAGCAAGGACGAGGTGCTGGCCGCCGTTTGGCATGCAGGGGAGTTCGATTCCGTCTTCTTCCTGCTCTGGCTGATGGGCATAGTCACCGCGTTCATGACCGCCTTCTACATGTTCCGGATGTGGTTCATGACTTTCGCAGGGGAGCCTCGGTCCGAATACCACGCGCACGAATCGCCCAGGATAATGACTATTCCGTTGATGATACTCGCGGGCTTGGCCATGACGTCCGGATTCGTTCTGTTCATCGGTGACGGATTCAAGGGGTTCATGGAATCGTCGATCGAAGGACTGCTGCACGGTGCGGAGCACGAGTCACTGGTCGACATCGCGGCCGAGATATTCACCGATCCGCTGACATATGTATCACTTACACTCGCTGTCGTTGGAATAATGCTTGCGAGGAAGATCTACCTCACTCCGGGATTCGACAGGAGCCTGTTCTCCCGCGGGTTCAATGGCAAACTTCAGCGCGCCCTCGAGAACAGATGGTACATCAGCAAGTTCTACGACGACTTCGCTGTGAAGGTGGTCTATGGCCTGTCGTTGATCGCAGACAAGTTCGACAGATATGCTATAGATGGTCTGGTGAACGGATTCGCGTTCCTGGGTGGCAATACCGGGGACTTCATCAGACGGCTGCAGAACGGCAACGTGCAGCGCTACGCGAGTCTCATATTGGTTGGTATCTGCCTGCTGTTGATACTCGTTTTATACATATTGCCATGGGGTGGGTGATTGACGATGCTCGAAGGTGTGCCTGTGCTTTCTCTGACAATACTCATTCCTCTCATCGGAGCGTTCATCACGTTCTCGTTGGGCAAGTATGAGAAGTATGCGAAGTACATCGCCCTCGCCTTCTCGGTCGGAGCGCTGGTACTGTCGTTGTTGATCGCATATGAGTTCGCCACCGATCCCTCGCCGTCAGCGACTGGCTATCATTCCGATTATCAGTTCTACGAGGAACATGCATGGATCAGCACGCTCGGGATCAACTATATCGTGGGTCTGGATGGCATCAGCCTTCCGCTGTTCGTTCTAACGACCCTTCTTTGCACGCTATCCATCATATTCTCCTGGGATACTGAGAAGCGTCCGAAAGAGTACTTCGGTCTCATGCTCATTCTTGAGGTCGGAGTCCTTGGCGTTTTCGTTTCCTTGGACTACTTCATGTTCTACGTGTTCTGGGAGGTCGTTCTGATACCGATGTACTTCATGATCGGTATCTGGGGCGGTCCGAGGAAGGACTATGCTGCGATCAAGTTCTTCATCTACACGCATGTCGCGAGCCTGGCATTGCTCATCGCCATCATGGCGATGTATTTTGAGGCTGGTCTGCAGACCTTCAGCATGGAGGCGATCGCAGGCGTAAGCGTGGACTTCGCCAAGGGTGTGCAGGTGGCCATCTTCGCTGCGATGTTCTTCGGGTTCGGTGTGAAGCTCCCGATGGTTCCGTTCCACACATGGCTTCCTGACGCACATGTCGAAGCGCCAACTGCGGGGAGTGTGCTGCTGGCCGGCTTGTTGCTCAAGATGGGAGGATACGGGATTATCAGGGTCGCGATGACCTCCCTGCCTCAAGGCGCTGATGGCCTTTCCGTGCTCATGGCCGTCATGGGTGTCGTGAGCATCATCTACGGTGCAATATTGTGTCTGGCACAGACAGATTTGAAGAAGATGGTCGCATATTCGTCGATAAGCCATATGGGCTTCGTTTTGCTAGGCTTCGCTACTCTAGGTGAGGTCGGCATCGTCGCGGGAGTCTTCCAGATGTTCGCCCACGGCCTCGTAACAGCGGTGTTGTTCATGATGTGCGGCGTTGTGCAGCACAAATGTGGGACGAGAGTGATTCCGCAACTAGGCGGACTGGCCAAGAGGATGCCGATCGCGGCGGCGATGATTACCATCGGATTCCTCGCATCACTTGGTTTGCCTGGTCTAGTCAGCTTTGCAGCGGAGTTCATGGTGTTATACGCGACTTTCGCGAAATGGTCGATGTGGGTGTTCGTTCCGATAATAGCTGTCGCAATCACGGCCGCCTACTATCTGTGGGCGTTGCAGAAGTCCATGTTCGGGCCAATGACAGACAAGATCGACACGTCCCACCTGAAAGATGTCACATGGTACGAAGGAGCACCCGTCGCCATACTGATAGTCCTGATCGCGATCTTCGGGGTCTTCCCGTCATTGATATTCTCGAAGATCACGCCCGCTGTAGAGATCCTTCTAAGGCTGTATGGAGGTGGATGATTTGGAGATACTGAATACCCTTGAGCCGTTCCTTCCGCAGCTCTTGCTGATACTGTTTGCGACCCTGATGCCCGGGCTTGATTACCTGTTCAAGGACAAGAGGATCGTGGCTTTCGCGTCACTGATACCGCTGATCTCCATCATGGGTGCGGTCGTGACTTGGCTTTTCACGGACTCTTGGACACCTCCGGGCAGCAGCATCGCCCTCGTGGAGATCAATCTGTTCTCCGGGCTGTTCATGCTCGTCTTCCTGGCCGTCGGCATCATTGTCGTGCTCACCTCGATGGATTTCGTGAGGACTGATAAGAACCAGGGAGAATACTATGCCTTGATACTCCTCGCAATCGCAGGCATGACTCTGGTGGCCAGCGCAGCCGATCTGTTCGTCATATTCGTGGGCTTGGAGATCGCTGGAATATCCTCGTTCGCCCTGTCCGGATTCAGAAAGCACGAGAAACGTTCGGCCGAGGCCGCCACGAAATATTTCATAATCGGTGGTTTCTCGTCCGCACTCACGCTGTTCGCGATATCTCTGTTCTATGGCATCGCCGGCACGACGAACA
>JACZKW010000002.1:0-32018 GCA_014859835.1 Thermoplasmata archaeon | reverse complement strand
AAGCGCCTTCAGAAGAAGAAGGCGCACGATCGACGGACATCGAGACGGTTGTGCAACAAAGAGGGGAGGAGGGAACGCCATCGAATCGAGTATCGTATGCACCAGGTGGCCAACGCAGTGCTCGGCTTCGCGGAGGAGCAGAAGGCGGCGGCCGTGCTCGAGGACCTCACGGGGATGGCCAAGCGGAAGAAGGACAGATCACTCAACAGGCGATTGAGTTCGTGGCCTCGGAGGAAGCTGCATAGCATCATCGAATACAAGGCGGCCTGGAAAGGTGTGCCCGTCATCAAGGTCGACCCATACAACAGCAGCAGGAGGTGCCCGATATGTGGGAGGATAAAACATTCCCGAATGGGCACCGAGTTCGAGTGTGAGTGCGGTTGGCGTGCGGACAGGCATGTCAACGCAGGCATAAACCTGCTGCAGACAGCCTTCCCGAAAGGGATGGTAGGGGGCTTACGGTTCAGCCCCGGCGCGTTCCAGCATGACGTGGTGATGACCCTCTACGACCCAGAGATGGGCGCACGGTCGGAGCCGAATGGAACGAGTCGATTGGTCGGGCGGTCATTATGACCACCACCCGATAATTGACAGAACCCGGGCGTGATCGAAAACGATAGTTCGCTGTCAAGTCCTGGAACCAGGCGGCCGTATTGTCTGTCCTTCAGGTCGTCAAGAGTTCAGAGAGCAGCCAACTTCGCCTCGATCTTGTCGGCCAGCTCCTTGATCTTCTCGAACTCGGCCTCCTTGGGCGGGCCCTTGACATCCACGACTCCGAGGATCTCTATTTTCGTTCCGCCCAGCAGGTCCTGGACCGCCTTGACCGCGCCACCGCTCCATCCATGCGATGTCAGCAGCGCCGCATACTTGGTCGGTGATCTCAATTGTTTGACGAGCATCGCAGCATACGCCGCGACCGGATGCATGCCATTGAGAACAGTGGGTGTACCTATGACCACGACTGGAGAATCGATCAGCTCTTTCGCCACATGCCCTATGTCCGCGTTTGTAAGGTCGAAAAGCTGGACCTCTATCCCCTTGTTGATGAGCGAGCCCGCGAGAGCGTTGACCATCTTCTCGGTACTGCCCCACATGGACACGTACGGTATCAGGACCTTCTTCTTCATCTTCTCCCCGGTCCAGTCGGTGTACGCGTCGAGTATGATCTTCGGATCGTTCCATATCACTCCGTGCGAAGGTGCGATCATCTTCACGCCGAGCTTCTTCACCTTCTCCACCGCGGTCTGCCCAGGCTTCCTGAAGGGCATCATGATCTCTGCGAAGTACAGCTTCGCCAGATCGAGCGAGACTCCTTCGCCGAGCTCATCCGCGTAGAACTGGCCGTATGCGACGTGTGATCCGAAGAAGTCGCACGGGAACAGTATCTTGTCCTCTTCGAGATATGTGAAGATCGTCTCCGGCCAGTGGAGCCAGGGTGCATCTATGAACTTCAGAGTCTTGCCGCCGAGTTCCAGTTTCGACGACTCGTCGACGACTATGATCCTCTCGGAGTCTATCCCGAAATACATGATGGCGGCGTCCTTTCCCTTCGCGCTCGTGACGAGCTTCGCGTTCTTTGCGACTTCCAGCACGTACCTACCTGCATCTGCGTGGTCTGGTTCAGCATGGTTCATGATCACATAGTCGAGCTTGGCGGGATCCATGTGTTCAGCTATCCGTCCCAGCAGATCCTCGGCGAATCCCGGATTCACTGTATCGATCAGGGCGGTCTTGCTGGAGCCGACAACCAGGTATGCGTTGTAGCTGGTTCCATGCGGCAGCGGAATCAGTCCGTCGAACAATCTTCTGTTGTGATGTTTAACCCCGACCCAGTAGACGTTCGGAGCCATGCAAATCGTCCCTTTCGGTGTCTCTACCATTTCTAACCCTCGTCCTCACAGCGAATCGTCAGGGGGTTCATAGATTTGTTGACGTTCATATTCTCTGCAGGGCATCACGACATAAGTTTGAAATCGATGGAACGCTTTGGATGTATCCATATCTGGACCAGAGCGAAGGGCCTGGATATGCCGCAGCCGATAGGAAGATATGGATTCTGAAGGTGACCGTACCATGGATTTGAGATCGAAGATCAAGAGGGTTCCAGAGTTCAAGGGAGTGGTATTCTGGGACATCACGCCATTGCTCAAGGACAAGAAAGCCTTCGGCCAGTGCATCGAGGAGTTGGCAGACCATTTCAGGGGTCATGACGTCAGGGCCGTCGCTTCGAACGAGGCGAGAGGTTTCATCATCGGCGCAGCGGTGGCCCACGAACTCGGCGTCGGATTCATACCCATAAGGAAGAAGGGGAAGCTCCCGCCGAAGGTGCGCAGCCTGAGCTACGCGAAGGAATATGAATCCGACGTGATCGAGATCAGGGATGATGGCGTCGAACCTGGCGACAGAATCCTGCTCGTGGACGACCTCCTGGCCACTGGCGGTACTATCAGAGCCAATGCAGAATTGGTCGAGACCCTCGGAGGCGAGGTCGTCGGTATGGGTTTCCTGGTTGAGCTGGACTATCTCAATCCGAGGAAGCAGCTTGGCGACAAGTACGAGATACACTCGTTGATCAGACTCGAGACGACGAACGAGTTCTGAGCCACTTTCAGTATGTCGGAGCCAGAGAACAAGTTTCAATTACTTGTCAGTCGTTCTCTTCAGCATGGTGCTCGAAGCACTCAAAGCTTCACTAGCGGAGTCATTGGTGGTTGAACGCGGGGATTATGAGTACATGATCCATCCGCTCACAGACGGCATACCTCGAGTCGAACCGAAGATTTTGAACGATGTGGTCGATGCGATGATCGAGGTCGGCAACTTCGATTGCGATGTCATACTGACGGTGGAAGCGCTCGGGATACCGCTCGCGACCGCTCTATCACTCAGGACCGGCAGGCCGTTCACGATCGTGAGGAAGAGGATGTACGGCCTTCCCGGGGAAGTGAACCTTACCCAGGTCACTGGATACTCGAAGTCCGCCTTGTTCCTAAACGGCATCCTGCCCGGAGAGACGGTGACTATCGTGGACGATGTCGTCAGTACCGGCGGCACTATGTGGGCCCTCGTAGAGGCTCTGAAGAAGATGCAGGTCAAGATCGCGGACATCCTCGTGGTCGTCGAGAAGACAGATAAGAAAGCCGAGATAGAAAGGAAGATCGGACATCAGATAAAGACCATCGTTAAGGTGGAGATCATAGACGGCAAGGTACGCGTCTTGTAGATTGATATCTATTGCTAAAAAGCGCACTCGAATATAGTGGTTGTTCGGAATATGTTGTTTATTGGAGCATAGGCTCTCTAGTGATCCGAAGCCTACTTGCAGTAATCATATCGAGTATTTCCGCAGCCTTTGGATGTCCGTGTCCGACATAGGTCTCATCGCATCGATAGCCGTCTCTTCGACCGCAGGTTTCATCCTGGGCTTCGTCACGGGTCTGGTCCCAGGCCTTCATGTGAACAACGTCGCAGCCGCGGTCATCGCCTATGCCGGAACCATGCTTGGATGCTTCGCGGTCATTGGCGAGCTGCTGGGATGTGACGCCCCTGGACTGCTGATATCGTGCTTTCTGGTGTCCGCCTTGGTGTCGCACAACTTCTCGGAAGCTGCGCCCAACACATTCGTGGGCGTCCCTGCGTCGGATGCTGTATCCGTCCTGCCGGCGCATAGGCTCGCGAAGGCAGGCCTCGGCTGGCTCGCGGTCAGGTCGTCAATAGATGGATCGATGGCGGGTGTTCTGCTCGCAACAGTCATGATCGTGCCAGTCTGCCTCTGTATGGGTCCCTGGATCGGAATCTACGCTGCCCTCAAGACGGTGATGGGCGTTCTGATCATCCTGTTCTCCGTGATTCTAGTCCTCTCTGATCGTGGGTCCAACGATCCGATATCTGACAGCGTGGGTGACAGGGCAAGGATCGCGATGATCGCAACTGGCATCTTCATGACCTCTGGACTTCTGGGCATGGTGGTTCTGGAGAGCGATTATTTCTGCTCGGACCTATCGCCACTTCCATTCGGTTCGGAGCCGATTTCATCCTCGTCTTTGCTGCTCCCTCTGTTTGCGGGGTTGTTCGGTTTACCGACGCTTCTGCTGAGCCTGTCACAGGAAGAGGGCGCTTATGTCGAGATGGCGCGCGGCATCAAATTGTCTCCTGGCACATATCGTTCAGAGAGTCTCCTGGCAGTGTTTGGAGGATTGCTGGTCGGCTGGATCCCTGGCATGACCTCGGGGTCTTCGGCCACGTTATGTGCGATCATCGCTAGGAAGCCGCTGGGAGAAGGCTGTGGCGTGGATGCGTCGAGGCGTTTCATATGGCTCTATTCCGCGATCTCATCTGCGGGGGCTGTGCTCTCAATTGGCGCTCTGTTCGTGATATTACGCGCGCGTAGTGGCGTCATGGATGCAGTGACGATATTCCTGGGAGATATCGACCCCTTCGACGGAGAGATGGGTGACTTGGTCGCGCCGTGTGCGCTCCTGTTGTCGATGATGCTGTCAGCCATCGCCTCCCATTCGCTCATGCAATCGATGCGCGGCATACTGAAGCGAGGCGCGAAGCATCTCCTATCCAAGAGATTGACCATCACCTGCATCATTTTCATATGCGTCCTGGCAGCGGCCCTCACAGGCTTCAGGGGCATATTGCTGATGTCCGCCGCATGCTCGCTCGGTCTGCTCCCTCCGAGGCTTGGCGCCCGTAGGATCCATCTTATGGGGTGCCTGCTAGTGCCCATATCGATATCGTTCTTGACGGGGTGACACCCGATCGACACAGCTCATGCTAAGAAATGGATTGTTAAGAAGGTGGAAGGGGTGACGGCCTTTCTCCCCCCGTTTAAAATTGGCGTGGACCCAATTGCCGCTCTGGCCGGTTAATCCTTCTCTTCAGAAGGAGGCCAGGGCTCAATACCCAGCTCATCAGGTCCGCCTGCCCAAGGCACGCGCCCTTCCACCTTTATTGTGATCTCTTCACCAGTGTCGAGGTTGACTATCTCCCACGCCTCGAGCACTGTTATGTCATCCACTATCTTCAGCACACCAGTGACGTTCACTCTGTCACCTACGCTGACGACGTCCTTCACTGTCACTTCCTGGGTGGACCAGTACCACCATGGACCGAACTTCACGAGGACCTCCTCGCCGTCGTCAGTCTCTAGGATGAACGCGCCCTCTCGTTCCTCGCAGAGGTCGCAGCAATCGTCAACATCCATTTCATTGTAGTCGTCACAGCAGACGAATTCTGTGACTATTCCTTCAACCGAGACGAGTACGCATGCGCCGTCGGAATTGGTGACTGCGACCGTTACGGGCACGGCTATGAGTGCGAAAACAGCTAGCGCGATAACCGGCACCGTGTACTTTGAACCGAACATTTTGCTATAGCCCTCCCCTCGGTTTACGCATACCCGTTTTGGCCGACATCGTATATAATTTTATCTATTACTGACTCCCCTCTTAGAACAAATGTCAAAATTAAACGCCCTGAGGGGTTTAACATAACAATGTTTTGCGCAGTTTTGCGCATCCGTATCCCATCGGGAGAAGCATCGTCTCTGCAGCTCTCAGTAACAGCTCCACATACGCGCTAGCATCGTATCCTTCGTATCCTGTGAGCAGTATCTCCGCCCTGACCCTCTCGTCGAGATCCTTGCTCTTCGAGGCTGTAATGACGTATCCTATGCACTCACCTGGGTTCACATCGATACCCTCGTCGCTCAGCTGGGACAACGCCGCGACAGAGTCGTTCAGCTGGGTGTATCCGTCGAGCGATTTGGACACCTTCTTCGTGAGGACTAACTTCTTCATGGGGACCGTGCCCGAGTTGACATCATCGACATATCGCCCTATGATGCCCAGCGTCGCTGGCACGAGCCTCTTCAAGCCCTCCGCATCATCCGCTTGCGAGAAACGGTCGAGGATATCCGTCTGCATGTCCCTCACGATACCCGGTGTATCCCTGCGTCTCAATTCTATGCCTCTCAGCTTAAACTTCCCACTCTCGAACATGCCGTAATACCTATTCAGGACGCCGACGCCGTTCGTCTTGTCCGGCAGGAACACGATCCATTTGTAAACCCCTTCGGGTTCGAGCGGTATGCCTATGTGCCCGGACACATGCTCGCAGAACCTCTCAGGGTCCCCTGTGCCCTTGAGCCAAAGCGAGTCGACTATACCGTGGAGTATCTCGAACCCGTGGGCCTCGGCTATCTCGGATGCCTGGAGCAATATCTCCCTTCCGTAGGCGTTGATCGCCTCGTGACATTCTATTCGCCCGAACCTCGCGTTCTTGTATCCAGTATATCCGAAACAGTTGTGCGTGAGTATCCCGTTGGAGAGAGCGAACCCGTGCATCGGCCCATCCACCGAGAAACAGTAGACGTGTCTGCCAGATGTCTCGGCCCTACTGACGGAATCTATCCTTGCCTCGGACAGATGCCGGCCTCGCCTCGCCTCTGGGTCGTAGAGCGGGAGTATTCGCGGGAGCATGTCCCCCTCGGTCAGCGAGTCCGCACGTCGCACCTCCAGCACACTGCCATCGAAAATGTAACTGGGATGGTCAGGAGTCACCACGATGCGGTCCCCATCGATAGTAAGCTCCACCATCTCCTCGGGCGCTTCGAATCTGAATGCGGTTACCGCTGATTTCATAGCTGGTTGCCGATATCGGTCCAGGCCGAACAGGTTCAACGAACCTCTCACCCTGTGCTCGCCACACCCTCTTCCGGCCACCCTGTCGACGATGTCCCGTATCGCCTCGATCCCGAACCTGCCGTCGAGCTTGAACGGTATCTCCGTGGACCCGTCCAGGCATGTCACAAGGAGCCATTTCAGTATGTCCACGCGCTCCTTGTAGTCTTTCGTGTCCCCTACGCCGTCCCTCACCCGCCTCTTCAGCTTCGTCCTGCGGTCGACCACTGGTTTCAGGACCCTAGGTATCAACCCATGTCTCCTGTCGCATATGCCGTATCCAAGCACGGGCACTCTCCTGGATGGCTCGGGACAGCAGGAGCACATGATCGTTTCGGGCGAGATGTTGAACTTGGCCATGATGTTCGGATAGAGCGATGTGAAGTCCACTTCGAGCACATGGTCGTGGACGCCGACTACTGGCTCGTAGATGAACCCGCCCCTGTCCGCCAATATCAGCTCCTGGGCGGTCTTGAACCCTTCTGGCAGGTTCTTCTTCCACAACACTACGCATCCATCCTTGAGCGCCTGGTTCACCTCCATTGCGCTGATGGCGCTCCCGGGCGACAGTCGGGCCAGCTCCTGGACCGGCACCGAGGATATCCTCGAGAGGTCGATCAGTCCGTTCAACCCGCTCTCGACATACATGAACGAACTTGCCTTGTCTATGTGGATTCGTCCTCTGAGCTTGTACGATGGCGGCTTGTACTTGATCTGGCCATATGTGAAGTACGACTTGCCTCTCCTATCCGTGTTTAGGTCGCCATCGTCCCGACCGAGGCGCAGGCGGGCCATGCCCAGCTGCTTGGCCTTGTTGTATAGGTAAGGTATGTCGAATAGGTCTCCGAATTCTGTGCATATGATATCTGGATTGAGTCTGTCCAGAGTATCAACGACCCCTTTCAGTACCCGTTCCTCGTCCCCGTCTATCATGGTGTCGCCCACCCTCGCGGATACGAGCTTGTCGTCCATGGCCGGCATCCTGTTCTTCGCAGCCACGGACACATTCAGTTCCGTGCTTGTCAACGGTGGCTTCTCGTAATCTAAAGCGAAGCGGTCGTCGAGCATGACCGGTTTCGGTTTCAACTCCATCAGCCCGAGCGGGAAGATATCCTTCTCATGGAAGAAACGCTGGCTGAAACGCAGGTCTACGTTGAACAAAGAGTATCTCTTGTATTTTCCGCGATTGTCTATCGTGTGGGCGACGTCCTCTATCCTCGAGAACTTCCTTATGCCGATGCCGAGCACCTCGCGCGGCTTCTCGCCCAACCAGGTGCTCTTCATCTCGCGCTCAACATTCAATACAGCGTCCAATATCGGGAGCGCCTTCTCCAGCTCATCCATATCGTCTCTGGACGAGTGCGCGAATATCTTCGGCACGAACGAACGCTCGACGATCTTGTGCGCTCCCTTTCTGGTCTTGATCCAGTAGACGATGGAGTTGTCCTTGTAATCAGGATATATGTCGAGCAGCCAGCCCCTCATCTATCGGACTCACCGCTCCAAGCACTCCCATCCTCTTCCGAGCATTCGTTCTTCTTCCTCAGGGTGAGCAACTCCTTCTCGTGTTCCAGGAGCATCGAGAGCAGAGCGGACTCCGTCGGGTCCATGCTTATCGCGTATGTCGCAGCAGAGGCGTGCATGCGAGCCCTGTTCATCAGCGAGTCGAAAGCCTCCCTGTCATCCTTCCTCAACGCCCTTCTGAAATCGTTCCATTGCCTGGCCATCGCCTCAAGCGCGAGGCGATATGTAGGCACCGTCCTCCCCATCGTGATCACCACCGTACTCGTCTAACGTGGACTGGTTCCACGGGACCGGATGGAATAGTGTGGACCTCCCCTCCATTGGTAGATTGAAGACGGTCCCATCCTTCTTCTCTTTCATGTGGATGACGCGATCAGCCTGGACGCGTATCAGCGCAGTCAACCTTTTGTCCGTTCTCCCATATCCCGCGGTGTGGCCCGTGACGAAAGATATGGTCTCATGCTCCTGGGTCACCCGCCTTATGTCGTCCACGCACCTCCTCAGTAGCTGGTACGATTCCGCCCACTTCATGTCCTTGTCCTGGAAGAGGTCTGTGAGCGACGACACTATTACCACAGCGGGAGTGCTCTCGACGATCTCCTGCTCGAGCTTTTCATCTATGAGCGTGACGAGTTGGTATGCCGTGAACGCCCGCGAGATGTTCACCCTGGAGAGTACATCCCTCTTGTCAATGCGCATCTTCTTGCACAGGGCGCTTATCGAGTACGGATCGACCGTGTTCCCGCCATCGATCCACACGACCTCCTCGTCGAACTCATGCACTGCTTTGACGCATAGTAGGTGGAGTAGGGTTGACGCGTAGTCCGTGTCCCCTTCGAACAGTACCAGCTCGGATGCCCTGAAGCCGCCTACGAGATTGTCAAGGGGTGCGATCGATGTTCGGAGTACACGCTCGACACGCAGAGTTTCCTCTTCGAACTCATGCGCTACGGAATGGACCTGAGCGTAGGCTGGCCTATGGTCATGCGTGGTATCACCGGCATGATTCTATCCTCTGCGCGGGAGTTAAAGCGATAGCCGGGGGAGGGCAGCGAAACTAGTCATGATAGATGTCAGCACCCGCGTCATATCCCTCAATGCCCTATGGGACATTTCAAGCTCGTGACCGGCGGGTCTTCCGATGGGGCACAAATCGGGTCAGTGGTGCGTTGCGCCAGCATGATCCGGAATTTTGTCCCGATTGTAAACCATAAACCAATGTTTAAGTATCCATAGTATACTCTTTAACAATAGTCCAGCAGCCGAAAGCGACTTGCTCGGAAGAGTTGAGGTATATGGCGCCCAGATCGACCAAGAAGAAATCATCTGCGGCGACTGCGCCCAAGATCACTTCACGAGTCCGTGACAAGTATTCTAGTGATATCGAAGCCGCAGAGGCACCAAGGTCCAGGAAGGCAGCGATGCTCCAACTGAGGATGGGGCGGTTGGCACATGTCCTGGGCATAGCATCCGGACTCGCTCTGGCCGTCACCGCGGTCCTCGCATATCTTCTGGAGAACTGGAGCTATCTCACGGACGCTCCCGAGTTCGTGACCGCATTGAAATGGGTGGTCCCGCTCGTCGGAGGCCTGGCCGTTGCAATAGTCGCGATAGCGATGAAGTGGGAGCCGTACTTCGCGGACCGCACAGACCCGCATTTCATAATGAGTGCCGCATCGGTCGCGGTGCCCTCAGTTCTGATTGCCCTAGTAGCCCTAGACGAGAGCGAGTACATCGCCATTGGTCGACCAGATTGGCTCTATTCCGCATCTTTGCTCGGCATGAGCCTAACCTTGATCTCATTGGCGATGACTTGGGAAGGCACCAGCCGTCGCAAGATAATCAGCATAGCATCCGCGGTGTTCCCCCCAGTCCTTCTGATATTCCCCATGTTGTTCCGATTCACCCCGCTCGAACTGGCCAGCATACTGCCCATGGCGTACCTCGGCAGCGCGGTATCCATCCAACTGAGCGGTTCGATGCTCCACATAATCGCGAGCTCCACTAACGTCCAGGAGCGCGAGGTCCTGAAAGCGAGCGACGGAAAACTCAGGATGATCATAGTAGACGTCGAGAAGCGCAAGGAGGCGCTCGAGTACAGGGAGGACGCGCTACGTTCAAGGGAATCGGACCTGGAAGCCTACGAGAAACGCCTGTCCGAGGAGCTGGCATCAATCGATGACGGGAAGCGGCAGATCGAGTCGATGGAAGCGGAACTCCAGCAGCGCATCAATCAATCCAGACGCGCAGCTGAAGAGCTGGCGAGGAAGGATGTTGAGAACGAGGGCAAGCTGGATACCTTGCGTCTGAAGCAGGCCGACATAGACGTGCAGAAGAATGCGCTCGACAAAACGCTCAAACTCATATCGTCCAGAGAGCAGAAATTGGCGGCAAGGGAAGCAGAGGCCGAGAAGGTGCTCCTGGATGTACAGGCGAAGGAGCGCGATGCCCGGGCGAAGTTCGGCGACGCCGGAGCTCAGGAGGCCGAGCTCGAGCTGTGGGCGAAGGAACTCGACGCACTGAAAAGATCTCTCGCGGAAAGGGAGAAGCATCTGAGCATGAGGGAGAACTCCCTCGACATGAAGAGCGTGGAACTCATCGCAGCGAAGGAACAGCTGGGCAAGGTCGCCGCAGAGAGGAACATAGTTAAGAGCATCGAGCAGCAGCTCCTGCTGAAGCAGGAATCTGTCGCCGAGAAGGAGATCTCTCTGCGGGAGAAGGAGACCTCGCTCAGGATGGCCTCTGAGCGCGCACAAAGGCTGATAGAACGCTCGGACAAACAGATGAACGAGCTAGTGGACAAGGAGAATACTTTACTCAAGCGCGAGAAAGCATTCGCAGACCGTGAAGCAGAGCTGAGGAACTCGATGAGCAAGCTCAATACCCAGCTGGAGGAGATCGAGCGAGCGAAGGATTCCGCGGGCGAGAGGGAGAAGCAATACCTGTCACTTTCCGAAAACACCAGGACCAAGATCGCCGGCGTATCAGCAAAGGAGCAGGAGCTCAGCAGGAAGATGGCCGCCCTCGAGAGGCGCGAGTCGAGCATCAAGGACCTGGAGCAACGGATCAGGGCCGAGCAGGAACAGATGAACTCGAAGTTGAGGACTCTGCTCGAGAGGGAGAAGGGTCTGAAGGCTGACGAAACGAAGATGACACTCAGGAGCGCAGAGCTGAAGGCCCGTGAGAGGGACATGCTCCGGTCGGTCGAGGATGTCGAGAGTGCGCGTGCCGAGATATCACCTGCAGATGATCATTCAAAAACGATAGAGCTGCGCGAGAGACGCCTTCGGGAGAAGGAGCACGAAATGAAGGCTCGGCTCTACCAGCGTGAGAAGGAGCTGGAGAACCGCGAGCACGCCCTTCAAGCGCATCTGATGAAAGACCTGGACGAGAGCACGGAGGTACAGGAGGAGCAGAAGGAGGCGAAGGTCAAGACAGGCATAGAACGTCTGGACGACCTGCTGCTCGGTGGTATGCCGTTCGGGTCCAACATCCTGTTCGCAGGTCCGCCGTTCATAGGCAAGGAGACCGCCATGCTTCTGTTCATAGCCGAGGGACTGAAGAAAGGTGTGCCGGTCATGATCGTGACCACCTCCAGGCCGCCAGTCGAGATAGCCAAGGACATGGCTCCTATAATGCCCACATTCATGGAATTCGAGCAGCTGGGTCTTGTGAGATGGATCGACGCTACAGGTCTTCCGATAGATCCGAACAGCCGCAGGAGCAATGTCTTCAAGACGGAAGGTCAGGATGATTTCGATGGCATCTTGAAAGGCCTGGACGAATCCGTCAAACTGTCCATGTCCAGCGGAAAATCATACTTCAGGTTGGCGTATTTGTCGCTCTCTATGAGCATCACAGGCAAGGATGAGAAGCGGTCGTTCCAGTTCGTACAGGAGTTGACCAGCAAGGTCCGTCAACATCAAGCAGTGGCCTCTTTCGCCGTGGAGATAGGCATGCATACGGACCAGCAGCTCAATTCGATCCAGCACCAGATGACGGGCGCGGTCCACTTCAAGAGCGAGAAACAGAAGACTCTGTTGAGTATCGAGGGGATATGTGATGCCCAGACGCGAGGCTGGATCGATTACAGGCACACGAACAAGGCGATCCTGATGGGAGCATTTTCACTCGAGAGGATAAGATAACTATATCCCCATGGGCCGGTCACGTGATCCTAGCCGCCGGACACCATGAGGATTGTGGACACTTTGATACGTCTCGGAAACGGCATCTTGGTCGAAGTCGACGACCGTCGGTATCGTCTGGATCCACGGAGGACTACCGCTGATGATACGAATGTGATATCCCATGCACATACCGATCACATACCGCGATCGTTCAAGACGCTCGATGTGATCTGCTCCGAGATAACGCGCGATTTCGCAAGTGAACGATGCCGAAAGAATCTGCGGGCCATCAAGGACGACCAAGTGGAACTCGTGGACGCTGGTCACATACCGGGATCTATGATGTGCCGGATCTCTGGGAGCAGGAGGGTCGTATATACCGGGGATTTCTGCGTGCGCTCCAAAGCTCATACGGATGGCGCGAAGCCCTTGAGCTGCGAAGTGCTCGTGATGGAGGCGACATATGGTAAGCCTCGTTACAGGTTCCCGGATCATTCTGAAGTTGTGTCTGCCATGAAGGACTGGGTCTCAGAAGTCCTCCATTCGGGTTCGTCCGCGATATTGCTCTCATACCCTCTCGGGAAATCACAGGAACTCGCATCAATATTCCGCGAATTCCCCATCTTCTTCCATCCCTCCATAGCATCATACAATCGAATCCTGCGGACGCACGGTTTCGACATCCCGAGCGAACCGTTCGAAGACATCAAGGGCGGCTCACCGATAGTCTATGTCTCATCCGGCCTCGGCAAGGATAGCAGCAGGGTGCAAACGATGCGCAAACATGGCGCGAAGACCGCCGCCTTCTCCGGATGGGCAGTCGATGGCATGTTCGGCGGTCGATCGTCCTACGTCGACCGCGCGTTCCCCCTATCGGATCACTGCGGCTACGACGAACTGCTATGGTTCGTCAAGAAGTGCGCACCTGATGTCGTGTACACGGTCCATGGGTTCGCAAAGGAGTTCGCAGGATCCATAAGAAGTGAGCTGGGCATCGATGCGCGTCCATTGATCGCCAAGCAGAGGATGATCGACCAGTTCTGAATGGTCTATTCCTTGCTGGTGCCCCACGATTTCGTATAAGTGCCCGTGGCCATGAACACCCTTGAGATGTCCACGCCGAAACCCTCTGCTCTCATCATCATCTCGCTACTGTCCATGAGGGTGCGTCCCAAAGCGACGCTCTCTCCGCTGAGCGACATCACGGCTACGACATCCCCTTTCCTGAGGCTATCATCCAGTGAGATTATACCAGGCATCGCGAGGTTCGCCCCGTGACAGATCGCGTCCACTGCGGAATCCTTGACCACTCCTTTGGCATGTGCGAAAGGAGCGACTCCAGCGGCTTCATCATCTTGGCCAGGTGCGAGCTGTCGCCGGACCTGTGCGCCTCGATGGCGTCTCGGAGGTCGTGGAGCGTGACAGCGTCGTCCTCCACGAGCGCCCCAGCCCTCGTCCTTCTGAGGTCTTGGAGGTGCGCGCCGACTGCGAGCGCATCCCCGACATCGACCGCGAGGCTCCTGATATACGTCCCCGCATCGCACTTGACATCGAACAGGATGTCCCTTCCGGATGATTCGAGCAGGTTCAACTCGTGTACCCTCCTCGCCCTCTGTTCTCGCTTGACCGCGGATCTCATGGGTGGCGTCTGGAATATCTCGTCCGTGAACTCCTTGAACACATTCTCAAGCCGGGTCTTGTCCACGTTGCCGTGCATCCTCATGACCCCGACATACGCCTTCGTGCCGTAATGTAGGACATCCATGGCACGGACACATATCCCGACGCCGACGGGCAAGACTCCGGTCACCCGAGGGTCCAGCGTACCACCATGAGCGGCCTTGTCGGCACCGATCATCTCCTTCACCCATGTCGTGATCTGGTGAGAGGTCGGTCCCGATGGCTTGTCGATCACGACGACTCCGTTGGCCATGAGCTCGTCCACTGATCTGTCCTCGGGCCGTTTGCCGGTCCCAGACCTAGACGCCTTCTTGGACTTGACGAGCATCTTCGACATGGATCCTCCTTACCTCCTTGATAATGATGTCCGTGATATCGTCGGGCGTCATCTCGCCCGATTCGAGCCATAGATCGTAAGAGCACTTGTCCGAGACATCTATCCCGTAATACGCCTTGTATCGCTTCTTCTCGGACCGTTCCCTGGAGTTCATCTCATTTAGGACGGTCTCGAAATCATTGCCCTCTCTCTCCACTATACGCTCCGCCCTCACATTCTCCGGCGCATCGATGTATATCGTTAGTCCAGGAATATCGTTCCGTTTCATCAGGGCTGCGGTCAGCCGTCCCTCGAGCACCACGTCGGTCTTCGATTCCGCGATCTTCATCGTGCGGTCGTCCAGCTCCTTGTCTATGGTCTCGTTCTCCTCCGCGAGGGCACCGAACGTCTCCAGGCTCACGCCTCTCTCTGAAGCCATCTGTCTGAAAATCTGGCCGACGAGCACCAGCTCATAGCCGAGCCTCTGGGCGACGAGCGCGGACACGGTGGTCTTTCCGCTCCCAGGGGGGCCGGATATAGCAATTCTCATCTGCAACCATCCTTAATGCTTATATCGATCGAGAGGCGGCGCGATGCCCTCCGTCTCGAGTTCCCTCAGCCTTCTGCTGAAGCTGAACATCTTGAGGAATCTCTGTAGCACCTGTCCGAATGGCAATGTCATGAGAGAATAGAGCAGCACCCAGTTGGGCAGCAGGTTCGAATTCCTCATGTTCGAGTTGAACTCCCACGGGACCGAGAACACGGTAGAACCAAGGCCTATGTACACGAAGTTGGCCAACCATGCGAAGATGGGGATGATCACCAGCATCGTTATGGGCATGAGCTTGAACTGCGATTGCGTCGTCTTGAGCGACGCCGACATTATCTGCGGCTGGAGCTCCATGAGCTTCTTCAGCTTGTAGGTATTATTGCTCGTCCTGGCCTCCCTCATCTCCTTCGAGAAGGCGGACTGTATCCTCTGGTTCCTTGCCTGGCCCACCCAGTCGATGAAGAAGTGCCGGACCGATATGCTGAAGCAGGTCATGACGAGACCGCTCAAGAGCAGTGTGACGATCGGATACTCCCCGTTGAAGCCTACGACAGGCTCGAGACCGTAACCAACGATCTCTCCCAGTCCCTGTCGGATGCTCGGGTTGAACAGGATGAATATGGCGAACATGAACGCCATCAGCATCACTAGCTGATTGGTCATGTTGGATCCGGCCGGTTTCCCGGCTGGACCTCCGGCTGTGCCGCTGCTTGCCATCTACTTACTCTCCGCCGAAGAACCCTCTCATCACAGGGTGCATCTCCATCATCTGCTCTCGGCCTATCGCATCGTAGAGCTGTATCATTATTCCGACCGCGAGCAGGACACCGGTTCCTGTAGCATTACCTACAGTACCTATGAGGTCAGCTCCCGCGGCTAAACCACCTACCGTAGCGCCGGATATCACCGTGACCACAGGAATATACCGCTCAAGCACGCGCTTGAGCACTCTGGGATCCCGTCTGAAACCGGGTATCTGCATGCCGCTCGATTCTATCTGCGAGGCGACAGCTTCGGGGCCCATGTTCGTGGTCTCTATCCAGAACTTGGCGAACATGATCGATCCTACTATCATTATCGAGACGTAGACGATGACGTGTATGCCTATCTGCAGGGTCGATTTGACCACCAGCCCGCCAGACAGGTTCGAATTATACGACGATAGGTATTCCGGACTCAGGATGGGTAGAAGCCAATCGCTAACACCGTTAACTGTTGATAGATAATACGCTAAACCAGCGGCAGGCGTGGTGCTACCCTCAGTATAGTATCCTAACATCCAATTATTGCCGAGCAAGGGCATGTTCATGAAGCTCCCGTGGCTCCAGAAAAGCATCGAGAACATGCTCACGTTGGCCAGCAGCGCGGCCATCAATATGACAGGGATGTTGGATGCGTATATCAGCTTGATCGGATACCTTCCCCTTGCACCCCTCGCACCTCCATGCGAGAGAGGCAGTTCAATCCTGCTGGATTCGGTATATGCAACGAATAGGAATATGACTATGGTACCAATGAGCGCGACAATCGGGTTCGGCTGCGCTAAGAAGATCTGTTCATAGCCGCCGCTAGATAATTCCGGTGCAGACATGTGGTGGAACATATAGATCGTCTTCGGCAACGTCCCTGCGGGAGGGTTGTTCACACTCAGGGCTGTGCTAGGGTCGGCGGAATGCCAGTTCAACGTGCCTGTGAATATCGACTGCGCGACACCCGCTGCGATGAAGAGCGAGATACCGCTGCCTATGCCCCACTTGGACACAACCTCGTCCATGAGGAACACCAGGTATGAACCTGCGAACAGCTGCGCGACGATGAGCATCCTAGCCATCGAGTCGCCGTTGCCGCCTATGAACGAGCCCATGCCGTCCACGAACTTCTGGGACGGCTCCATGAACCCGTAGACCTGAGGCACGGACTCGACGATGATCATCACTATGACCAAGAGCTTCTGCGTGCCCTGGTATATCGCCTTGTCCTCCTCATTCTTGAGGTTGAGCTTGATGATCTTGGCACCGGTGAACAGCTGCATGATGATAGAACCGGTGACGATCGGACCGATACCAAGGTGCATCAGAGAGAACTGCGCGCCTGCAAGTATCGCCCTGTACTGCGCGAACAGGTCGACTCTCGTTCCTGCGTCAAGCCCATAGATGACGACATTCGTCATCGCGAAGTAGATGATGAGTATGAGGATGATCCACATCATCTTCGTTCTGAAATGAACATGCCCTTCCGGCCTGGTCACGGCCGGTAACCGGTCCGTGATCGGCTTGAGCTTGTAGAGCATGCTCTTCTCTTCTTTGCCCTCCGCCATCAGCACCCTTCCTCTTGTCCCACGGCTCTAGTGTTATCCTATGGTTTCAAAGGACACTCGCGTGTCCCGCAGACAGGAGCCACCCATCAGGTGGCCCTGAAGGTCATTCCTTGACCAGTTCCCCACCGGCCGCCTTGAGCTTCTCCGCGGCCTTGGCAGATGCTTCCGCAACCTTGACTGAGATCGGTAGGTTTATCCTGCCCGTTCCCAGCAATTTGTCCACACCCATCTTAGTAAGGTCCACGATCCATTTCCCGTTCTTCTCGGTCGCGAATCCATCTTTCGCCAGCGTAGGCAAGGTCGCCTCGACCTCCGAGAGGTTGATGGTTACCTTGCTCTCCACTACGGATTGTGGCCTCTTGAACCCGTGGTGGCCGAAATGATTGGGATAGTACTTAACCGTGCTTATCCACTTGTGTTTGTGAAGGCCTGCGTTTCCGCGGCCGCCCCTCAGGCCAGCACCCCTGCCGGCCTTCTGGCCACGCCCGTGAGTCCTGCTTCCCCTGAACTTGCTCGTCCTGCTCACCATCTACTTCGCCTCCTGGGATTTCGGCAGCATCTTGTCGACGAGCGTCTCCATCGCCGCTCCTCGGTATCCGAGGGCGCCACCATTCGCGAACTGCAGCTTCGCACCCTTGTAACCTGTCCTTGGCGGATGCATCCTGAGGACCGGCTTCAGCCCTTTGACATCGGAGAGCTTCGCCTCTCCTTTCTCGACCGCCTTCGCGAGCGAGAGTATCGATGTGTATGTCGAGTTCTCCTTGACGAACGCGTCAGTGAGCCTATCGCCGCCGACCACCTCGCCTCTGTGGAAGAGGAGCCGCGCGATTGTCTCGTGGGAGACCTCGCCCCAAGTGACGAAATCCTTCACCATCTGGAGCATACCCTTGTTACAGTCGTTCACTGGGAGTAGTACGCAATGGTTAGGCCTGAACAGCCTGAGCATCTCCATAGTCTCCACGACCTTGTGGTTTATCCTTGAATGGCCACGGACCCTCACTACCGCAACTGTAGGCATCTAACTCCCCTCCTGCTCTTTGGCGACCTCGCCCTCGTTCTCGGCCGATTCCTCGACCACGATCGGGGACGGTGCAATATGCATCTTGACGGGTCCAGAGACGATGTTCAGCCTCTCCTTCTGCTCGCTGGTGATCCTCACCGCGGAGGTCTGCCTGAGAGCCTCGAACGCAGCTATGGAGTAGTTGATGGTGGTCTTCGTGTGTCCCTTCGTGAACCCCCATGCATCCTCTACGCCCGCCATCTTGATGACGCTCTTCGCGACCTTGCCGACCGCGAGACCGGTACCTCTCGGTGCTGGCTTGACTGTGACGACGACCGATCCAGCACGTCCTTGTACGTTGAACGGAAGCGAGTGAGGCGTGAGGCATCCGCATTCCCACGAGCCGCAGCCTCTCTTGACCTCGATTATGTTCAGTTTGGCGACATCTATCGCGGCCCTGATCGCAGGTCCGACTTCCTTGCCTTTGAACCTTCCAAGGCCTACGAAGCCGTCCTGGTTGCCGACGACGACGGTTATCGCGAACCTGACCCTTCGTCCGGAGTCGGTCATACGCTGGACCATGTTCACGTCCAGCACCTCGTCCACGAGATCCGGGAGAAGTATGTCCACTATCTCCGGTTCCCTGAGCGGGAGCCTCGTATTGAGAGCTTCGCTCATCGTGGTGATCTTACCCTGCGAGACGAGCTTTCCCAGCATCGTCTTCGGGATCCACTCTGCCATCAGTGTCCACCTCCAATCTTCTTCTTGACTTCCTCGAACGCCGCCTCGGTACCTTCCTTCATGTGCTTGCCAGATATGCGCTCTCCCGCTGGCAGCACTTCCTTGCCGTGCGGGATCTCTACGCCCGCATCGAGCAGCCCCTTGAGGGCCGCGAACAGCAAGTTGCCCTTGGTCGGCCCGTGCAGACCGATGTCCAGCACCGCCTCTTCGATGCCCTTCTCCTTGGCCCTCGTGCCTGCGAGATAACCTGTGAGGTACGCACCTGGCGAGTTTTTGCCAGAGAGCTTCCATCCCAGCTCGGCCAGCTCGGTCGAGACTGCCGATGCGAGGACGAAGTCGCCCCCGTCCTTGTATTCTATCAACTGTATCGTCATGTTCTTGTTAGACTTACGAACGACCGCTCTCGGAACATGGCTCCGGAGCAGCGCCGCCCTCCGCCTGTAATCCGTGCGACCCTCGCGTCTCCTTCTGAACGGAACTTTGTATCTAGGTCCTGTGGCCATCTTGCTCACTCCTTCAATATGCCTTCGGACCTGAGGTGCGAGTCGAGGTGCGGCCTGTTCTTGAACATTCCACCCTTGGCTCTCATGTAATACTTCCTGTAGGTCCTGGTGTCTATCTTACCATTTTCTCTGAGCTCCCTCAACCTTATCCTGATGGGTCGGATGGACTGCATCCAGACCTCCTTCGAGGGCTTCCTCGCGTTCTTCGTGCCACGCCTGGAACCCTGACCCTTCCTGCGGCCTTTGGCCTTCTGGGCCTTATTGTGGTTGGCCCTGCCTCTGGACACACCGGTCTTCTGCCTCGCGGCGATGGTGCCCGAGGCGATGAGGGTCCTCACATCCGCCCTCGTAATGGCGTCTGCTGCGTCTTCCGTTCGGTTCGGGTCTATCCAGACTCGGTTCTCACCGCACTTGAGCAGCTCCGAAGCGACCCTCCTCTGATTCTTCAGATCCATGGTCACACGCTCCTGTTGAGTACTCTGATCTTGAGCTCGTCGGCCTTCGCCTCGATCTCGATGCGCTTCTTCATGCCGACCTTGTGTGCGATCCTCGCGGCCTCTACCTCGGGGTTTATCTTCTCGAGGTCCCGGACGTTATGGACCATCACCTCTCTGAATCCCGATGGATGCAGATACCTCGCGAGCTTCGGGGAGCCGTAGCCGATCGATACGACCGGTCGCCTGTATCCGAAGTTCTGCCTCATCTTGGAGTGCATACCCATCGGCTTCCTCCATTTGACTTTCTGAAGCCTTGGCCTCTTGTGCCATTCCTGCCTGAGGAACTCGGGCCTTCTGGATTGTATCTCCGCGCGCTTCTTGAGCGCATCGAGCATCTCCTTCGAGAGTTTGGGCTTGAGCTTGACTTTGTATCCGATGTCCTCATCGTCTCCGATCTTGACGTCCTCTTCCTCATCGTCCTTGATCTCGACGTCTTCTTCCTCATCGGCTTCCTTTACCTTGCGCGTCTTGGGGGCGGGCTTCTCGTCAGCCTCCACCTCTGCCTCGTCTCCCTCTTCGTCGGATTCGACACCGAGTTCCTCGCGCCAGTGTTCGATGGTCTTCGGGCCCACACCCTTGCAGTGCTCGTGGATCTCCGCCACACGGGCATCGTCAGCGAGCGCTTCGGCCAGATCGTCTAACGTCTCTATGCCCAAGGCTGCGAGCTTCTCGACGTACTCCTCCTTGAACATCTTGAGCTTCATGAAATCCTGTTGATCTTTCTTCTCTGCCAAACCGCTCACCTCCCGGGCTTCTCCGTGATGTATATGCCATCCTGGAATATCCTGGGGTCGAATCCCCTGATCTTCGTGGCCCGCTCTATGTTCGCGGCGGTCTGCCCGACCTCCTCGATGTCCGAGCCGTTCAGGAGGACCTGGTCTCCCTTGACCGTGACCTTCGTCTTCCCTAGGATGCTCGTCTTCCTCGGACACTTCTCACCAAGGAAGTTCTCGACCACGAACGTGTCACCCTTCACCGATGCCTTGATCGGGAAGTGGGCGTACACGATCTTCATCTTGTACTCGAAGCCGTCTGTGACTCCGAGTATCATGTTGCGCATGTGCGCTGCATAAGTGCCGACAAGCGCCCTCTCCTTCCTCCTCATGGTCTCGCACGAGACGAAGAAGTCCTTCCCCTTCTGTGCGATCTTGATCTTCGGGTGGTGGAGTCTCCGGGAGATCTCCCCCTTTGGCCCCTTGACCTTGACCATGCCGTTGTCGAGGGTGACCTGGACCTTCTCCGGCACCTTGACCTGCTCCGTCACCAAACCTTCGGAAGTCATCTGTGACACCTCAGTATACATACGCCAGGAGCTTGCCCCCGACGCCTCCTTTCTTTGCCTCGGAGTGGTTCACGACTCCATTGGTGGTCGTGAGTATCAGCACGCCGAAGTCCTGGGCAGGAAGGTATCTCGCCTCGAACTTCTCGAGGTCGGTCGTCTTTACCGAGTACCTTGGTCTTATGACCCCGCAATTGTTTATCTGGCCGGCCAGAGTGACTTTGAACATGCCGGCCCTTCCATCCTCCAGCAGCTCGAACTGCTTGATGTATCCGCTCTCCTCCATCACCCGGAGGACGCGTCCGATGAGCTTGGACGACGGCTTGATGTAGCATTCTCCCTTACCGACTTTCTCTGCGTTCTTGATGGTAACCATCGCGTCATTGAGTGTATCCTGTTGCATTTCTGGTCACCTCATGAGTATTTCCTGAATCCAATCTGTGGGGCGATCTCTCTGAAGCACTGTCTGCACAAGTGGAGCCCATATCTCCTGACGAGCCCCCTCTTCCTGCCGCACCTCAGGCACCCTATCTTTCTACCAAACTGTTTCTTAGGCTTCAATCGACCACCTCTATGTTGAACTTGGACCTTACAAACTCCTGACCTTCTTCTGTCGTGATCCTGTGGTCCTTCGGGATGGATCTCTTCATGACCCGTCGTATCTTCACACGCTTGCCTGGTCTGCTCAACGAGATGCAGACATCCAGGCCGAATATGCCTATCTCTGGGTCGTACTTCATGCCTGGGAAGTCCGTGTAATCCTGTATGCCGAAGGAGAAGTTGCCTTCCGGGTCGAATGACCACTTGGCCAGCTTGTTCTCCCTTATCCAGAGTGCCTTCTTGACGAACTCCTCGGCCTCTTCGCGCCTAAGGGTGACCTTGCACCCTATGTCCTGTCCCTCCCTGATGCCGAGGTCCCTGTTCGTGGTCTTCGCGATCGTGCGCACGGGCTTCTTACCAGTGACCATCGCCAGGACCTTCACGGCTTTCAGGAGGCGTTCTCCGGCGTCGCCGGCGCCGATATTCACCACGACCTTTTCCAGTCGTATGTCTCTCATAACGTCGCTCATGCCACTTTCGCCTCCAGGAGCGTGATCTCAGGAGTCTTGTCGCCGACTACGAATACGTTCTTCTCGATGGTCGTCAGACCCTCCTTGAATGTCACTATGTTCGCAGCGGAACCCCTCTTGACCTGGTAGCTGTCGACGGTATGGAGGCTGCCCGGGTGCGAGCCTCCCGTTAGCAGCGCGACGCTGCCCTTGTCCAGCGTGAATGCCTTCAGGACCTTCTGGGACGGCACCTCTATCTTGAGCACATCGCCCGTCTTGTACTGATCCATAGGCAGGAGTATGTTCCTCCCGTCGTGGAGCGTCACCTGGGTCTTGCCCCCGCGTACGGTCGTCTTGTTGTCGACCCTCGCGAGCTTCCAACCACTCTCGTTCTCGTCAATCGGAGCGAGCTGCAGCCTGCCTTTGTAGTCCATCAGCATCCTGTAGCTCAGCTTCGTCTTCTTGATAGTCACTACATCCATCAGTCCGACCGGGAACTTGTAGTCCGTGACCACGCGTCCGTCGACCGCGATGTTCCTGCTGCTCAGTATGAGTTTCGCCTCTCTCGCGTTGTCACATACCTTCAACATGTCCCTCAGGACCGTCTCGATGGGTATGCTGTCCATCATTGCGTGCGGTCCTGGCCTCGGCTTCGTGACCCAGTGGCTGGTCTTCCTTGTCACAGACCAGCTCCGGGGAGCCGTCATTCTCTTCATGTGCTTCTTCACGCTCTCGCCTCCTTAAGGCTGTCGAGCTTGCGCTTTCTCCACGGATCGGACAGGTCCAGCTTGGTGATCAACACGTTCGACGGGTCGATCGCCCTCTGCTTCTGTGTGCCGTCAGCCTTCGCGATCGTGATGTTCTCTATGATGATCTTGCATTCATTGAGGTCCACGGAGGCGACCTTCGACTCGACGCCCTTCACGCCCTCGGGTCCTCTTACTACCTTGACAGTGTCGCCTCTCTTCACGGTAAGCGAACGCACATTGTACTCACTCATGAGCGCGGAACTCAGATGGGCTGCGACCATACGCCTCTTCTTGTGCAACGGGGCATTGGCCCTCGCCTTCCTCTGCTTCCCCGCCCTGGTGCTCTTAGTCGTTGTCATTCCTGAACACCTCACACTATCATGGACGCCGTCGCTGCGATCCGAGGCCATCTCTCGGCGGCCTCTCTCGCCACGGGTCCCTTGATATCCGTACCTTTGGTCTCACCGGTCTCGGTCACGATGACCACTGCGTTGTCATCGAACTGGACCATCGTGCCCTCGGGCCTCCTGAACGCCCTCTTCTGGCGGACTATGACTGCCCTCATGACCTGCTTCCTCGTCTCCGGTGAGCCCTTCTTGACCGTCACCACGATTACTTCGCCAAGGGCGCCTGCCGGATACCTCCTCTTCACACCGTGCCAGTTCAGAACGGCGATTACCTCGACGATCTTGGCTCCCGTGTTGTCTATGCAATCGAGCCTCGCCCCGGTCGGTATGCCCCTGGTCTGTCTTCCTGGAACTCCTTTCATAGCGGCCACCTCACTTCCTGTTCTCTATTACGACGTATGATACGCGCTTGCTGAGAGGCCTGCACTCCATGATGCTGACCTTGTCCCCGAGCTTGGCTAGCTGGCAGGGCGGAGAATGAGCGAGGTACTTGCTGGTCCTCTTCTCATACCTCTCGTACTTGGGCACGTATTTCAAGTGCTCCCTCTCAACGACTACTGTGCCCTGCATCTTGGCCGAGACTATCGTGCCGCTCAAGACGGTGCCCCTCACAGGGAGCTTTCCGTGGAACGGACAGTGGATGTCTTCACAGCCTTCCATCGGCGGCACGACGTCCAGCCCTATATCGTTCGCCTTGGGCTTGTCGCCCGCCTCTTTTGACTTGTCTGCCATCGTACTTCACCTTCGTGTCATCGTACTTTCTTGATCCTGTCTTCAGGTCTGAATTTGATGTCTTTGCCGGAGACCTTGAATGCATGCGAACCCTCCCTGAAGAGGAACTCACAGCACTCCTTCGGCACGACCTTCTCGGCCCCCTCGTGCTCTATGACGAATGTGTTCCTCGTCTCGTCCACGACCTTGCCGCGGATCTCGAGGTACGAAGCACATGTCGCCTGCACGATCTCTACTTCGAGGCCTATTAGTTCGCGCCTTCGGAAGTCACCTGCCTTCATGCTCGGTTTACCTGCTGTCCACGGAGAAGCCCAGCTCCTCCAGGACATCCTTCACCTTCTTCTTGTGGTCGCCCTGCAGCTCTATCTTCCCGTCCTTGTAGGTCCCTCCGGAGGCGCACCGTGTCTTGAGCTTCCTCGCGAGGTCTTCCATGTCTATCTCACCCGAGTTTATCCCTACGATCACGGTCATCACCTTTCCGTAGCGCCTAGTGTCCGTTAAGATGCGTATCTGTTGCTGCTCCTTGGCGATCTGTTCACACATGCACAGTTCTTCAGGCAATCCACAAACCGAGCAAATACCAGCCATTACTTCTTCTCCTCCTTCTCCTGGGCATCATTCTCCTTCTTCTTCGCAGAAGTCGAAGCCTTCTTCGAGGAAGCCCCGATCCCCTTGGCCTTCGCCTTCGCAGGAGCGGCCTTCTCGGCCCTCTCCTTCTCGAGCATGATGGTGAACATCCTGGCGACGTTGGTCCTCAGCGCCCTGATCTTACCAGGACTGGCTGGCGCACCACCCATCGCCGCGACGCCGCGTTCGTGCATGAGCTCGTCCTTGAGCTCCTGTAGCTTGATGGTCCGGTCCTCCGGCCTCATATCCCTGATATCCTTCGTCTTGAGAAGAGCCATCTATCTCACTCCTTCTTCTCCGCTGGCGCCTCGACCTTTGGCGCCTCGGGCGTCTCCTTGGCGGGAACTAGCTCTGTCGCTTCGGCCTTCTTCTCCTCGACTTCCTTCTTCTTGGTGGCGCGCTTCCTGGGCTTCTTCTCCTCACCCGCAGCGCCAGCCTCGGTCGCGTCCTTCTTCTTCGGGGAACGCCTCTTTGGCTTCTCCTCGCCATCCGCGGCCTTCTTGAGATCCTGGACCGCCTCGTCGACCTTCTTCTCCTCTTCCTTCGAGGTCTCCTTCTTCTGAACCGGGACCTCGGGCTTCTCCTCGACCGGTGCTGGCGGTATGATATCTATCTCATCCGGCAGTCTAGCATTCGGATCCATTATCCTGACGGTGATGCCAATCACTCCGGGCTTCAACTTGGCGACGGCAAATCCGTTGTGCATGAACACCAGCTTGACATGGCCGCAGTACTTGATGTGCCCGTCCTTGAACTTCTCAGTCCTGTGCCTCTGTCCGGTCAGCTTGCCGGATATGACGACCTGGCACCCCCTCGCGCCGGATTCCATGATCCTCCTGACGGTGGAGTGTCCCGCCCGTCTGAAGTGCCATCCACGCTCGAGTGCGTTCGCCAGCTTCTCCGCCATGATCTGCGCGTTCAGGTTGGGGTTTTCCACTTCCTGCACCTCGATCTGCGGGTTGCTGTACTTGAAGTCCTCCTCGATCGCCTTGGTTAGGCTCTTGATCGCCTCTCCTCTGCGACCGATAACGAGCCCAGGCCTCTCCGTTATGAGTGTGACCCTGGTGCCCATGGGGGTCCTCTGCACGTCCAATCCTCCGAAGCCGGCCCTGCTGACTCTCTTCTGCACGAACTCCTTCAGCAGGACTCTGCGGACATTCTCAGTGACGAATTTTCTCTCACTTGCCATGTAATATCCTCCTTCGAAGGCGACTAGGACGCCTCGACCTCCTCTAGTATGATCTCTATATTGGTGGTCTGCTCGTTCCAGGGCGTGCTTCTGCCCTGCGCTCTCGGCATGAAGGACTTCTGAATCCTGCCCCTGTGGGCGCAGGCGACCTTGATCTTCATGTTGTCGGCGTCCAGACCTTTGTACTCGGCGTTCGCCCTGGCGCTCTCGACCACT
Organism: Thermoplasmata archaeon; assembly: GCA_014859835.1. Taxonomy (GTDB): domain Archaea; phylum Thermoplasmatota; class Thermoplasmata; order UBA10834; family UBA10834; genus UBA9653. The sequence continues at coordinate 5,823 of JACZKW010000002.1, read as the reverse complement.
TCGAGGATCGCCTTGGCGGCATTCACGGGGTACTTGGCCGGGCCAACCCCTGGTTTCGGGCTGACGTACTTCTTGTATCTTGTATAGGGAACGGCTACTTTCAGCTCGATGACTCCTTGGAGATACTCCTTCGCCTTCTCAACGGTCATGCCCCTGAGTTCCTTCAGTACCTCTCTGCAGTTCTTGGGTGAGACGCCCTTCTCCTTGCCTATCGCCTTCGAGGTCTTCTCCGGGTCGGTTTCCTGTGTGTATCCCATGTAAATCCCTCACTTCAGCGGCATGAACTTGGACGATTTCGTGGCACCGACACCCAGACCGCTGTGGTTCACGGTCCTCCTGGTAAGAGCGAATTCTCCCAGGGCATGTCCGATCATCTCGGACTTGATCTCGACCATCTGGAACTCCTTTCCGTTGTACACGTGCACCGTCTTGCCCACGAAGTCCGGGAGTATCGGTATCTCCCTCCTGTGGGTCCTGATCGGGACATTGGATTTCCTGAGCTTGTCGACGAAAGTCTGCTGCTCCTCGTTGAGTCCGCGGATATATGATCTGCGGGGCCTCGCGGGCAACAGTTCGATTATGTCTGCCAGCGGCATCTTCTGGAGCTCCTCCAGAGAGTATCCGCGGTATGTGAACTCCTTCTTCCTTCTGGCCTGTATCTGGCTCCTCTTCTTCCTGAGCTTTCTCCTCGCGGCTTTGGCTGACCCCACGTGTCTCGCAGAGGGCTTCATCTTCTTCTGCATCGGGGCGGTCGCTGGAGCGGCGGCAGCTGCTGCCGTCTTCGGAGCTGCTGCTGCAGGAGCCACTGCTGCCTTCCCCTTGTCCTGGGCGGGAGCCTTGGCAGTTGCCTTCTTCTCTTCGGCCATGTCTACACCTTCCTTACTTTCTTCTGGGGCGCCAATCTACCGACCTTCCTGCCCGGTGGCGTGTTCCTTCCGACGCTGGATTGTGTACCAACGTGTGGGTGACTGCCACCACCGTGCGGGTGGTCTACCGGGTTCTTGGCCACACCCTTCACTGAGAAATATGCTTTCGACTTCGCGCCGTATGCGTGGAACTTCTTTCCTGCTTTCGCGAAGGGCTTCTCCGTGTGCCCTCCGCCGGATACGAGTCCCACCGTCGCGACACATTTATTGTCAATATCCTTGAACTTGCCAGATGGCAACAGGACCACGGTCTTCGCGCCGTGGCTGACGATCGTCGCCGAGTTCCCGGCAGTCCTCGCGAGCTTGCCACCGTCTCCCGGCTGCAGCTCGATGTTGTGGAGCAGCGTGCCCTCGGGCATGTCCCCGACGGGCATCGTGTTGCCAGCGGTTATCGCACCCCTTCTTCCGAAGGTGACCTCTTGGCCGACCAAGATCCCATCTGGCGCCAGCATCCAGTGCTCGGCGCCGCCGTATTCGACCTTGGCCAAAGGTGCGATCCTGCCCGCCTCGTGTTTGAGCTCGGTGATCGTACCGTTGACAGTCTCCTTCAGTTTCGGGTGCTTCGCATCAGTGAACCTGAGGTGACTCGGGGACCGATATCTTCCGAACCCGCGCCCTCTCCTCTGTGTTATCAGTCTCTTTCCCATGTAAGCACCTCAGAATATTCCTATCCTCATGCCAATCTCCTCTGCGGAGTAGCCTTTCTTCAATTTGATGATCGCGTGCTTGCCGTCCTTCGATATCTTGACATTTATCTTGTCCACCTTCGCGTCGAACCGCTCCTCGAAGGCCTTCTTGATCTCCGGTCTCCTGGCGTCCCTGCGGACCACGAATTCCAGCCTGTTGCCATCCTTGAGGTCCTGGGATGGTGTTCCAGACATCGCGTTCATCGTCTTCTCAGTCACATACGGATGAAGTAGGACCTGTCGTCTCAGGAGCTTCACGAGCTCCACCCCCTTATCTCTTCCAGAGCCGCCTCCGACATGACCATCAGCCTACCTGCATCGCCGCCAGGCGCCAATAGCGACGCATTCAGCGACTTGGGGGTGGCGATATCCACACCCGTCAGGTTCCTGAGGCTCTTGCCTCCGTCGCAGTCCCTCTTGGAGAGTACCACGAGCAAGCTCTTCGGGGTCCTGTATCTCCTGCCCCTCATCTTGCCCTTGCCTGCGCGGACGCTTCTGCCGTCGATCGCCCTCAGGACATCGTCGTAGACACCGATCGACTCGAGCGCCTCGACTGCATCCTTCGTGCTCTTCAATGATTCCAGGCCGTCCTTCACGACGACTGGCATCGTCAATTCGTCCTTGAACTGGTGACCCCTGGCCTTCACCATGTCTGCCGAGCTGGTTGCCCCGAGCGCGGAGACCTTGGCCAGGTACATCTCCTTCTTGTTGATCTTCTTGCCCAGGTCCTTATCGGGCTTTGGCGGGTGCGCACGCCTGCCACCGACGTTGTTCGGTGATTGTGCAGCGTTCGAGCCGCCCTTGATCCTCTGGACCCTGGCGACTCCGCGGCCCTTGCCCCATGTCTCGACCGAGTGGCGGCTGCCGCTCCACCTGCCCGGCCCGTAGGGCTGCCTCGCGTTCGCCTCTATGGCGACGACCGCCCTGTGGATCACATCGGTCCTCAGCTCGTTCTTGAATATCTCAGGCAGATCCCTCTCGCCCGAAACATCACCCTTGAGATCGTAAACATTGACCTTACCGGGAGCGACCAGAACCTTGGATTCATCTGCCTTTATTTTCTTCACTTTCTTCTCGGCCATCAAATCACACTCCCTGTTTTGATTCAAGTGATACAAAAGTGACCTGCGGCGCTTCCGACAGTTTGATTCCGATGTCCCTCACGGGTTCCCTGAGCCTTATCAGACGCTTCGAGGGTCCCGGCACCGATCCGTGCAATAGCAGGTACGAGTTGGACACATTCCCATAGTGGAGGAATCCTCCCTTGGGGGTGATCTCCTCGCCCTTATCACCGATCTTGAGGATACGCTTGTTGAGTTCGGTCCTCTGGTGGAACCCTCTCTGCCCACCCTGCGGGACAGTCGGGTGAACATAGTTCGGCCTCTTTTGACCGAGGGTACCGATAAGCCTCCTGTGCTTGCTGTTCTTGTGCATGAGAAGCTTGGTGCCCCAACGCTTGGTCACACCCTGCCATCCTCTGCCCTTGGTGACGGACGCGACATCCACCATCTCGCCATCCTTCGCAAAATCCTTGATCGTGACTGGCTTGCCGAGGATCTCCTTTGCATACTTCATCCGGTCATCGAGCTTCACGCCGCCAATCCGGACCTCCATCATCTCGGGCCTCTTCTTAGGCAGCCCGCTCACCAGCACCGGCTGGGTGTACATGATGGCCCGGATCTCGTCATATTCCAGCTTATCCGTCTTCTTCCAGGCGGATACCTCATCGTAATCCTTCGGGACCGGGAACTTCCTTGAGAGTTCCTTGTCCAGCTTCTTCGTCCAGACCTCTCCAACGACCTTCTTGCCGTAGGCGGTTTCAGCGTAGAATCGTATTCCGCAGACCTTCATGGGTGGGACCTCGAGCACCGTCACGGGGATCTGTATCTCCTGTCCGGCGGTCGTGCTCCTGGGCCTGTAATCCACGACGAACGCGTGGGTCATGCCGGCCTTGTAGCCTGCAAACCCCTGCAGCTTCGCGCCATCCCCATCAGACTCTGGCCACGTGGAGACTCTGGCGGTTATGCTTCTGGCTCTCTTCCTGGGAGAATATCCCATTGAGCCCTGTCTTGGCCTCCTTCTGGTTGACATCTACTATCCCTCTGTTTGAAGCGACAGACCTGGCTGAACAAACTCGAACAGTTCGAGCACACAGTCCGAGGCATCACTTCTCGGCCGTGACGCCTCGTGCACGCCTGAAAATTTGTTCTGGCGCGAGTGATGGGGTGCTCATTAGGCATTGCCCAAACGGCGTCTGGCCGATACCGCCTCTGGTATCGCAATGTGCCGAATGGGGTACTTATATATAAATCTAGCAGGTGTCTGCGAGGGGTGTTGGCTATGCGCCGCCCTGCTTGACTTTCTTCTGGGCGCGCTTGCCGCGTTCCTTCGCGTTCAATCCCGTGACATTCTCGAGGAACGTGTTGTACGCCTTGATCGTCTTATGAGCGGTCTCGTCGTCCACGGTCGGGTCCATCTTGGTCTCGACGCACAGAGACTTCTTCGACTCGCCTGGCCATGCCGTCAGTTCCTTGAGCGCACCGAAAGATGCGAAGAGCTTCCCGTCCTTCTCGCTGACGTTCCCGAAGCTCTCCTTCATGGCGGTCTTCAGATTGTCGGCCCTGACATTGTCGTACTTCCCTCTCTTGACATCGTACTCGTTCATGCGGTCGTCACCTTGCTAACCTCTAAGCTCGATAGGTGATGAAAAACCTTTGCGAATCATATGATTCGGGTCGGTATCATGATCGACTTACAATTTCTTCCTTCCAAGCCAGCGAGGGAGATCAAAGAGGCCCACCGCCTCCGCATTTTGGCGTTGCTCTCTCCTCTTCGTTCGAACATGGTATATGACGAATGCGACCGGCCCCAAGATCATTGTGCCAACACCCGTGAACAGAGAGGCATCCACCAATGCTGATTTCAGGACCTCAGTTGAGTCTGAAGTCATATGAATGAGGCCCGTATAGTTGGGGGATGATAGGGCGTAGAACATGATATGTGAGACCTCCGAGTCATCCTCGATCATGGTTATTCCGCAGAACGCCTTGGGCATATCCCTGCCACCTACCGCTTCCGTCTCCCACTCTCCTTCCACCATGTGCGCCAGCATGACTTGCATCTCGCAGGTTATGTATGCAACCTGGGGTTCATCGTTGGAATCGAGGAATATCGAGGCAACATCGTAGAAGTAGATGTAGAGGAGATTGTAATTGTCGACATATATCAGGTGAACCGTAGTGGCCTCGGTGATATCGTCATCCATGATGTACACGATGGCGAACGGGTCCCCGCTCGCCATAAGGATGACGTGCATCCTCCCTTGAGAATCGATCCTGCTATGGGCATTGCCCGGAATCCCAGTCAGACCACTTGTCTCATTATACTCCAATCCCGAATCTGTTATCCTCACACGCATCGGTGCGGTCGAGCCTGTCCCGTTCGAAGTGAGGGATACTATCCCTCTGATGTCCTCTCCGGTTTCAGATGCAACAGTACATACAGATGTCCACTGTTGACCTTCTGGATTCGCATGAATGCGTGTCATATTCCATGCGCCTGATGTGCAGGTCCACTCCTGAAGTTCATAGGCATAATAGGGGATCGTGCCGACATCTGGAACCCACTGCGGTACATAGTCTTCAAGAACACACAATGCATGAGCGACGCCATTGCGGTCAAGAGCGATTCTTGCGGAGCATCCGTTTTCGATATTGACGGTCTCGGTCCCCCATCCTTGCCCCGCATTCACTGCATATCCTAGCACCGCTTCGTTGCACCACAGGATATGTACTGAACCATCATCGGTGATTCTGATCGCAATGTCTTGGAGTTGCTCACCGCATCCTGAGATTATTGTAGTGATCCAGTTCGAGCCATATCCCGTCGCGTGCATGGTGACATATCCATATCCGCCTGTGTCGGGGTAGAGTCTTATGCTGCGATAGGCCACATGGATTTGACCATTCTCGTCCATGGTCATGGCGGTTTTACTGTGATCGGTGTGGTATCCGCATTGGTCGATTTCATCTACAAACCAGCCATCCTCACCAGAATATGCGTATGCGAAGGAAGAACTCAGGACGATGATCACAATTGCTACGCCTGCGATTCCTAGCATCTTCCCCTCAGACGTAATCATATGACCCACTCTCAGAGAAAATGCGCTCGCAATATATAATGATGGCTTTGTTGCAAAACTCCAACGCGTG
>JACZKW010000056.1:0-17111 GCA_014859835.1 Thermoplasmata archaeon | reverse complement strand
GGTATCGAGTATGCTATCTGCACCGGATTCGTCGTGTTCAATGCATATGCAGCCTCCCTGACATGAGCTATGAGCCTCGGTTCGGAAAGCACGATGACCGTCGGCGGAATCCGCTGCTCGTTCACCATCTCTCTCACCAATCTGTCATCCGGTGATTCCCGTACGGCGCACGTGTAACGCGAAGTGGAAGCGACCTCCGTCGCCAATGAATTGATTATGGAGCTGTCTAATCCTCCGGAATATGCTACTGCAACCTCTGGTTCTTGACCGATGCACTCCTCGACGGCCGCTCGAAGCGCATCTATTAGGTCCGTGATGTCCGTCACGATCGCATGACTAACGCAATGGTTGAAAAAGCCATCGTTCGCTTGACGACGTCATCGGGAGTTATGTGAGAAAAAGTGCTATTCACTTATCTCACAAATCATTTCGGTTGTATTCTGGTGCATTGCAAAAGAGTCCCACATCTGTTGTCCGTCATTGATGGATTCGCGGAATCATTATTGAATGGGATCACGAGGTCTCGAAAGAGACTGTTCACGAGTTTGAGACCTGACCCTAGAGGACTACGATTGGACTACTGTATCCCTCGGAGATGTCCATCCAAGTCCTCCCCCTCTCGCCTAGAAGCGATGACCCATACATCTGCTGATGTCAGTTCGTAGATCCTTGACTATCAACGTTGACAGCCATCATCCTAACCCCGCGAATGAAAATGTACGAGTGCCAGCGATTTACCAAAGGCTTAAGAGGGGTATAGGTTATTTACCTGAACAGACAGTTCATGAACCACTCTCGGAGGGTACTTGATGAACGACGATGACCTCATGAAAGTTAAGATTTGCTTCATTGGAGACGCAGGCGTAGGTAAGACTAGCCTTATCAAGAGATTTGTTCTCGACGTCTTCGACGATAGGTATATCGCAACCATTGGGACCAAGGTTACGAAGAAGATCGTTGAGGTCAGTGACCAGGGAACCACGGTGAAGGTCATGATGCTCGTCTGGGATATCATGGGTCAGAAAGGGTTCCGCGAACTCCTGCGCGAAGCATACTTTTTCGGGGCGCACGGGGCAATCGCGGTCTGTGACTTGACGAACAAGGAGACCCTCGAAGAACTCAGGTATTGGATAAAGGCCCTGACCGATGTCGCGGGTGATGTGCCGATAGTGTTCGCGGGGAACAAGGCAGATCTCGAGAATGAGAGGGTAATCAAGGACGAGGAACTCCAGGAATTGGCCTCCAAGTACAAGGCCAAATCGTTCATGACCAGCGCGAAGACTGGCCAGGGCGTCGAGGATGTCTTCAAGGCTCTCGGTCTCGCAGTCTCGGAGAAGATGGGCTCAAGGTAGTAGCCAGTGGTCCATTACCAACCCTGATAACGAATTAATAATCCTTATAAACCAAGCACCGGCTATGAAATCCTGCAGAGAGTCAAGGGGCGGCTTAAGTTCATGAAGGAAGTTCCTGCAGGAGGTTGCAGTCGTCATGCTCGCATTCTGAGCGGCTCACTCGCGGTGCTTCTCGCAGTACTGATGGTATCTGGCCCAGTCCTTCTGATGATTGGGAACGATCCTGTCAACGTCTCTGCGGATTCCCTGACTTCCTGGGACCATTTGCTGCGCATGCATGAAGGAAGTCCAGTCTCCTCGGGAGACTATGATTGGCTGAACACTTCCGTCCCTCAGAATCCCAGCAACCTCGATTACGATTCTGATGGATTGCTCGGAATCACGATCAAGAAGAACCTTCCATCTCAGCGTTGGAGGCATTTCTGGGTGCTATCCCCACCGGTGAACTCCGACGTGAGCATCCAGGGCGACATCTCGGCCCATATCTGGGCTGCCTCCAGGGATAACGAATCGGGATCGATGATGACCATAACGTTGTCTGACATGGCTCCATCCACTTTCTACAGCCCCAGCTCGTGGACCGTCGTGGGAAGTGCCACGATTGCGCTGGCTGGTCCAATATATTCGTCATGGAAGGCATACGATCTCAATATCCTCGGAATAGATCATGTGCTGGCTACCGGCCACTCTCTCGTGTTGACCATCATGAGAGGGGATTCGATCAATGATGGTCTGATGATCCTCTACGACAATGATGTGTTCGATTCATACCTGATCGTTCCGACCAGGGATTTCATAAGCGTGGACGAGGTCTGGACGGAAGATGAATCAGGAGCATCCAGGAACGTGTTCGCCGACACTGAGGAGATTGTGGTATATGCGAATGTATCGAACCCGTTCGGAGCATATGATATCCACGAGTCCTATCTCGAAGTTACATATTCCGGCAACGGGACCGTGTGCGTCCCATCGACTCCTTTGACCCTGGTTTCACAGGATTCGTCCTCAAATCCGTCCTGGAAGCTGCTCTCGACCACTCTCGATCATTTGTGCAACGGAACCTTCAATCTGACTGTGTATGGCTATGATGCATTGGGTACTCCGGCCTGGTTGACATCTTCCATATCGGTAGTCACAGCAGACCATTTCGAAGTCATAGCTCCGAGCAGCATCATCGCTGGCAAGGAATTCGAGATGACTATCACCGCATTGGACTCGACCGGAGAGATTGTCCCAAGCTGGAGAGGCACTGTCGAGATCGAGCCAGTCTTTTCAGAGACTATGACATCCTCATCTGGATCACTTAATGTCACAACAATAGAATTCGATGGGGCGGAGAATGGTGTATTCACTGTCGAGGACCAGTCCTACGATGCGGGCGAAGAGATGATAATCCTTATCGTATCTTCGAACTCCCGTTTCGGCTACAGCGATGAGATTCGTGTATGGAGCGGTCCCGTCAGTACGGTGTCCATTGATCCTGCGGGTCCCATCACCTCCCTTCCCTCCGGATCGACCGTGTCTTTCACAGTGGTCGGACTGGACTCGCTTGGGAACGAGAACTCCTCTTGGTCGCCATCGTGGTCGGTGTTTGGCAGTATCGGGACGATTTCCGGCTCCGGAATGACCATCTCCTTCATCGCATTGAATGACGGTGTTGGTGGCATCAACTGCTCCGACCCTGCGACCGGCAGATATGTGAATGTGAATATCACGGTTGTCGCCGGAAGTCTGGTGATGATTGCATTATCTCCAAGCGGACTGCTATCGATTCCCGAAGGTCAAAGTCAAGCACTTGTGGCGACGGGCTACGATTCGTATAGCAACATTGTCAACATATCCGGTGCCACTTGGAGCACGAACACCTCTGGAAAGATAGTTGGCAGCGGGACCACTGTCACCTACACTGCAGGATACATCCCCGAATCAGGGGTGATAGAGGTCATGTATGGTTCCATAAGCGCCTCGATCAATGTGACCGTCACGAATGCGCTCAATGGTCCGAGACTCAGCACAATACCGGCACAGATCGCTACGGAAGATAGTACTTGGAGCCTGAGTCTCACTTCATATTGGCATCACACCAACGGCACAGCGGATCTGAAGTGGTTCGCGGAGAACGTCGATACTTCACTCTACTTGGTCACGCATGATCCATCATCTGAGGCGATCGTGAAGTTTTACACGCAATCTGACAAATTCGGCTCAGATACATTCAGGCTCTGGGTAAGGGACCCTGACGGATTCTCCACCTATCAAGATATAGTGGTGAGCATCCAGCCAGTGAACGACAGACCGCATTTCGTCCACAGTCCCCCGACCGAAATATATGTCAAGTTTTCAACCCCCTACGTCATCGACTACAGTTACTACGTAGAAGATGTCGACAACGCGAAGGGCAACCTGCTGATGTTCGCCGAATCTTCAGACTACGGTGATGTTCTGTTCGACCATCTGATCTCGACATTCCTCTTCTTGGAGAAGGATGGGATCAACAGCTACTTCGAAATCATCACAATCACCCTGACTGATGCTGACAATGTCGCGCTATCAGATTCGACCAATTCCGATTATCTCAATGTCGTCATATGGGTGACGGATGATACACCACCGTCCCTGAACGACACGTTGCCTGATATGGAATTGAACGAGGGCGACCTCAATGTCTATGCCTTCGATCTGGATGATTTCTTCTTCGACCAGGATCCCGAAGATTATCTCGTCTATCAGTACGGTTTCGAGAACATAGTGATATTCATCGATCAGGAAACACACAAAGTCTACATGTCCGCCCCGTTCGAATGGTCCGGAGTCACGGAGGGTACCCTCACGGCCATGGACCCCACCGGCGCCTTCAAGACAGATACGATCACGGTGACGGTCTTTACGGTGAACGACCCTCCCTCGATCTCTCCAATCAATGATATTCACGTGCGTTACGATGTGACAACTAAGATTGATGCAAGCATGTACGTTTCTGATCCCGATCATACTATGGAGGAGCTGACCTTCTCATTCGACAGTCCAAATGCAACCTATTCCGACGGAATGATCGAGCTGCTCTTTCCTGCGAACCTCAGCGGTGGAGCGTTCACAAGCCCTTACATCGTCAAGGTGGGTATGACCGTCGCTGATCCTGAATATGCATCCGCGATGCTCAACTTCAGCGTGGTCGTGAGCGACAACTACCCTCCTGCAGTCGCATACCCAATCCCATATCCAACACTGATCTCGTTCCCGGAGGATACCTATCTCAACAACTCTCTGAAGTTGGATTTGCTATTCTATGATGTCGATGACACAGACCTGTCGTACAGGGTCGTCTATGAGAGTGCGGCTCCGAACATACACGTCATGATATATCCCGATGGCGTGGTCAACTTCACGGCCGCGGTCAACTGGTCTGGCAACGAAATCCTTGGATTCGTGGCCACGGACTCCCACGGCGCCTGGGCTTCGTGGATGGTCACAGTATCGGTGACGCCAGTGAATGATGCACCGATCATCCTGCCGATTCATGATTTCGTGTTCAAGGGTTGGCCGAGGAACTCCCATTATATCATCTGCCAATTCTTCATCGACAGTGAGACGCCGTATAGTTCGCTCGTGATATCCGCAATCCCTGATCTGCACGTGAGCATCGTCGGCAATTATCTCTATGTTAGCCTGCCAGATGATGTGGACATTATCACGGTCACTCTTCAAGCGACGGATGGTGACGGCGCGACATCCAATAAGATCAGCTTCAGTGTCGGTGTGACTAAGACAATGGCCGAGAAGATTGGATGGCCGTACACTTTCCCATTGGTGTTGCTGGCTGCCGGAATTGCGAGCTACTTCGCCGCCATGAGGATGCCAAGGCCATACTCCCTTGAGAACCTCTTCCTGATCCACAACGATGGCAGGCTTATCGCCCATATCACTGAGACAGAGAACACGAACATGGACAATGATGTGGTGAGCGCTATGTTTACTGCGGTCCAGGAATTCGTGCGTGATTCTTTCCAGCAGGGTGAGGTAGGATTGAAGAAGCTCGAGATCGGAGACAAGAGTGTCATCATCGAGAAGGGGAAGTCCGTCTACATCGCCATGATTTACTCGGGCTGGCCACGAAAGGAGGTTTTCACTTCCCTCGCGATGCTGCTCCGTGACATCGAGGAAAGGTATTCCGATAGGATCATTCGTTGGAACGGAACGATGAAGTCGCTCAAGGGCGTGCAGGAGATGCTCCAGATATACATGTCAAATGAGTTCAAGCCCGGTTCCTGGCAAGCCGAGGAAGAGATTGGAGAAGCAGAATGGGTCGACATCCTCGACAAGGATTCATGATCCAGTGCAATCAGGTCTTGGTCCGTCGAGCATTCCTCATGGCATATACGTGCAGCGACTCCTTTGACTCACCGAGTTCCATTCCGTACTCGTCATGGAGTCTGATCGCCATGGAATGTCTCATGAATTTCATCGGCAGAGTCCCTGAGCGCAGTAATGTGTCGTGGAAGAACCTGAGAGTGAATTTGTCTCCCATGAGCTCCTTCACATCATCCATTAGCTGGAGGATGTTTAGCTTGCCGATGAAGTATGATAGATAGTATGTCGGGGTTATTGCGTATGTGCGGACATCGTTCATCGCCGCCTTCCGCTGAAGGCCGACTTCCCTTACGAGCAAGTCGGTCATCTCCTCCGTCGTCGTCCTGCCCGTCGATAGTCTTACATCAGCGATTACCCTCACGATTCTGAACACTAGATCGTTCAGCTGTGCCAGTCTCTCGATCGGCGTGCTGCTGAACCCTTGAGCCATCATCATCTCTTCACAGTAGAGTGCCCAACCCTCGCCGAAATCCATGGATGCGCTCAGAGCTCTCAGATATGATGGGTTGGCATTGGCGACTATCCCCTGCAGATGATGTCCCGGATATCCTTCGTGGACTGCCGTGTTCGTGATAGTCTCGAAGGCGTGATCCATCAGGTGTTCGGGGTCATCATCCGGTGTCACCATGAACAACCCTTTCATGTCGGTGGAAAACTTGGCCGGTTCGTATTGTGCCGCAAATGGTGCGGTGTGTCTCATGAAGACGGGAGTCTCAATGACCAGTAGCTTCTCTCCGTAAGGAACTGTCGCGATATCGTTCTCTATCACGAATTGGCGTGAACGATCGATCTCCGTTCTATACGCCTTCAATAGCTCTTCGAAATTCTTTGGATGGTTCGATCGCATCTTGTTTCTGGCATCGATCGGATCGCAAGTGTCTACGATCTCCTTCGAGATTTCAGCCATCTCTTTCTTGATGATCTGTAAATAAGTCTCGGCAACTTCCAATGCCTCATCGACGGTTATTCCATAGCTTCTGAGTTCGAGATACTCCTGGAACTCCTCCTCTGTCAATATCGAACCGTCATGTGAATGTGGTATCACATCATCCTTCAGCCATCGATTGTAGCTCTCGATCGCCTGGTTGCATCTATCGACGGCGATCTCCAATCGGGCGACGATCCCATCATCCTTCGCCATCTTCTTCGCGACCATAACGATCTCAGCGAGAAACGCAGGGAGCCGCACACCGGTTTCAAGAGTCACCTCATTGCAGATCTTCAATGGGTCTTTGAGGATCGATTTCGATTCCTCGATGAATCGGGGGAATTTTTCAAGCCGTGAAGCAATCGCATCAAAACGTTCCTCGAAGGGAATATCATCGCGCGCGAACAGGAAGAAGAGCGAATTGCATATCTCATCAGGTACCATGCACATATGTTCATGCATTCTCAACTTCTCTATCTCGAATATCCTTATCTCGAACAGATACTTCGCCAGGTCCTTATCCAGGCGTTCGTTGGGCGAGATCGAAGCATCGTCGAACTTGTCTAGTTCGGATATGAATTGGCGCAGCCTTTTCGTCTGTTCGGAGAATATGCCCTGGCTGACTGTCTTGACTTCGTGGTCGTATCGATGCCATCCCAATTGAGTAGCGTAAGCTGGGTCCCAGCTCAGTATCTCGTCGATGATGCTCTCGCTGAGGTCTTGGAAGAGGAGGTTAGTCATTGGACAAATATGTGCATGATTCGGTTGCATATATACTTATACCTTGGAGGCGAGCGCCATTTCAAAGTGGCCAGGTGCGCCGTAATATATGTGATGATCCACTGGAAACGACGCTTTTCCCACTCGTGCTAATTAAGCGATTATCGCAAAGGCTTATACACTGCCTGTCTAATCCCAAGAATCCAAAATGCCAAGCGCAGCCAATGAGTCTGTTACGGTCACACTGAGGCGCGACCTGGGCCTTTTCGATGTGACGATGATCGGCATTGGTGCCATGATCGGTACCAGTATATTCGTCCTCATAGGGGTCACCACAAGGGAGGTCGGAGGAGCGGTACTGCTCGTCTTCGTGCTCAATGCGATAGCGACCATTTTCACGGCTGGGACATATGCTGAGCTGGGTTCCACCTTCCCCGAAGCAGGCGGGGGTTATCTATGGGCTAAGAAGGGTTTGAGGCACCCCGCCGCATTCCTTTCCGGATGGATGTCTTGGTTCGGTCATACCGTCGCTTGCAGCTACTATGCCTTGGGCTTGGGTTATGCGATGGTTGCATTCGCCACATACTTCGACATCGATTTCTTCGGTCTCACGAATGATATGATCGTGAAACTCTTCGCTGTACTCGCGATAATATCCTTCGTTGGAGTGAATTATGCTGGTGTGGGTGCCACCGGCAAGGCAGGCGCCATGATCACCCTGATCCAGATCCTAATCGTCGCATTCTTCGTGGCGTTCTCGGTACTGTTCGCTCTTGATGTGTCTGGCATCTACATGCTCAAGAGTATCGGTTCGATCTTCCCGGATGATTTCTCTCGCCTATTCATGGTGATGGGATTTACCTTCATAGCATTCGAAGGCTACGAGATCATCGTCCAATGCGGCGAAGAAGTGAAGGATCCGAAGAGGAACATACCCCGCGCGATTTTCATCTCCGTCCTTGTTGCTGCTGCGCTGTACCTCTCCGTGGCGTTCGCCTGCCTGGTGAATTTCTCTCCCGAATGGCTCGGTGAACAAGGCGAGAATGCGGTCATCGCGAGTGCTGAGCGTGTAATTCCATACCTAGGCGCCCCGCTAGTGATCTTCGGCGGAGTGCTGTCCGCGATGGCGGCGCTGAACGCAACTGTCTTCTCATCATCCCGGGTTAGCTTTGCCATGGGCAGGGATAGCTCCTTGCCAAAGATCTTCGGCGCAGTTCACAAGAAAAGACGCGTCCCTCACAACGCCATCGCGATAACTGGAGTGATAATGTTGTTCATGGCGCTATTCTTCCCGCTGGAGGTAGTGGTCGCATCGACATCGATCATGTTCCTGCTTCTTTTCACATTCGCGAACGCGGCATCTATCAAATTGAGACGCAGACTCACGAAGATCGATATCGGGTTCAAAACTCCCTTGTTCCCGCTCTTCCCGGTTGTCGGGATTATCAGCAGTCTAGCGATTGCTGTGTATATGTTCAACTTCATGCCGATGGCCTGGTACATCACACTCATTTGGTTGGGGGCGGGTCTCGGTCTATCTGTCTTCGCAAAACCCGCCGAGGAATTCCAGTCGATTGTCGAGAGGAAGAGGGTCCCGGCCAAGCCTCTCCAGAAGGACCAGATCGAACGATACAGGGTCTTCCTGGCACTCGGAGACCTTGGGGACCTCAGGCTCGTGGAAACCGCAGGCGTCATCGCGCGGTATTTCAAGGGCGAATTGACCGTGAACACTGTGGTCGAGGTTCCTCGGGCGATGCCGTTGGAGGCCATCAGCAGGGATTATGTTGATGAGATCGCCCAGGGATTGAAAAAGGCCATCAAGGTTGCGCCTTCCACCGTCAAAGTCCGTCCCGTGGTCTCAGTGTCATATTATGTGCCTGGAGCGATTGTCGACCAGATTAAGCACGACGCTGCCAACCTTCTGGTCCTGGGCTGGAAAGGCACGCGCAGACGCGGAAGAACCATATTAGGTAGAAATCTGGACGAGGTGGTGAGTCGGGCACCTTGCGATGTGGCAATCATCAAGACCAAGAGACTAAGCAAGAACATATAGAAGATACTCCTCGTCTCGGGTAAATACTATGAGACCCGGAAGGCACTTCTTCTCGCACTGCCACTCGCAAAAGAATATGGTGCCTCGATTGACATCCTCGCGGTGATAACTGACGACAAGCAGGTCGAACTTGCAAAGGGTAACGCGGATAGGCTGAGCAAGATGTGCACTCGGGTCAATGTACCTCATGAGGTTCATATCGTGCGGTCGAAATCGCGCGTTGACGCTGTGCTCCAAGCGGCTAAGAAATGCGACCTATTAGTGATGGGTGCAGGTGCCCAGACTGCGATAGAGAAGACTCTGTTCGGAACCGTATACGATAGGATCATACGGTCGGTGGATGTACCTGTGATGGTCCTGAAGACCACGAATGTCAATAAGACCCTGCAGCCAGGGACGAGCGTATCATTCCCGACCTTCATGCCACCTGGCAGGACCTAGCCCACTATTCCCCCGAAGAGTTCTTCGAGAGCTTTCCTCGCGGTCTTGGTGAGGTCCATCTTCTTTGCATCTTCATAGGTGGCCCATTTTATGTCCTGGACCTCAACGCTCAATCGCGCCTCTCCGCTGATCGGTTTCGACAGAAAGTCCACAAGGACGAAATGGAACTTGATCTTCCCCGAATCGTCTCTATCTATCATGTCGAACACATTAATCAGTTCGAGAACATCGACCTTGATCCCTGTCTCTTCCTCGGTTTCTCTGACTGCGGCTTCAGAGAGTTTCTCTCCGACCTCCACAAGTCCACCTGGTATGCTCCACTTGCCTGCACCAGGGTCAAAAGCTCGCTTTATCAGCAATATCTTGCCGTCCCTGATTGTGACTGTGCCCACTCCTATCAATGGAGCATCCGGATATTCACGCCTGCGTTCGTGGTTCTCTTTGTCCATCATGTGCATCACTTCTTTCTTCTCCTTTGCATCGCAAAGAACATCGTGACCGCTATTGTGGCCACGGTTATTATTACAATCCCTAATATTATTGATGCGCCACCGCCATCTTCGGCCGATAGCCAGATTATACTACTCACAAGGGCTTGAGCGGTCACTCCTATCTGCTCCTCTGAAAGCGTATCTATTGTATCAAGTGAAGTGTGGTAGTATGGATTGATTGGGACCAGGGTATATTCACTGACTTCCTCAGTCACAAGCATACTCGGGAAGTCTACTTCCCAGAATGATGAATGGTCGCTAAACACGATGTTGGGTGCTTTCACCAGATTGATCTTCAATCCAAGGTCCAGCCACCTTATCATCTCCTTGGTCGTTTCTGCCATGAGGTTGGAGTCTTCTTTCGTGATTATTGTTACGATGTTGTCTATCCCGACCCTGTATCCGATCATGTCGAGAATCGCAGAACCCTCGTATGTCTCACCATTCGCGACTTCTTGTTCGGCGAAGTACGCACTGCCAGCACATCCGCCCGAATGGTCGTATCCATATTCCTCCGCTCCAAAGGCAACGAACTTCACAGTATTGTGCAGATCGACATCCACTAGTACTCTGGCCATCTCAATTATCGCGGCGATTCCAGACGCGTCGTCATCCGCACCCGGGGCGGGCAGAAGTTCTGTATCCGTCAGGTCATCTGCCAAGTAGTTCTCAGAATCATAGTGCGCTCCGAATAGGAACAGCCCTTCGCTTCCACTGCTTGTCGGAATGGTCGCTATGACATTGGAGCTGATGGCATCGCCGACCGTGAACTCCTGGATCTCAGTTTCCAATCCTATTTCGGCGAATCTCTCATAGATGTACAGCGCCGATTGTCTTGAACTCTCCAGTACAAAACTCCTGGACCCAAAATCCTCGAGATCCTCGACCGTCGACATAACATTCGCGGTATCGACATTATCAATGATCGCTCGAATCGCCTCCATGTCCGAGCTTGCGTTCGCGGGCATGATTCCCGAGCTTGCAGTGAACAGAACCGCGCAGACCATGGCGGTTGCAGATGCGAGAGTCATCGCCCTGGTTGATGTCCATTTATGCGATAAATGCGGCGACCATCGCCTGGGCGGCTGTCCATCCATATTTTTGGATTGGCGGTCAACCATATAAAATGGTTCAGCCATACGCGCATCGTGGAACTTGAGGCAATCTTCAGGCAGGTCGGAAAGCAAGTCACCGAGGATAGGATCTCCGCGGAGTATCATCAATACACTGAGCTCAAGCATACATGGAGGCTCAGGAATCACATGCTATCATTCAAGATAAGCGACTACATGGATGGCGCTCCAGATGAGATCACGAAGGCACTCGCATGGTATCTCATATGCAGAGCGAAGGGTAGCAAATGTCCTGCAGGGATGGCTGCTCAATACCTCGACTACGCGCGATCGACAGAACTGTGGGATGCAAAAAGGGACTCGTTCATATCCCGAGCGAGGAACTTGTCCTTCCGCCCGGTCGGAAACCACAGAGACCTCGGCGAAGTGTTCGATTACGTCAACGGATGCTATTTCAGCGGTGGATTGAGACGGCCAGACCTCGCATGGACGAAGGAGTCCCCCTCGTCCCGTCTCGGTTTCTATTTCAAGGCGTTGAACCTTCTCGCTGCCAATCGTGTCCTCGACTCCGAGCGAGTCCCTCGATATGTGCTCGAATTCGTCGTCTATCACGAGCTGCTGCACGAGGTAATGAATCCAAAGGGGACCGCCACAAGGAGCATCCACCACACGAAGGAGTTCAAGGAGCGCGAGCGACAGTTCTCGATGTATTCTGAGGCAGAGGACTGGCTCTCGAAACTCTCACGGCCCAGGACAAGAAGATGATCGGTGTCCCCCAGGTGTAACAGTGCGATTCATGGTATGCGTAGCACTCTCGTCGCCCTGACCCTCCTGGGGGTTTTTGTTGCACGTCGTGTTGTCCCCTACACATGCTTCGGTGTCTCACCGGTGATTCATAGAGGGACCCATACGGCGCACTGTAGCCTGGTGTCGGAACACTGCATCATGTAAATCAGCAGCATAGTATTCCAGGCAAGAGTATTACACCGTTTGTTGGATATATGGCTTTCCCTCGTCGGTTCGTCTCAATACAGGTGGCAAATATCATGCTGGATGCCCGAGGACGCCATACGCAACTATTTTTATAGCCATAAGTTATCTTTAAATCTCTATGGCAGCGTTGATTGGCTGCTCGGGGTGGTCGTACGACGATTGGGTCGGCAGGTTCTATCCTGCCGATCTCGCGAGCAAGAAGGGGGAATGGTTCGCGTACTACTCCAAGTACTTCCCTTCAGTCGAGATCAATTCGACGTTCTACAGGCCGCCGAATGAGTATATGGTGAAATCTTGGATCGAGAAAGGTCGCCAGAGGCTGGGGTTCGAGTTTTCTGTGAAACTGCCTCAGATGGTGACCCACGACTCTATCCTGAAGGATTCTACTGAGGCGGCATCCTCTCAGGCATCGAGCTTCGAGGGTATATGCGTTCGGCCGCTTGCAGAGGCAGGTCTTCTCGGGGCGGTCCTGATTCAATTGACTCCGCACTTCAGATTCGAAGGTAAGGGTAGCTTGGGGAAGTTGCGGTCGCTCTTCCAGATGCTCGATACAGATCTCTATGATTACGCGGTGGAGTTTCGTCACCGGTCGTGGCTTAACGAGCGCGGTAACGAGCTCGCGCCAGATGCGGTGGAGATCCTACAGGAGTTCGGTGTCGCAAATGTGATAGTGGATGGGCCAGGGTTTCCGATAACTCGATCCCTCACGTCGAAGCATGCCTATGTGCGGTTCCACGGTCGCAACTACGATATCTGGTACAAGGACGAAGTTGAGGATGACTACAGGATCAACCGCTACGACTACCTCTATTCACACGATCAACTGGCTGATTGGGAGCCTAGGCTTTCGGAGATAGTGTCCAACAGCGAGAAGGCACGAATATATTTCAATAACCACGGGCGGGCGAAGGCTGTCAAGAACGCTTTTCAGATGATGGAGATAATCGGCATGCCTCATGAACACAAGGAAGTGTTCATACAGGATCAGATGACGCTCGGCGGCTATTGACCCGCTCACGAGACCAGGAACGCGGTGCTGCTCCCATCCTCCAGTTCTTCCACCTTTATGACGGATGCCATCAGATCCTTGACATCTTCTAAGTGGGTTATGAGGAATATCTGTCTGAACTGGGTCGATAGGTCCGACAGGGCTGCCATCACACTTCTCTTGCGAGTGGGATCGAGCGATCCGAATATCTCGTCCAGAATGAGGAAGTTCATCGGGTTGGCACCGGTCCTCTCCGCTATGATCCTTGAGATTGCCAACCTGAGGGATAGGTTTGCGAGGTCAGCTTCCCCTCCTGAGAACCTGCTGATCGGATACAGTGTGCCTTGGTCATCAATCTGGATCTCATAGCTGTCGTTCAGTTCGACGCCGGAATACCTGCCCTCTGTCATGGATTCGAATACATGTGACGTGAGTTCGGAGAGGGTCGGAGCCACCTTGCCTATCAGGTGATCCCTGAATGTTATCAGGACGTCCTCTAGAAGTGCAAGGTCGTCGGCCCTTGTACGCTCCATCTCTATGCTCTTCTTGACCCTCTCGATGGTCTCCAACTCCTTCCTAGACGTTTGGAGTTCAGATCTGCTACTATCCCTCGAATCGGAGAGTCTCCGCACCTCGTCTTTGGCTTTTGATAAGATGTTCATTTTTTCATCAATATCCTTGAGAACCACTTCATAAAGCTCTTTCTTTGGTTCAAGCTCTGAAATGAGGATCTTCAAAGTGCGCTCTTCCATGGAATTCTTGTCGATCCAACCCTTGACCTCTCCCATCTCGTGGTCGGAACGCACCATTTCTTCCTGAGTCCCTTTCAATCGGACGAACTCGTCGTGCATGGGTTTTAATCGATCCCTCTCGGACTTCGTTTTGGCATATTCGTCCTCCGAGAATGTGATTTTACCCAACTCTTCGAGATCTCGCTTCTTGGAGGCTATCCTATCATCTATCGACTTGGATTGCTTGTTGGACGCCTCTATTTGAGCCTCGAGTCGTCCTCTCCTGCGAGTCTCCGCCTCGATCCACGAGGCCTTCTTCTTGAATGCATCCTCCCTCCTCGAGATGCCTGCCAGGTTCGCATCTGCCTTCTCCATCTCTGCCTTCGCTTCGGCAGCAGCCCTTTCGGCCTCCGACGCTGACACTGTCAGTTTGCTGATCAGGAGCTCATAGGCATCCTCCAACCTTCTCTCGCAGGTCGGGCAGATGCCTTCTGAACCGAGTTTAGAGATCTCTTCGAGCTTCTTGCGGTCTTTTGACGCCTCATCGGTACGTTCCTTTCTCTTTGCCTTGAGTTCGCCTATCCTGTGCGAGAGCTCCGTCCTGGCCTTCTCTGATCCTGCACGGGAACTGTCCAGATTCTCCGCCTGTTCTTCAAGATCAGGGAACTTTGAGAGTTCCTCTTCGACTACTCTGACCTCCGCTCTCATCTGTTCCTTCGACTTCTCATCCGTCTCTATATCCTTGGCAAGGTGTCGGGCACGCTCGGCTTTCCGTCTGGATTCCTCCAATTCGTCAAGTATGGATGAAATCTTGCCCCAGTCAGTCTCCGCCTTCTCAAGCACCGGGAGTCTCTGCAGCTTGACCTTCACCTCATTGATCCTTTTCTGCAATCGCTCCTCCCTGTTGCGCAATTCTCTCAGAGCAGAGGTCTTCGCTGAGAGGTCCTTATTGGTCGAATTGTACGCTTCATAATCCTTCTTAGCCTCGTCTCGTCGGATCTTGGTGCCCTCGAAGTCCTTCTTGGCCTTGCTCTCATTCTCCTCGGCGATCTTCAGCATCCGTTCCGATTCTTCGACGGCTTTCTCTAGAATCGGCACCTTGCTCCCTATCAATGATTCCCTGTCTCGTCCTTCTTCGTCATGCAGCGTTTGCTCCGCGCCCTTGATTCTCTCAGTCACATCCCTTCTGTCCGCTCTGGCGGTCTGGAGTATGTCATCAACGCCATCGATTCGGAGCATCCGAAGGACCACTTTCTTCCTTTCCCCAGGCGTGACATTCTGGAGGGCGTTCAATTCCTTCTGGCGCGCGAAGACCGAAGTGAAGAACGATTTATGTTCCATGCCGATCAGTTTCTCGACAGCCTTCTTCACGGGCTTGTCTCCATCAGCGAGGACCGTATCTCCTGATTTCAGAGTTACCTTCATCGTGAGGCTCTTTCCTCCCATCTCCCTTTCGATCCTGTAATCGGTGCCTCCTAGCTCGAACTCGAGATTCACAGAACAGGATTCTGATGATCCGGCGGCGACACTTCTGATGCCTTCTCGAGATGTCCTCACCACTTCGTCCGTATTGCCGAAGAGCGCCCACGCTATCGCCTCTATGATGGTGGTCTTTCCAGTACCATTCAATCCGAGTATTCCCACGACTCCATCCGGAAACTCCAGTTTGACCTCCCGGAATCTCCGATAATTCCTAATCTCGAGGTATGATATCCTCATCCCTCGTCCTCCGAGAAGTATGGCAAACCTATCTCCGCGAGCTTCCTCTTCTTGCTATCAGACACATCGAGCGAGTTCACATACTGCTGGAATTCGTGGGAAAGGGATCCGATGTGCCCGCCTGAGACTTCGCGGAATTCCTCGGTCTCAACCCTTCCCACTTTCAGTTCGAAATGCATCGCCGCAGAGCCCAGCTTTCTGACAGTCGCTACCTCCAAAGCCCTATATGCATCTGGCTTGACCTTACTCACAGTCAGTCTCACGATCTTGTCATCGATCGAGGATGCGCTGATTCTTTCCCTGGCCTCCTTCAATATCTCCGATGAGGTGAGTTCCGACGCGTCTATCGACGGGATATCTATCATGTCTCTCGTTGTCAACGCGTGAAAAATGGCCTTGTCCTCGTCAAGGTCCACTTCGATAACACCCTTCTTCTGACCGACCTCTCCAAAACCTAATCTCTCGGTCGATCCGGAATAGTACATCCCTCTCCTCACTTCGGTGAATCTGTGGAAATGCCCTAATGCGACATAGTCAAAATCTTTAGATATAGATGATGCTGGCACGTCCTGTTCGTTGAACTCATCCATCTTGTATGTGTTCGATCCGAGTATGCCTCCATGGAGGACGAGCACGTTGTACTTCGTATCTCCTGACGGAGTTGCATTCGATATGAACTCGTGCATTGGCGGTGCGACCGAATGGGGGACTGCGTGGATCGTGAGATCGCCCTTCACGATCTTCTGAAGTCCGGGTTGGTGGACTGAATGTATATGGTCCAGATGTTCGAATATTCTGAAGATGTTGCCCGTCTCCCTCAGCCTCGGGGTGGAATGGTTGCCAGAGATCAGTACGGTCTTTATCTTCTCATCGGATAGTCGGATGAGCTGCTTGAGCGCGAAGTCAATTGCTCTGTTCTGTGGTCTGACCGTATCGAAGAGGTCGCCTGCGTGGATGACGACATCAGGCCGCATCTCTATCGCCTTATCAATGGCCTGTCTAAATGAGTCGTAGAAGTCCGCCTCTCGCTGGTTGATCCCCTGCGAATCGACTTTCGAATAAGCGCTGTACCCGAGGTGAGTGTCGGAGATGTGCATTATTCTCAAGCTTTCTCACGCTCCATGGCGGCAATGATCTCGGATATCTCGGCCAATTCCTTGGATGATGTCGATTCGTGGGCCGACCGATCCGTCCTTGCAAAAACCTCACACATCTTGTCGTTGACGGTCTGAACCGAGTTCCAGAGTGCGACGA
>JACZKW010000055.1:0-3935 GCA_014859835.1 Thermoplasmata archaeon | reverse complement strand
ATCCAGGACCGTGACGAGATGATCGCCTCGACCTGCGGATTCACTTGCCCACCTCCTTCGCATGCTTGTCCGCATGTCTCAGCAGGTCCGTGCGTCCCCTCAGCTCAGATATGCCCTTCATGCCTAGCCTGTGGAGCAGCTCGCACCATTGCAGCCTCCATGAACTGTACATGTTGACGATCCTTTGCGCGCCCCAGTCCGAGTGCGTCATCTGCTGGAGTTCGGGATCGGTCGTCGCTATGCCTCTGGGACAACCCCTCCCGCTCTCGCAGTTGCCGCATCTCACGCATCCGAGTGCGACAAGGTCCGCCGTCCCGATGACCACGCAGTCCGCACCTAGCGCGATGGATTTGGCAGCGTCCATGGCGGTCCTGAGACCCCCGCTCGCTACGAGCGTCACCTCGTCCCTGATGCCCTCGTCTATCAGGAACCTGTGGACCTTGGGTATCGCGTATTCGATGGGCATCGCGATGTTCTTCTTCGCTATCTCAGGAGCAGCGCCCGTGCCGCCGTATCCTCCGTCCAGATGTACTATGTGAGCTCCTGCGTAATAGCTGCCGACGCTCACCATCTCGACATCGTTCGGCGTGGACACCTTCACCGATATGAGTGCCTTGGGGTTTATCGCGAGCGCCCAGTCGATGTGCTTCTTGTGGTCCTCGACGGAGTACACGCTGTGGAATGGGAACGGGGAGAACAGGCTCGTGTAAGGTACCGCCTCCCTCATGCGCGCGACCTCAGGAGTGTTCTTGTCATGCAGCAGGTGCCCACCCAGGCCCGGCTTCGCGCCCTGGGCGTACTTGAACTCCAGTATGCGGGAGCGCTGGATAGTGGCTTCGCGTACACCGAACAGGCCGGTCGCGATCTGAGTCATGATGTGGTCCTTGAACGGTATCAGCGCGTCCGGATAGCCGCCCTCGCCCGTCGATACGAATGTGCCTAGCATCTCCGCCGCCTTTGCACGGGCCAGCATCGTGTGCACGCTGATGGATCCGAACGACATGCCGCCGCCATAGAACGGTATGGGTATCTCGATCTGCTCGCCCTTTCCGCGCCTGTTCAGCCGCACGGAGGTGTCGAAATCCGCCGGATCGAACCTGCCCTGATATTCGGGCATTTTGAAATATAGCTTGTCGAAGCCGCCGCCCGAGCTGCCGATATTCGCAGGGTCGTCGAGGGCGATCGGCCTTCCGCTCTCGGCCTGCCTCCATGTGGAGAGTATCATCTCCGCGGGCCAGCGTGGGTCACCCATGCTCTGATAATTGTCGCTCGGGCCAACGGACAGAGAGCCCGTCGGACAGTTGGCGACACAGAAGAAGTAATTCACATCGCAGGACGGACCCATGCATTTCCGGTCATCCGGCGGGAGTATCTTCGTATGGCCCTCGATACGCTTGTGGACACCATATGGGCATAACGATTCGCACATGCCGCATGAGATGCACTTATCGGACCGCTTGACGCTGAATCTGTTCATGAACTGAAGCCTCTCGGCGGGAGAGAGCGAGACCTCGGGGAAGGAGTCCATGTAATGATCGGATCGCTCAGCCATGTTTCTCACCATCCGATAGTATCGCGTCCATGTCGCGTTCGATATCCTCGAAGAATATCGCACGGCCGATCTCGCCCCTCAACCTACGGACCTCCCTGATGCCCATCGCCCCGAGCAGTTCGAGCATCTGGTCCCTCCATGCGCCGATCAGATTGGTCATGCGCCCCTCGACCCAGTCGCGGTCCGAGTTGTCGATCGATGCGGGGCAGGTCGAGCCCGTGCAGTCTACACAGTCCCGGCAGCTGAGAGCCACCATGAGCGATTTGTCCAACGAGACCAAGTCTGCCCCACATATGATGCTCTTGGGCACGTGCTCGGCCGCGGCGATCCCGCCGCTCGTTATGATTGTGATCCTGTCCCTCGCGCCCCTGGATACGAGCGCCCTGTGGATGGACAGCATCGAATCCTTGGCGTGCCGGGTCTCTCCCCGTCCCGACTCCCTGCCATCGTCGTCATAGTCGAGGTGTATGACGGGCACATCGGCATCGAGCATCTCCAGCACCTTGTCCTCTATCCCCTTCGATGCCTGGATCCTCAATGCTATGACCACATCAGGGTAAGATTTCGATAGGTTTTTGAACGCCATCTTCCAGGAAGACCCTACACTGAGCTCTACCATGTGGACCCTATCGTCCAGCTTGAGCGTCTTGATGTCCGTCCCGTCGGATATCACAGGCACGATCCTGCGACCGGCGACGTCCAGGAGCTCTTGCGTGATGGAGGATTCGGCCACGAGCACTATCGAATCCAGCAGCCTGCTCGCCTGCGCGCATCCCAGGAGGATCGCGTTGTTGTGGTAGGTCAACCTGGATGTGTCGAGCAGCATCGGGATCGAGAGCTCTATGATCGGAGGCATGACCGTCTTCAGTTCGGATGATTCCCCGAACTCCAGCCTTGACGGTTTCCCGCCGATGTCGGCGCAGGTGGAGATGGATTCGCGACCGTGTATGCCATCCCTGGTCGGACGGACTATCTCGGACATGTCGGTCCACATGCCATCGTAATCGGGTCCTGCGAACATGCCACGGAAGCCCGCTCCGAGGACCGGTATCTTCCCGGTCTCGGCCTCGCCCCAGATTGTGGATATCCTGAGCGGGGTCCATATACCCCGACCCAGCGCCTTGTAATCGGACCCAATCGACATGGAGAGCGCTCTCTGAGGACAGTCGGATATGCATCTGAAGCAGTTCTTGCACAGATGGCTCAGAGGGTCCGACATCTTCCTGAAGTCTGCCTCGTTCCGCTTGTGCACGCCGAATATGCACGCCTTCTCGCACTTGCCGCAGTTGACGCAGTTGTCCGCACGGGTTATGACGAACTTCGGGACGGGTGACGCACGCCCAGGTATGATCCTGATAGGTATGTGGTACCGCTCAAATGTCATGGGGTGCACCTCCGTGGTTGTGCTTGGGCGCTCCTATGACTAGCCCACGCTCGACCAACTCGTCGTACTGCGGGGACGATTCGACGAACCGGATGAACTGCTCGATCTCCTCCGCATCCTTGCCGTGCACCCGTTCCAGCTGAGATTCGAGTTCGTCGTAGAACGGGATGAGCTCGAGCTTCGATTGGCACACCTGCTCGCACGCTTTGCAGCGCATGCACAAGAAGGATCTGTGGGCGTGCTCCTTGGAGAGCGTGACGCCGTTGGCCATCGCCTTGTATGTGAGCATCTTGCCCCTCGCGGTCACGCGCTCGTCTCCCAATATCATGTAAGCTGGACAGACGCCCACGCACGCACCGCACATGGCGCACTCGTCCGCGATCCTGATGGACTTGCTTGTCCGCTTCGGCTCCAGATATCTCTTCGAGAAACGCGAAGCGCGGCTGATGAGTCTCATCGTGATCGGGGAGAGCATCAGCACCGCCCGGAGCAACGACCCCATCAACGAAGGGTGCATGATCAAACCGCTCAGCCTACCCATGCGCCCTGACAGGTGGAAGTACTTGCCCTGGTTCATTATCCCTCTCGGATCCAAGGAGGATTTGAGCTTCCTCAGCTCGTCCTTCCTGCCACGGTCCTCGGCGTTGGAGAACGCGTAGTTCCATATGCCGATGGAATACGGTTTCGCGCCCAGATCAATCATCCTCTTGTTCAACAGGAACGACTTGAACGAGTCGAGCGTGTATCGGATAGTATTGCCCTGGTCGGTCATGAAGAACCCGAGCACCATCGCCTGACCATCCGGGAGATAATGGACCTCGAACAATGGTTCCAGCTCGAGGGACGACGAGAGTCTCTCGAACTCGAGCATCGCCGCGGGAAGTATCTTCCTGGGCATGATGACCTCGAGCCCCATCATGCCTGGACCGAACTTCCTTATCTTCATAGGGAAGAACCGTTCGTTCCAGAGGTATCGGGCGAGGTATTCAGGTTCTCCAG
>JACZKW010000054.1:0-5208 GCA_014859835.1 Thermoplasmata archaeon | reverse complement strand
TCGGTGGGTATGCGAAGTATATGAGGGAAGAAGACCCGACCATTCAGATGGGTATAGATCTTGAAAAGGCTCTTGAGGAAATCGAGAAGCTGACGGAGATGGCCTCGTCGAAAGGAAAAACCATCCGCTTTCCCTTCGCGTCAAGACAGGTGATAGACCTTGCATCGGATATCCCCCTAAAGAGAAAGATTGACGGAGATGGACGCAAGATAATTCTTCGACAGGCAGCCAAGCAGCTGGGCATCGAAGCTCATGACCGTCCGAAGAAAGCAGCTCAGTATAGCTCAGGCATCATGAAGGAGATGGAAAGGCTGGCGAGGAGAGACGGGCTCGATATCAAGTCATGGGTTGAGGACAAGGTCTCGTCCGACCACAGAACTTCTTAATATGCAGGTGGATTTGCACCTTCGTCATGAGCTACACCGACCTAGTAGACTGGATGTTCAATCTTGAGAGGTTCGGCATAAAACTAGGATTGGACAACATGAGGGAGTTCCTGGACAGGATAGGGAATCCCCACCACGAGTTCCGGTCCATACATGTAACTGGGACCAATGGCAAAGGATCGGTCTGCACTTTCTTAGCTGATGTCCTCAACGCACACGGTTTCAGAGTCGGGCTATACACATCGCCTCATCTAGTCGATTTCCGTGAGCGGATCAAGGTCGATGGTCAGGACATCCCAGAGGAGGCCGTCGTCAGAATCGGAGAAGAGCTCCGTAGCGAAATGGTGTCAATGGCAAAGGAAGGCACGGAAAAGCAGTTGACGTTCTTTGAATTCACGACAGGGCTCGCATTCAGATACTTCGCCGAGGAGCATGTAGATATTGTCGTTGCGGAAGTAGGCATGGGGGGAAGGCTCGACGCCACTAATGTGATCGAACCGGACGTGTCAGTCATAACAAGGATAGGGTTGGAGCACACAGACTACCTTGGCCGCACGATCCCTGAAATCGCATTTGAGAAGGCAGGGATAATCAAGAGAGGAGCGCCGGTCGTGACTTGTGAGCGGGACCCAGCCATACTTGGTATCTTCGGCAAGAAGTGCGATGAGTTCGAAGTGCCATTAGTAAGGATCGAGCTGGATTTCTCCGTCGATTGCATCAGACAGACATTATCTGGAACATCATTCAATTACTCGGGCAAGGGAGAGATGATGGGTCTCGAAACTGTTCTGATCGGGGGATATCAGGCGGAGAACGCCGCTGCAGCAATCGCCTGCCTGGAATGTCTGACAGAAAAGGGAGACAACATAACGGAGGAGGAGATCCGCAAGGGATTGACAAATGCCAGATGGCCAGGGAGAATGCAGATTGTGCAACGAGAACCACTCTTGATCTTCGATGGAGGCCATAATCCTGATGGCGTGCGGATGGCAATTTTAACTCTGGAAGCGCTTGGTACACTACCGATGACTTTCGTGGTCGGCTGTATGAATGACAAGGACGCGAGGGAGATCGTTCGGACCATGGCCCCTCACGCATCAAAGATAATAGCCACCCAAGTGAACAACAAACGAGCATTACCTGCAGATACCCTGTATGAAATAGTGAAGGAGGAGTTCAAAGGTCATTCATCCGTTTCGATGACTTCCTCACGAGGGATTGAGATGGCTTTGGAGAGCACTCTTGGGAAAGGGGTCTGCGTGATAGGGTCCCTTTACCTGGTCGGAGAAGCTATCCAGTGGAAGGAAAAGAATGTACGTGAATAGAGCTAGACTCCGCACAAGATATAAATGGGCCCTGTGTATTGAGGCGTACAACCAGTATGCGGCCGTAGTGTAGTCTGGTTATCACTTGAGCTTGCCAAGCTCAAAACTCGGGTTCAAATCCCGGCGGCCGCACTCCTATGCGTAGCCAGACAAATATTTTTCGTTTTCAATTAAAGGTTTCTTGCACTCGGACAAGTCACAGACTCGTCAAAGGCGCTGAGAATCTCAACCTTCAGAGAAGGACTTCGGCAGAGGCAGGTGCACGAGAACCGTGATATATGGGCAAATGCAGTCTCCGAGACTTGGGAGATGGAGCAATGCCCGTTGACAAAGGCACTCGGCGTGTATTCTTGTTGGTTACAGCTGTCTGCATATCGATGTTCGTGGTGGCGAATCTCTTGGAATG
This sequence comes from Thermoplasmata archaeon, assembly GCA_014859835.1. Classification (GTDB taxonomy): domain Archaea; phylum Thermoplasmatota; class Thermoplasmata; order UBA10834; family UBA10834; genus UBA9653. The sequence continues at coordinate 3,091 of JACZKW010000054.1, read as the reverse complement.
GAGGGTCGTCTCGGACTACTACCAGGGGAGAGGCGAGGCAAGTACATCGGACGACCAGAAGATGATGCTCGCGATATATGAGCTGGATGCAGGCGATTCAATCTACTATGAATACGAGGCAAGTGAAGCGTGCTGGTTCGTCATCTACACCGTTGATGGAACCGACCCGCTGGACATCAAAATCGACGAGAGACTGAACCTGTCAGGGACTCAGAATGCCGGTTCATTTGAATGCCCAGTCGATGGACGATACTACCTGCGGGTTACCTTTCTAGGGACCCTTCCTGAGGGAATGGCCACAATCGATTACTATACGCATGCTCTCAACGACTCCTCCATCCTGAAGATGGTCGCAGAGACGGCTATTCTGGCAGCTCTGACGGCTATTCTGGCCTACTTCGCCTTCAGCGACTACAGGTGGGGCTACGGAGGTTTGCTGTACAAGGGGTTAGGCGCTGCGGGAGGAATCAGCGCGACTGCATTGTCAGTTGTCCCCTACCTCCGCCCGACGGTCTTCGACGGGGATATCTACTTCGAAGTGTTGTCTTTGTTCCCAGGTGTACTCGTAACCCTATGCTTCTGGGTCGGATTATTCACCATCGCGCGGGAGGAAGAGGGGGAAGCCGTGATCCGGATAGGAAACACCTCCCTGTCGTTGGTGAAGGTAGCCGCAGTCGTGACTGCGATTGCCTTGGCGTGCGGCATTCTGACGATGATCTATGTGTTCAGCTCATGAGACAGGAGACGAAAAGGGTCCTCATTCCCTCAGGGTCAATCATAGTTGAGAAAGCAGAAATGGTCTGTCACGAGTGCAGTATACTCCATGATTGAGCCGAACTCGTGGAATGCTGGCATGCTCAAATGACGATACCCACTGAGCCCGCCACTAGCCGCTTTGATTGAAATCAGAAAAAGGACTCCTGACTCGCTCTGGGTTCGCGGCCCGGTGGCCGCATCCAGCGTCCCCTTCTCAAGATAACTGGGAAATCAAGCTGAGCGATACCACAACCGCCAGAATCACGAGAAATATGACAATCCATGCCTTTGATGATATTGGTTTGGAGAGTCTGCTTGCTGTCATAACATTCTCCCAAGATCCAACACGAGGCACTCCACCCTTTTTCGGTTTGCGGCGGACCGCAGGATGGTTCTCTACAGAGATCTCGGAGGTTGAGCCATTCGACATGGATGTTGAGTATAGCCCTTGGGGGTAATATTAACATTCATGGAAAACCGCTTCTACATTTGCAGTCGCATGTCGCCACTTCAAAGAAGTCATAGGGGTTTGCACCTAATCCCTTATGAGAAAAGGCCATAGGGGCGGAAGGGCATCAGGGGAAGGGTCGAGTGGAACGACATGAAATGTCCGAAGTGTGGGGCCGAGAACCCAGAAGTAAAGAAATTCTGCGGCGATTGTGGCGGCATTCAGACGTCTGAGGATCGCATCGTCCCCGCATCATCAGTGCCAAAGACTCATGCCAAGCGACGCAGATGGCTGATATTGATACACGCAATTGCTGCCCCGGCAATACTGATAGGCTCCATTCTGGGCGTCTTTTACAGCTCTGACCTTTCCTGGGATGCTTCGATAAGAGACCACGACGGAGATGGCTACGCCGACATTGGAGACGATTTCCCATACGACTCGACAGAGTGGAAGGACACCGATGAGGATGGATACGGAGACAATGGAGACGCTTTTCCCAACGACCCGACCGAGTGGGCTGATGCGAACAGTAACGGCATCGGAGACAACACCGACAATCTGCTAAACGATCCGTTCAATTCGGGAAAATTCCTCACTTTCGATGTGGATTATATTGAAGCTCTGCAAAGCTTCGGAGTGACCTGCACGCACGCTCTGATTGAGGTTCCCTGGAGCGAAGTGAATGTATACCTCAGCGATGGAATTGAACTTGTATGCTGGGACAATATTGATGCTGAGGGATTCGGCGATTATACGCTCACACAGGATCTTGGCACATTGAGCCTAATCACATGCGATGTCAAACTCCTGGTAACAGAAATGCAGCGTAACGAATCTCTCGGCGTTGGGGATTACCTCATGTTCAAGCTGGAAGATTCGTTGCCGGAGGCCGTAACCTGCCTTGTCTGGATCATACACAAGTCAACGGAAACCACTCTTGCTCAATTCTCATTGGCAGAAACCGCATGACGCGTGGGCCAAACCGGTGAGCTATCAGAAAAGTGAAAAGGTTTGCGCGCCATTTTCCGATTGCCACCCAAAGATGCGATAGAACGGGTATCATGTACCTAAATCGGTCGAGCCAATCATTTTGGTGGGTTCAAGTCTTTTTCGATCCAATCCCTGAGAGAAGCCATTAAGCCTTCGAGAGCGATTCGGAAATCGAGAAATGGCGATGCGGTGTCGAAATTGCGAAATAGAGCTCTCCATCTGCTTAGCATGCTGCAGTAATTGCGGATTCATATTAGCACCCGGCAATTCTAGACGATAAATGTTATACGATGGCTTGTCGATTGAGTATTCTGGAAGTGGTGAGAGTCTGTCGTTCCATCAATCATTCGGAAGGACCAAATTGATCATTATTGTATCACTCCTTTCGATCTCTGCTTTTCCCATGATGGCTTCGAACTCCTTAGCTCACCTACCGGCCTTCGATACGGGAGGAGATTCATACGAGGACGCTGAATGGATTGACGATCTGGTGACTTCATATGCATTCTATGGGGAAGTGCCAGCCATGACTCCGTGCGACCCCTCAGGAGCGAAGTACTATGTCTTCGAAGGGCGAAGCGGTGAGGAATTCCGATTCGAAGTGGGAGTGCCTGTTCACAGCGCGCTGGCTAAACCGTGTATCCTACTCCTCGGACCAGGGCTACCGAATCCTGATGAGATTGCTCAAAACATCATCGACAGCAGTAATCTGACCATCCCCGAAGGATATGGGGCCATGGGATGGGCATTCGTGATCCGCCCAGACGCTGACTATTACATCGAGACTCAGTTCGAACCATTCACCCAGACAGTCTTCGCCTATGCATATCAGAAAGACATCCTTCTCCCATCCGATGGCACCTATTACATTGTCTTTACGAGCATTGTAAACTC
>JACZKW010000053.1:0-9743 GCA_014859835.1 Thermoplasmata archaeon | reverse complement strand
TGCTAGAGGACCTGAATGGTATGATTAGTCGGAAGCGCGGGAAGTCGTTCAACAGACGGTTGAGTTCCTGGCCTCGGAGGAAACTGCACAACATCATCGAGTACAAGGCCGCCTGGAAAGGCGTGCCAGTCATCAAGGTGGACCCATACAACAGCAGCAGGAGGTGCCCGATATGTGGGAGGATTAAATATTCCCGAATGGGCGCCGTGTTCGAGTGTGAATGTGGCTGGCGTGCGGACAGGCATGTCAACGCCGGCATAAACCTGTTGCAGACAGCCTTCCCGGAAGGGATGGCAGGGGGCTTACGGTTCAGCCCCGGCGCGTTCCAGCATGACGTGGTGATGACCCTCTGCGACCCATTCATGGGCGCACGGTCGGAGCCGAATGGCACGAGTCAATCGGTGGGGCGGTCATTATGACTACCACCCGATAATTGACAGAACCTGGGTTAGGTTCATCAGGGGAACTGCCATACCCCCATCAAAGGTGCCCGCATTGGTGAAGATTACCAAGAACATGGCATATGGAATGATGGCAGCAGCCGCAGTGCTGTGGGGCACATCGGGCACATTGACGAAGATCGTCATCGACGACAAAGGGGCGACTGCAAACGAAGTAGCCGTGTTCGCAGCCCTGTCAGGTACAATCGTACTGATGATCATCCTCGCGGTATTCGACAAAAAGGCGTTCAGAGTGAGCGCGCGAGACCTGCCGGCCCTGCTCGTGTTCGCCACCATCACCGGTGCACTCTTCTCTCTCGCGTGGTACAACGCGATAGACCTGACCTCGGTCGCGACCGCAGTCATACTCCTGTACACCTATCCCAGCATGGTCACAATCGCCTCGGTGTTCCTCCTCGGCGAGAAGATGACGACCGTCAAGGCGGTCGCACTCCCACTGACATTCATCGGAGCGATCCTCATCGCGGGAGCATACGACCTCGACAACATGCGGCTGAACATCTGGGGGATCGGCCTCGGCCTGTTCACCGCCGTGGCCGCGGCGGTCTACTATCTCTGGGCGAAGAAGTTCATGGTGAAGTACTCGTCCAACACGGTCGCATTGTACATGTCCATCCTGATGCTGCCGGCCCTGATCATCATAGTCAATCCGTTCGCCCTGATGGAGACATCGCTCAGCACGGATGCTTGGCTGTACATCCTACTCATAGGGTTGGTGCCTGGCACAATCGCGTTCGTCATAGCCATGATGGCCCTCGGGCACATCCAGGCCAGCAAAGCGAGCATAATCGCGGGCATAGAGCCGGTCGCAGGCGTCATCCTCGCAGTCATCATCATCAACGAGGCGATCAACGGGATCCAGATCGCGGGCATCGCCCTCGTCATAGCAGCGGTCCTGCTAATCAGGTTCGCGCACAAGGACGAGCCCGAGACCGTGATAGAGTCTCCGCCGAGCAGGTGACCGCGAAGTTGCAGCAAACGGCAAATACCCACGGCGGCCATCACACGGTGGAGAAAGATGATAATCGCAAGGGTGCCATTCGGCGTCCATGGGTTGGACACTCTGTTGCAGGGAGGGATACCGACCAATTCGACGGTCGCCATCCGGGCGGAACCGTCTAATTTCACGGAATGCATACTACAGCAGTTCATAGCCGAGGGCGTGAAACATGGCTTCCCCGCCATCTACTGTTGTCTGTCGCGACCACCTGCCAGCCTCATAAGGAGCATGAAGCAACAGGGGTTCGATGTGCTGGAGCCAGTAGCGAACGATCAGCTCATCATACTCGATTGCTATTCTTTGCACAAGCGCACATCTGCCATGGGTGTCGATCAGGAGATACAGAATAAGATCATCACCGTCACCGAGGTCGACGACGAGCGCATGCTCCAGGACGGCCTCGCGTCGGCCGTGGAACGCCTGCCGAACCTGAAAGGCCTGAGAGCCGTCTGCGAGAGCGTGCCTGGCACTCTGACCGGCAGGACTCCGATAGAGATCATGCGATGGGGTAGGAGGGCGTTCGCCGACCTCAGGGCGTTCGAGACCGTGGTCATCCATACGTTCCCGATGGGCATCCGGGAGGAATTGTTCAGCATGATGGCCCATGATTTCGATGGCGTCATGGAGATCAGGACCGACCGCGCGGGAGATCGGATCAGACACTACCTGAGCATCCCCAAGATGCGCATGACGACCGTGCCGCAGAAGCTCTTCGAGCTCGAGATGGAAGACAACCTCGTGCTGCTGAAGTCCGTGCAGAAGATCACATGATCATCCAGACACTGAACGGATTATGATACGGATCATCAGCCGAACAACTCTATGTCAAACGCATGGAACAACGTGTAGATCAACACCGCCCGGGTCACCCCCGCCAATACATTGACGATGACGAAGCCTTTGCGCGTCATGAGCTCGCCCTCTTTGTTCAGGATCGAGAATATGTAGAGGGGTATGGTGTCTACCATGCCTGGCACGGACATGATGACGTACATCGCACCATAGCCGTACCTACGGACGAATATCTCGCTCTTGTCCAAGAGCCACTTGAACCAGCGCCATTTGGAGAATCTCCTGACGACCTGCTCTATCTCCCCACCTATATGGAATACGGCGAAGGCGCCCAAGCCTTTCCCGAGGCCCATCACGATCGCCTTGTACACGAATGGGACGCCTGGCACGACGAGCAGTATCTCCACTGGTATCGGGAGAATTATTGCTGCGGCGACGCAGAAGAGAAAGAACAGAAATAGGTAGGTGGCAGGATCTGCCTGATACTGATTCAGCCAATCGATGAGCGAATCCCAGAAGCCCATGGTACCGTTTCCATGAATCAGATTTGGTTACTTCTACGTTGCTGTGTAGACACATTTGAGGGGAGACCCTTCCGAACGGCAAATCAGGGGTAGCCAGAAAAATAATCGTCGTTATGAATAAATACCAAAGTCTTATATTCATGTAATATCATGACCATTCAAAGGGATGCGCATGGCCAAGGCCGAAGAGAAAGAAGCTGATTGGTTCGCAACGCTCGACGAGGAGCTCGAGAAGAAGACGCTTCAGATCACAGACAACCTGGTCGAGCAGAACACACAGAAGATAGAGATCAACAGGAACCTACTACAGGACCTTTTCAGAATCTGGATCAGGTTCAACAAGATCAACGTGCACTACACGATGTCGCCCGAGCCATCTAATTTCGCCCACTTCGTCGTGTATCCCGAACAGTGGGACCTGAAGCAGGACTTCAATTTCAGTGGCGTCGAGAACGTCGCCCTCACGGACCGCACCCAGGGCAGGGTAGGCGACTCGCTCAAGGCATGGTTCTACAGCGTCGATAGCCAGACCAATTTCAGGCTCACCTTCGAATATTGCGAGGGGGAGCACTACTACAAGTACGCTGGATGGAAGAGGATCTTCAGCAACTACGTGCTCATGGACATACCGATCACCAAGTTCGACGAGAAGAAGTACCACGAGATACTCGCGGATGTCATCAAGGTCTGGTACGAGAGCCACCTGAGGAGGGACAGGGAAATCGTCCTCAAGCACCTCAGGGAGAAATACGAGAAGGGCGAGACTTTCACGCAGTGAGTGCCATCTGGTCATCCCAGGGCTTCTGCTCATTATTTCGATCCGACAGGTTCGGCCTTGGACGACGATTTGATCAATCGGATGCATAGGGCGCCTGCGAGTGCGGACAGGTCTTCGGTTGCGATCATCTTCCCCGCGGTCTCGTCGAAGAGTATGTTCGCAGATGATGGTACCTCCTCGTCACCGAGCCAAAACAACACGTCGACCGGAAGCTTTGGGAAGAACTTCACACGGAACGACACGGACCCACTCGAAAGTGTGGTCGCCCCCAACCTTTCGCCAGCTCTCCGAAGGCTATCGGCGTCATCACCGAATGTGCCAGTCAGAACATCGATCGTCCTCTTCTTGAATGCGGAGTAGTAGAGCGCACCGCCTTCGAACTCCCTGAATGAGACCATGACACCCGATGGAGACTTGTCCCTCGCACCCACCAGATAATGAAGGGTCAGTATCCGGAGGTAGGCGCTGACGTCCTCCCGTTCACCATCTTCGTAGCTCATCCTCTCCGAGCTGAGGTCGATCCTGCAGACACGATCCATCACTTTCAGTTTCAGCTGAGAAGCGTCTGTGCCCACCGTCGCTCCAGCAAGGGAGAACTCGCCGATGCCGCACTCTTTCAGACTGTCCCATCCGACCCGAAGGGCATCGTCATGGCTGTTCCTGCCTCCGATCATCACGGTCCACCTCATGCCCTCAGGAACGAATGGGCGTACAGCTTGTGGTTCAACAGGACCTCAGCGGCCTTGAGCTCCTTGACCAACTCGAGGTCGAGCGGGTCAACGATCGCAGCGTCCAGACCACGACCGAGGAGCATGCCGAGATATGTCCTGTTCAGTAGGTTGCGCTCCTCCGCGCCGCTTGATACATTGCTCAGCCCGACTATTGTCTTTGGAGGAGGAGTGTTGAGTGCCCTGAACGCAGTGATGGCGTCGCAGACGACGGGGCACTGATCCTGAGCGGCTGTGATCGGCAGCACGACCGGGTCCAGATACAGGTTCTCTGGTGGGATCCCTTTGTCCATGGCATTTGTGAGCAGGAGCATCGCAGTCTCCGTCCGTCCATCCACCGAATTGGGAATGCCTTTCTCGTTTATCGTCAGGCAGACGATCTCTGCATTGTGTTCGAGAGCCAGTGGGAAGAACTTCTCCATGCGCTTCTCCTCGGCAGTCGTGGAGTTGATCAGAGGCGTGCGCTTGCACGCCGTCAAGCCTGCCTGCTGAACCTTCAACCCCGGAGAATCGATCGCAAGCCGTATATCGACCGCGTCCTGGATGGTCTTGACGAGCCAGGCCATGGCTTCAGGACCGTCATCCCTCCCCGGACCAGTGTTCACGTCAAGGACGTCCGCTCCTGCAGATATCTGTTCCAACGCCATGCTCTGAATCGTCTTCTCATCCCTGGCATCTATCGCTTTCGAAACCAGAGGAAATTGTCCGTTGATCCTCTCGCCCACAACTATCAAGCCGAACCCCCTTTCTCCGGAGGGAACGTACTCATTCAGGACTTATGAAATGTTCGCATCATACGGCACATCGTAGGCTCCCGCATACCGTACATAATAGTTATTAGAGACGCAAGTGGTTACTGTGCCGGCCGGTCCAGCATGACAGCTGACGAAGGGCGGAACAGTCTGAGGGTAGTGTTCCGACCGGATGGAAAGCAGGTTACCGTCGATAGGGGAACGACAGTGCTGGAGGCAGGCAGACTGGCATGCATACCGATTGATGCGGTATGCGGTGGGAACGGCAAGTGCGGGCGCTGCAAGGTGAAGATAGATGGAAAGACCATCACCGAAGGGTCCGAACATCTGACAGAAGAAGAGGTTCGAGAAGGCATCACACTCGCATGCACTTCCAGAATAGAAGGGGATCTGATTGTCCATGTGCTGCCGAGGTACAGGCTCGGAAAGCACCAGATAGTGACGAAATCGGTACAGAAGATGCCTAAGCGGACGACCCCCTGGGTGACCAAACGCTTCCTGGAGATGAATCCTGCGACGCTCTCCGATAACCTGGCGGACCGAGAGAGGATGATGCGTGCGATGGACGATGCACGGTCCGAGATCTCGCTCGAAGGTCTCAGAGACCTGCCATCTGCGTTGAGGGACGGGAGATGGAAGGTCACTGCGACCCAGTCCGATCTGGCAGGACCCGTGGAGATAATCAGAGTGGAGCCCGGGGACACGAGGGGGAGTGCGGTCGGGATCGCGGTCGACATAGGGACGACCACGGTCGTCGTCGACCTCATCGACCTCGACACTGGAGAGGTTCTGGGGACGGCTTCAGACTTCAACAGACAGATGACACATGGCGATGATGTGATTGCCAGAATGATGTTCGGTGAGGAAAACGGACTGGATGAACTCACGTCATTGGCGAGAGAGACGGTGAACTCGTGCATAAAGAGAGTCATGGAGGAACGGAAGGAGATGGACGGCGAGCGCCTCTCACGACAGGACATCGTGGCTGCATCGATTGCGGGCAATACCGTGATGACGCAGTTCTTCCTCGGGCTATCGACGGACCATGTCCGACTGGAGCCATACGTCCCGGTGACTCACCACATTCCCCCGATGAAGGCCAAAGACCTCGGATTGATGATGAACGGGGCGGGTTCGGTCTTCACATTCCCATCCAGAGCAGGGTATGTAGGAGGGGACGTCATCGCGGATGTGCTGGCCAGTGAGATGCACAGATCGAAGAGGACTCATCTCCTGATCGATGTGGGCACCAACGGAGAGGTGGTCCTCGGATGCAGGGATTGGATGGTCTCATGCTCTTGCTCAGCCGGACCAGCGTTCGAAGGAGGAGAGGTCGCCTGCGGCGTGAGGGCGATGGACGGCGCGATAGACAGGCTCAGGATAGACGATGATCTCGCTGCGAAATATCATGTGATAGGAGACCAGGCCCCGATCGGTGTCTGCGGGTCCGGCCTCGTCGACCTGATGGCGGAGATGTATGCGAGAGGCGTGATAGACCGCAAGGCCAGGATACAGGAAAGGTACAGTGACAGGGTGAGAACCGGTGAAGAAGGTCTGGAATATGTCATAGAAAGGAAGGAGCGTCTCCACGAAGGAGCCACCTCGGACCTCGTGATAACGGATGCGGACCTGCAGAACATCCTGAGGACGAAGGCGGCCATCTACGGCGCGTGCTCCGTATTGTTGCGGAAGACCGGGAAGGATCTGGAGAGCCTGTCGAGCATAGTCATCGCTGGAGGGTTCGGCTTCCATCTGGACATGACCAGGGCCGTGACTTTGGGGATGTTCCCGGATGTTCCCAGGAAGAAGTACAGGTTCATAGGCAACGGAGCTCTGGGAGGGGCGAAGCTAGCGCTAGTATCGAAGGATGCGAGACGGGAGACATCGAAGATACTGAAAAAGATGACATATCTCGAACTCAGTGTGGACAACGAATTCTACGAGGAGTTCTCCGCATCTCTGTTCATCCCCCATACGGATCTTGGAAGATTCCCCAGTGCGAACCACGCCAACGACTGGCGGGATGTCGCATGACCTACACGATAGCCGTGGCCGGGAAGGGAGGAGTTGGCAAGACCACGTTCTGCGCGATGGCGATAAGGCATCTTAACAGGAAGACAGGGAAGGTCGTGCTCGCGGTGGATGCCGACTCGAATCACAACCTCGGCGCGAAGCTCGGACAAGGACCTGGAAGGACCCTCGGAGACATAAGAGAGGAGCTTGCATCCTACGGCGAGGAGCCGCCACCTAGCATGTCGAAACAGGAATACATAGACTACCAGGTCAGGCTGGCGCTCAGGGAGGGAGACGGTTTCGATCTGCTCACGATGGGCAGACCCGAAGGGCCCGGATGTTACTGTTTCATAAACAACATGCTACGCAACCTCATCGATTCGATCTCGGAGAGATACGATCATGTCGTGATAGACAACGAGGCAGGGATGGAACACCTCAGCAGGAGAACCACACGGTCCACAGAGGTGCTGTTCGTCCTCTGCGATACGACAAAATCGTCGCTGTCGGCCGCGAACAGGATCGCGGACCTCGCAGAGGAGATGGCCCTGAACATCTCCAGGACGGTCCTGGTGGTCGATCAGCTGAGCCAGGGACAAGACCTGTCATCATACTCGAGTGACAGGTTCGATGCTGTGTACAGCGTGAGGGGGTCGGCATGGCTGTGCGCTCACGCGAAGGACACTGAATCGCTCATGGACATGCCAGCGAGCGACCCTGCGTTCTCCGATGTCGGCAGGGCCGTCGAATCTGAACGGGTGGGACGCTGAGCCTATCCGCTGAATGACTTGATCATCTTGGGTATGCCTGAGGACTCCCGCGAGCCGACGATCACCTTCATCCCCGAGAGCTCGTTGAGCTTGCCGCTCATCCTGCTGACCATCCCGGGGATCACGATCTCGTTCCTCTTGCTGACATCCTTGACCTTCTCCTTCTCTATCGCCTCCGTGACCGACTCCGGCGTGAGCTTCCCTGCCGCGAACGCGGTCATGACGGACTGACCCTCGGTGTCTATCACCAGAAGCCAGGCGGGCATCTTGCTCTTCTCGATGTCTGCGCGTACGGTGAAGTATGTCAAGGAGAAGTTGGTCGTGAACATGACGGGAGACTTCTCGTTCGGTTCTCCCACCTTGTACAATCCGGGCTTCACCTGGATGGGGACCTGCGGGTCGGTGAAGATGTTCTGCCTGAGGACCATGAGAGGGAAGACGAACCCTCTGGACAACTCGTCCATGAGCACGATGGACGAGTACTTCGCCACGCCGATCGTCGCCTTGCCCTTGTCCAGATCGGACGATCCGAGCACAGATATGGTCGGATATCCCAAGGGGCGGAAATGTTTCTTGACAGCGGCTCTTCGCATGACTGTCATGCTCTCGAGGAGCTGGACGCACGTGCCCTGAACCGGTTCGAGGACGATGTCCGTGACTCCCGCCTTCTTCGCCCGCTCTGACAGCTGCGAGAGCTCGTCAAGCGTGGCCGCTCCCCCGATCACGAGCGGGCACGACGACCGCTTGGCCACCTCGACCATCGCATCGAAGTTGGCCGGTGTGGCCCTGTAGAGCAACGGCCTCTTGGGCCATGCGACAGACGTCTCTCCCATCAGCCCCGGGTCTTCGGTCATCAGGACCATCGGCAATCCCTCCGATGATGCGTGCTTCACACCTTCTAGGAATTCTTTCGGGTCCCCGGTCGAATGCCTGATTGCAATCGAATTGACACGTATGTTCTGTCCGACTCTCTCGAAGGACAGCGACTTCACAAGTGCGGCCCCGTCCTTGATCCCTTGTGACCCTGAGGAATCGTCGGCTATGAGACCTATCACCGTGGGGTTGTAGAACGTCTTGTCGTGCCTGAACAGCTGGGTCTCGTCGCCGACCTTGACGGCCATGTCACCAGTGCCGAACGTTATGAGCCTGATGGGCGGGGCGCCGCTCTCCTCGAGCGCGGCCTTCGCCTCTGGACTGACATACGGACAGGCTTCGAGGGCGACCTTCTGGTTCGCGAGCTGCATCGCGAACGCCAGACATGTGGGGAACTTGCACTCTCCGCAGTTCTTCTTCGGGAGAAGCTTGTATATCTCCATCGCGGTGGGCATTCACACACCCCCGTAGAGATCGGCGATCGTCGCCCTGATATGCTTGACGGATTCTGGATGCCTGGTTATGACGAGGGCCGCTCCTGCCATCAGAGCGGCCTCAGCGGTGATGACCTCCCAATTGACGCCTCGTTCCACCTGCGTCCCCTTGCCATCGTCCTCCTCGAGCACCTCTGGCACGGTCCACGCACATGAGCAATCGCAGATCATCGGTATCTGGAGGACCGGGTCACCCATCAGGGCGCCTATTCGCAGGCGCTCGATGACGGAGTATGAGTATTCCAGGCCCATGCCGAGCGGTGCCATGAGCGGGTCCATGAGAATGTTCTCGGGCTTCATGCCGAAATCCATCAGCAATATGTTGATCTGTTTCGCGAGGTTGATATCGAGGTTCGAGAAGGCCACCAGACCATGACCGTTCGCCATGGCCGCAGCCGTCAGGGACTTGTATGCCTTCTCCTCCGCCAGACCAATAAACAGGCGCTCGCCCTTGCCAGCGTTCGAAATCGCCTCCATCAGTTTGGCATCCTTCTCCTCGAACCCGCACCCATATACGAAGAGCGGGAGGGACACCGCCTTCAGGACTTCCTTGAAGAG
>JACZKW010000052.1:0-7535 GCA_014859835.1 Thermoplasmata archaeon | reverse complement strand
GTCGTGACTCACGACATTCAATTCGCGAGAGGATTCTGCACAGACACCCTGATCATGAGGCATGGCAGGGTAGTTGCTGATGGACCTATTGAGAGAATATCTGAAGAGTCGTGGCAGGATCTCCTTCCAAAGGGAGGGAAGATGGATGGATAAGCCTAATGCCATCAACCCCTTGGTCAAGTTCCTCATCTTGATTGTACTATCAGTCATGGTCTTTCAGATTTCCGATCCTGCATACATGGTTCTGTTTGTGGCAGTGGTAATCGTGGCAAAGGTTCTGACAAATGCAAGGAGCACACTGACTAAAGGCGTCATGTGGTTCGCTTTCGCCATATTCCTCGCCCAAGTGATATTCAACCATTCGGGAGATATCGCTATCACAATACTGTTCCTCGATGTCAATTGGGGAGGAATAGTAACAGGGGTTTTGATCGCTGGAAGATTTCTGGCCTTGATTACGATGTCATGGATATTCGTCGCCACGACGAGAGCATCCGATTTCTCCTCTGCACTCATAAGCTCTGGCGTACCGTACAGATTCGCATACCTGCCGGCATTAGCGATGAGATTCGTTCCTGTGTTCCAGGTGGAATTGAGCGCGGTCCGCGACGCTCAGGTCACTAGAGGTTTGAGGTTGGACAAGAGCATCAAGGGGATTGTCCGGGCGGCACGATATACGACCATGCCGATGCTGATCTCAGCGATGTCGAAGGTCAACACTCTTGCAGCATCCATGACGGGAAGAGGATTCGGCGCATACCCAAAACGAACATTGCTCAAGCCACTTCAAATGACCGTGTGGGACATCTTGCTGGTCATATCATCTATCGCTCTGGCGGTGGCAATCATCTATTTCTCCAGATGCTATGAGATCGACTCGATCGTTCATATCTAGAATTGGTCCCAGGTGGCAATCTTGTCAGCCCATTCGTTCATCAGCACGTGGTCGCTCCTGAATCCGCCATAATATCTCAAAGCACAGGAGACCGAGCCGGGCAACCTTGACCTGATGTCATCCTTGATTCTATCCTCATACCGAGCGGTCAACTTCCTAGCGAAATCAAACTTCGTATCAACGAACATCGGTCTTGTGGCTATGATATATGCACATACCTGTCCCAAGTCTTCGATTGGATCGCCCTCATGGGATTCTTCGAGGTCTATTCCGACCAGCTTCTCAGGGGCGTCGATGAAATTGCGAAGTATCGAATCCCCTCTGACCCGCCCGAAATCGAACGCCTCATGGAAAGAGTATAACCAGGACGCAAAACGATTGGCGAGTTGGTCCAATGCCACATCACCCGCCATTTGACCCGCGCCTTCGAAACTTGAATCAAAGACCTCAGACGCATTATCTCCGCCGACATGGCTCATGACGAAAGCGTTCTCCAATTGCAAGAGTGGTTCCGGAACAGATACCCCAAATAGTCTGCATCGGCAAAGAATTTCATATTCGTTGGCAATCGAACACTCTCGACCAGGTCCAGAGACTTTAGCCACGCATATCTTTCCGTCAATATCCACTTTGAACACTCGATTCTTCCGGCTGAAGAATGGTTCACCGACCCTCATTCGCTCCAGGTCGGTGATTGACAGCTTATCGGCCAACGATAATCCTCCGATGAGGGATAATGCATGAACTCTAATGAATAGCTGACGGCGCCCAGCATCAATCGAGCGGGCAATTGCGCAAGACTAATTAACGCAATGGTCCATGAATGGGGGATCATCATGGATTCAATCGACCCAATCAGCAAGAGAGTATCCATCCGAGAATATGACTCGAGGGAGATACCGGAGGAGGTACTCAGAAAGATACTAGAAGCGGGACGGATCGCACCCTCTGCCATGAACTACCAGCCATGGAAATTCGTGGTTGTCCGTGACTCTTCTCGAAGGAAGAACCTATCCCACGGAAGATATGCTAAATTTCTGACGGAGTGCCCTGTCGTAATCGTGGGGTGTGGAAATAAGAAGCGATCACCGGAATGGTATACGGTTGATGTCACGATTGCGCTGCAGAATATGGTTACCCAGGCCACAGCTGAGGGGTTGGGGAGTTGCTGGATCGGCAGTTTCGATGAAGATACAGTCAAAGCCGCCATCAAAGTTCCAGAAGACCATGCGATTGTGGCCATGCTTGCCATCGGCTATCCCAAGGATGGAAAACGTAAGATTGCCCACAAGAGGAAGAGCTTCGATGAGATTGTCTCATTCGAAGACTTCAGTTGAATCGAATTAAGAGAAAAAACGGGTAGACCCTCGCCGGTCTTCCCGGTTGGATTCCCCGACTTTAATTGAATCTATTATTAGAAGCCAATTTTGGTTCATTCTTCAAACTAATTGGCATCATTCATTGAAAATATTGAATTATAAAGGGTTTAGTCGGGACCATAGTGATCCTCAACTCACTGTGGCACTGCAACCAGTTCACCAGATAATGGTGACTCCAGCAAGCTCTGCATCAGCTCGACTGCCGCTTGAGCGATTCCACCATCAGTGACTGTAAGCAACAGACAAGCGGCATCCATCTCACCGTTGGAGAGCAATACTCTTGCCTCATCCTCGCTGGCAATCACATCGACGAGCTGTTCGCTCTCCCACTGCTCGTATACTGGAACCAGATCGCCCCACTCATAGAGCCCGCTGCTCCTAAGCTGAGATGCAGCGCTCCAGGCAAGTCCCTTGACATAATCCTGAAGAAGTACGCTCGCAACATCCAGCTCGTTGAGGATTGCATTGTGCAATGCAACATATGGTGCCCACACGGGACCGTTTATCGCCATCCACATCACAGACAACTCGTCCACGTTGATGGGATCAGAACGGAATACCGAAGCACTCACAGTTCTTGCATTGGAGATGGAGAATCCTGGCCATCCGTCCCACCAGCAGTCTTCTGGAATCTCGGGATGCGCATCCTTCACTGCGTTCGTGTTCGGGTTCCCGAAGTTCTCGAGGTCCCTAGTGAAGCTCATCACAGTCTGGACGTCAAGGACGGGATTCTCGGCCAATAGCTCCAACCCACGGTCGTATCTCGCCACCGATGGTGTCCAGAAGTAACGGAATGATCCGTCCAATACCCAAGAATAGAATGGTTCCATTACATAGTGATTGGTGTGGACATATGCTCCATCAGTTATGATCTGGTACACAGTATCAGGCGTATTGATCACGGATGGAACGGTCTCGACGAAGGCCGCTATGAACGCATCAGACAATATGAATGTCGCGCCCTCGGCTTTCGGAACCTCGCCGATCAGAGCGATAGCCTCAGTCACATCCGCACACTGTTCCATCACCATCTGGTTTACGATGAACGGAGCGTAGCCCGGATCATAGTATTCAGGAACTGGCATCCATGTGTGACCAATGGACAGGCCCATCTCATTGATACCCTGAGAGATACCGACAGCACCGGCGGACATCATGCCGATGAACTTGTATCCAGAATCTGGAGCAACGAGCAAGAGGACCTGCATGTTGTTCTGATCTCGGTTCTTTGATGTGATAGGCACACCATCAGTTGTTCCACTACCAGCAGCGGCGAAGCAGGTGCATGCTTTCTGTTCGTAATCGTCATTTCCGAACTTGTTGAACGCCAATAGATCGTTGTATGAGACTCCAGACGTCTTTGACATGCCTTTAAGTTCGTCAATCACTGCAGATGAAAGGTATGCCTCATCTGCCAAAGCGTCCGCGATCAACACTTGCTGCGACAATCCATTTGTCGAGACCCAATCCCAGAACTGGGCCACGTTGCTCACGATCGCGTCTTTGGCCATAGCACCATATTGAAGACCCATCTCTCGAGGTGTCCCACTCAGGTACAAGACCGTTGCCTCAGGCTTTCCGCCACCACCATCATTCTTCGCAATCATTGGAACTGCCATCGCAGACAATACGACCGCAACCAGCACCAACGCAACGCTTATTCTAATTGCTTTCACGATTCCCCTCCACATTTGCGCCAATAGGCAATCCTTTCCCCAAAAGAAAATGGCATTTAGACCATTGGATTCAGAGTACTGGCGCATCAAAGACATCTATCCCATCTACTAAGTCATTTTCGGTTCATGATTAGAAGGATTATATTCAGATCCACTGAAATCATACATCAAAGAGCAAAATTGCCACGGACCTTTCGGATTGAACAAAAACGGAATTCATGACCTACTCTGTGATTCGGAGATAGATTAATATTCTACTAGCACCAATCAATATAACGACGTTATCGCGTGAGGTGTTTCGACGATGGAGAGGTTGACGAAGGAACAATATGTATGGGCATCTGCTCGGATAGGTCTGGGTTGGATATTCCTATGGGCATTCATTGACAAGTTGTTCGGACTAGGATATTCCACATCTTCCGAAAGCTCATGGATAAATGGTGGATCACCGACCACGGGATTCTTGAGCTATGCGACTTCTGGCCCGCTGAGCGGATTTTATGAAGGGCTCGCAGGGAATACCATCGTGGACGTAGTCTTCATGGCAGCGGTTCTCATTCTAGGAATCGCTCTTATTCTCGGATTCGCAAATCAGATTGCAGGATTTGGTGGAGCGATCTTGATGATCACCATGTGGTCCTCAAATCTGCCGCCAGAGAACAATCCAGTTCTGGATGACCACATAATCTATATGATCATACTGCTCGGCATAGCCTTTGTGCAGCCGGGCAAATGGATTGGCTTGGGCAGATGGTGGAGCAGAACCCCATTGGTGCAGAGATTCCCAATACTTGAGTGACGATGCTGGATGAGGCGAAAAGACTTCAGAGCGTGCGGCAGAGAATCAGACTTAGTCTTATCCGGTCACCAAGAGCAGGATCAGCATATGACCCGCAGATCATGCGGCAACGAGGTAGATGAGAGTCCAGAGAACCCAGGATGGACTCCATTTCCTTATCCCATGGATCTGAAGATGAATAGATCACGATGCCAGCATCGGTCTCTGCGAGATCGTAATCGAACCAAGGCGAACTGAGCGCTTCGTCGACAACGCGTTCGACACGCTCATCGCCACGCGCCATGCCCAGTCCGAACCGCCCATATGATGAATCACCGATGACCCGCCCAAGTGGACCTATGTCCAATTTCGATGCCGTTGCACACAATTCCATGACTGGTCGGAGCATGATACTGTTCATCAACGAGAAGGCTTTTGACAAAGGCACGTTCGGCGCCAGAGTCGACAGCTGGTCGTTCCCGAATTCGACACAGACAGCGGATGTTTCGAGCAGCTCACCAAGGATCCGTTTGGCAAACTCCCGTCTCCTGGTACTCTCCGCGGAGAACGGTGTTGCAGCCAGAACAATCTCAAGCGTCCCTTTTGACTGAGCGAGCGTCGAGAAGACCTTCGTCCCGAGACTCCCGCTGATACCCCCGAGACCGCACATCAAAAATGCCAGATCGGTATTGTTGAACAGATCCATCACCTCATGTCCGACTATCGACGGCATCTGTTTCAGTACGGATCGATCGGTATGATATGCTCCGACCAAACGATCCTGGCCCAAGAGAATCCTTCTCTCTGCACCAGAACGGTCCAGATCAGCGCTCGAAGTGGATACCGCAACCTTGGGGTATGTGGCAGGCTCGATCATGTTGCATCCTGCACTCCCAAGGCCGAAAAGCTTGGTTCTGGCATTTTGTCCATCAGGGGATTGAGAGAATCTGAGCCTTTCCGCCATCCAGACCATTGATGAACCTATTCGGATTTTAACCTTTCATGTTTGAACTCATCATTAGTGATCGCTCCAGGCATACTCGGGACAAGAACCAAGCTTAAGTAATCAAACCCATATCGGTGATGCCAGGGCATCTATTGCTCGTGATATGGGGAGGGCGGTCAGGCTGAACGGGGATGCCTCGAGCTTGACCGGGACAGGGCTCAGTGCAACGGTGCAGTCATCATGGCAGACTTGCAGACAGAATTCGTAATGAGCATGGCGCTCGTCATAGCGGTTGCTGCAGTCATCATAGTCCTCTTCCACAGGTTCAAACAGCCTCTCATTCTAGGATATCTTCTAGCGGGGATCATCGTCGGTCCCTTGGTAACTTCGTCAAGAGAGTCCGTCGAGCTTTTAGCAAGGCTAGGCATCATCCTGATCACATTCTCAATAGGGCTCGAATTCAACTTCAAGAAGCTGAGAGCGCTCGGCATAACCGTGATAGCAGCCGCCACCCTGGAGATCCTACTCATGATAGGATTCGGATTCCAGTTAGGCCTTGCTCTGGGCTGGACTTCTCTCGAGGCGACCCTGTTGGGTGCTATCCTGTCAGTCGGGTCGACGATGATGATAGTTCGAGCGCTCATGGAGAGCGGAGGGTTCGAAAAGGAGCGGGCCAGACTCGTCATGGGTTTGCTTATCGTGGAAGACTTCGCTGCCGTATTGATACTCGCATCCGTATCCGGATTGGTATCGTCCGGTGGCATCGACCCGGGACAGCTAGGAGGATTGCTTCTGAAGATGGGCGTGTTCGTGGCCGCCGCATTCGTATTCGGACTTGCTGTCGTTCCAAGGCTGGTCGATTACATTGGGAAGCAGCGCTCAGGTGAACTCCTCATAGTCACCGTGCTAGGGCTCTGCTTCGCCATGGCATACTTCTCCATAGCTATCGGATTCTCAGAGGCCATTGGAGCATTCGTCATGGGCGTGCTCATATCTGAATCCCGATTCGCGTCGGATGTCATGAGGAAGGTGGAGCCGGTCAGGGATATTTTTGGAGCCATATTCTTCATAACCATAGGCATACTCGCCATAGGGATGTTGATGGAGCTGGACATACTCGCCAATCCATCTACGTTCATCATCCCGGTTGTCATAATAACCGTGGTCTTCATCCTGGCAAAACTGTTCTCATGCACACTATCCACATTTGCGGCAGGATTCGGTGCCAGGAATGCGATAGGTGCGGGATTGAGCATGGTCGCGATTGGAGAATTCTCCCTCATGATCGCAGCGGTCGCAGCGACGAACCCGAATATCCGTCCGGACCTGTATCCCATGATAGTAGTGGTGACAACCATCACTGCCTTGATCGTGCCGTACAGCGTCAAATCCACAGAGGATATAATCAGAGCGATAGAGACCAAGACACCGCGATCTCTGGTAATCCTCGCGTCCTACCTGAATCTGGTCATGAGGAATCTCAGGAGACGCTCGCGCGCCTCCCGAAAGATATCGAACGAGATGAGGAACAACATCTCGAGCATACTCGTGAACATAGTGATTGTCATCTCGGTCCTAGTAGGCCTTGGCAGTTTCGTTCAGCGAGCAGAGGATTATGCGTACCTGGTCGGAGGACGGGCAGACATCCTGACTCTGCTAGCGGTCACTGCATCCATAGTGCTCATAGTCCCGGCCATGTACAACACCTGGGTCAGAACGATCAGATTCGTTGAGGTGTCGACGAGCGAGGCGATGCTCGGAACACGGTCGGGAGAGGAGATGGGGTACCAGGCTACTGCAAAAGCCCTCCGATGGACCATGCTCGGGCTGTATCTCGCGATCGGATTCGTAATCATATCAC
>JACZKW010000051.1:0-2192 GCA_014859835.1 Thermoplasmata archaeon | reverse complement strand
GTCATAATAGCCTTCAGGAAGAGTGCACCTAGGCCATACCCTCCAGAGACGGCCCTGTCGCTCGATACCAATGAAAGGAGCTTGGACGGCGTGTTCCTGAGCAAAGGGGAGAGCCTGCCTGTCCAAGCTGTATATCCTGATGTCGCCGTGATCCAGGCGAGGCATCACGACCGACGTAAGCGCCTTCAGAAGAGGAAGGCGCACGATCGACGGACATCGAGGCGGTTGTGCAACGAAGAGGGGAGAAGGGAACGTCATCGAATCGAGTACCGCATGCATCAAGTGGCCAACGCAGTGCTCCATTTCGCGGAGGAGCATAGGGCGGCGGTCGTGCTCGAGGACCTCACGGGGATGGCCAAGCGGAAGAAGGACAGATCACTCAACAGGAGATTGAGTGCGTGGCCTCGGAGGAAGCTGCACAACATCATCGAATACAAGGCAGCCTGGAAAGGTGTGCCAGTCATCAAGGTCGATCCATACAACAGCAGCAGGAGGTGCCCGATATGTGGGAGGATCAAACATTCCCGAATGGGCGCCGAGTTCGAGTGTGAGTGCGGTTGGCGTGCGGACAGGCATGTCAACGCCGGCATAAACCTGCTGCAGACAGCCTTCCCGGAAGGGATGGCAGGGGGCTTACGGTTCAGCCCCGGCGCGTTCCAGCATGACGTGGTGATGACCCTCTACGACCCAGAGATGGGCGCAAGGTCGGAGCCGAATGGGACGAGTCAGTCGGTGGGGCGGTCATTATGACCACCACCCGATAATCGACAGAACCCTGCGTGCGTATGCGGGAATGTAGACTAACTGCAGTCAGGACACATATCCGGTCAGATAGCCAGATGACCATGAGATCATGGGACCAAAACGCACCAGAGGGGCATACAGGAAGGAGGAACGGGCGGAACTCCCCCAAGGACTGCAGAGAAGACTGGTCGATTGCGCCGCGGCGAAGTACGGCACGACGGAGAAGCTCGCGAAGGCACTCGACATACCGAAATCTTCGGCACACTACTACCACTCGGGCAGGCTCACGATGCCTATCTCGATCATGGATAGGATGCTGGCCATCGCAGCAGACCCAGAACTGGAAGAAGAAGTGCGGAATGCTGCGGTCATCAAGGACCGCACATGGGCGAACTCCTATGCAGCCAATATCAATCGCGAGATGTGCAAGAAACGACTCGAATTGCCGACTGTTGAAGAACTGCAAAGTAACGACGAGCTCAGGAGAAAGGCCGCTGCAATCGTGTCGTATGTCATGGCGGAAGGATCGATCTGGATACGCGACGATAAGGACGGCGAAGGCACGGTCAACATAACGTTCGCGGACCACGAGACCGACCTGTACGAGCATTTCAGATCGCTGTGCAAGGACGTGTTCGACTACGATATCGGACCACCTCAACTTCCAGGGAACGGCGCGAGGGCGATCAGGGGGTTCATCTACTCGAGATTCGTGGCGGATTGGCTCATGTTGAATGGCGTCGTTGAAGGCGAAAAATCCGCGAAGGAGATGCGTATCCCGAAATGGATAATGGGCTCAACCGATCCACACACTCTGGTCGCGGCGCTACAACCCTGGTGCGATGGCGAAGGTAGTGTCTGCGGATGCTATGGGCAGAGATACAACGGCTTCATCCTGGTTCAGAGCAGGCATACAATGATTGATTTCTCTGTCCTCGACAGAGTAATCGGACATAGAGGATCTGGGAGGAACATCATGGCAGGATTGCTCGACCTATCATGCATTCATGGCATCAATGCCATCGAGTATTGTCGCGCATTCTACGATAGCGAGGTGATCGGAGACATCAAGCATCTATTCGACAAGCTCGGCCTTCGGCCGATAAAGAGATTGGCGTCTATCCACCTGAAGGACGATGGATTCTACAGTTGCATTTGGGAACTGAGGTTTCGCATGAGGGACACTTGCAGGCTTCTGAATATGGGAATGGTGACCCAGGAGCGTAAGGCTCGAAAGATAGCAGGGATCGGCTCTCATACCAGGCAATAATATTTTGATATTAATATATTATCAAAAGGATAGACCGTAGCGGGGGTTGGATTTGAACCAACGATCTTCAGGTTATGAGCCTGATGGGATTTCCAAACTACCCCACCCCGCTGATTCGAGCATATATGACAATATAATTAAACGTATCCGTTCCACATTCCCAGGAAACGCGTTCAGA
>JACZKW010000050.1:0-34781 GCA_014859835.1 Thermoplasmata archaeon | reverse complement strand
TTTCTCAGCAATGCATTCTACTTCGCGTTGCTTGTTGTAGGACACGAGCCAAGCATACCCGATTTCGGCGATGAGATATGGATGCAGGTCGGCATCTTCACCACCGCTTCAGTATGGGAGGAAATCGAGTCCCGCGTACTTCTTATCGGAGTCCCCATAATGTGTATCGATTTCCTGTTCCGAAGGGAACGAGTTGCCAGTCCTATCAAGTACATTCTTGGCGGAAATATGGAGATTGGAATACCTGAATCGGGTGCAGCCCTATTTTCATCATTGATCTTCGGCCTGGCACACGTCGAGTGGTGGGACTTCTGGAAATTCTTCCCCGCTGCCGTAACGGGTCTCTTCCTCGCATACTTGTTCATGAGGTTCGGGCTATACGCGGCCATTATCCTGCACTTCATGCTCAACTTCTTCGATATGCCCTTCGTTGTTATTGATCGCTCTTCCGAGTTCGGGTTGCCAATCATCCTACTCGTATTCGGTCTCTGGGGCTTCGTGAAGTACGGAAAAACGCTCCTTGGCTTCGTATACCACGACCTTATGAAAGTTCCTCGACCAGGACCACCGAGAGCCACTACTGCAGGAGACGGGAAGACACTGCGATAAAGGAGATTCTCGAGCTTTTCGGCCCCGAGAAATCCCGCGTTGCAGAAAAACTTTTGATTGAAAACGAGGAATATTTGTCTGGCTATGCATAGGAGTGCGGCTGCCGGGATTCGAACCCGGGCTTGAAGCTTGGGAAGCTTCAGTCCTAACCACTAGACTACAGCCGCTTGTGTTGCACGAATGTGGCATTTTGATTTAAACATATCCGCGCGGAAGGCGGTCTATTGTGATTCGATAACGGACAGGAAATGGTAGCCGTCTCTCGAGACGATCTCCTTCGAATCCAATCCGATGGGGTATGAGAACATCGGTCCGTCCGTCACCACCGTGTGATACTCGCCGTTCTCTCCTGCCGCATCTATTCCTATGGCTTCCATCTCACTCACGACGCTCGGTGTCAGCTCCTTTCCGAGGTAGCTCTTATCCAATACGCCATCCTTGACGGATACGATCATGGCCTTGAAACCCGCTGCGAAAAACTCGGCCAGCAGCTCTCCTCTGCCCATCTTCCAGAGCGGAAGAGCTGCCTTCATCCCCCTCTCCGATGTCACCCTCTCGACCCATTCCCTGTGACCTTCGAGGTCTATGTCACCAAAGACTCCATGGGTCATCCCCAGTTCTCTCAGTTCGTCCAGGGCATCTTTGAATTGCCCTTCGTATCCCTCCCAGGAAGCATTCCTGGTCATCAGTGGGATCCCCATCGCTCTGGCTTGGCTATCAATCACGGAGACAGGCAATCCGTGCCCTCGTGACCTATCACCAGTCTCGATCAGCATGGTCAGAAGATTTCTGGGCGATGCTCCAAGCTCGATGGCATGGAACAATGCGAGTGCGGAGTCCTTACCTCCGCTCCAAGAACAAAAGAATGGTGTTTCAGGAACCAGCGTCTCTACTTCACGTTTTCGAGCTGGCTTATGATGTTCCATATGAGCGTCCGCCCGTGGAGGGGTATGTTCGGGTCATTGGCTAGTTCGTCGAGGATCATGATCGCGCTCGCGCTCCTGATGTCCAAAGCCTCCTCTTTGTGC
This sequence comes from Thermoplasmata archaeon, assembly GCA_014859835.1. Classification (GTDB taxonomy): domain Archaea; phylum Thermoplasmatota; class Thermoplasmata; order UBA10834; family UBA10834; genus UBA9653. The sequence goes on along the minus strand of JACZKW010000050.1, from coordinate 33,144 downwards.
GACAGTCTCTCCTTTGCTTGTGTCGCACCGCGCCGGATGTTCCTCGGGACCGAGTTGTCCTCGGCCAGCTGGTCCAACACCTCCATGATCTGTCTTAGCTTTGTTTCCATATCCATAGCGCTCACCTTCGAAAGTGATTATTAATGAGAAAGGCGGAGAAGACTATTCCTTCTGCTCTTCCTCAACTTCGACCTTGATCTTGCCTCTTTCCTTGAATGTGGTGACGACCATGAAAGTCTTGGTCTCCTTCACACCGTTTATGTCTGCGACATCGTCGACTATGAACTTCTTGAGTGCTCCATAATTAGGGAACCTTGCCTTCGCGAAGATATCCGTGTCCCCGGTGACCAGGAACACATCCTCGATATGGTCGTAGGACGCGATCTTCTCCGCGACCTCGTCGGACCCCTTCGTGTCGATCTTGAAGCTGATCAGGGCCGTTACCTGTTCCTCTCCATAGTACGTCGAGATAATCTCCTCGTACTCCTTCTTGTCCTTATCTTCCATGTCTTCGCCCCCCCTAATCGAGGATGCCTCTATCCGCGTGGTGCGGTTATCCAAGCTCAGGCGCCCTTAGGGTCAACAAGAGCCTTATCCTAGGCATTCCCGGAAGGGACTGCTTTGATAAGGGTCGGTACGAGCCCGATGTTACAGGCGTGCGCCTTCGAATTCCTCTTGGAGGTCTATGATCACCTGTTCAAGGATCTCCTCCAAGCTGGCGCTCCTGTACTCTCTCATTCCACCAAGGTCACTCTGAACTCTTGCAACATACGATGCGTTGCTCTTCAGAAACTCAACGTTGCACAAGGGCTCTTCCATCCGTGTTCACCCCATCTGGCCCAGGCACCACCCGAGGCCATGGTTAGCGCGCTGGTGCGCCATATATCCTCTATTATTTAGACCTTTCTTAGTTTCCTTCTGGTGACCGAACGAGCCAGAACGCGGTCTGGCCAAACCCGGGTCGGATGATGGCGGTCTTCAGACCTGATCCAATCCCTCAAGACATGCGATCTCTGACTGGTCTACAATGCTCAAGTGCGACCATTGCGAGCGACCAAGTATTATATATCGCGGCCCGTAATCCCCAGACTGATGAACTCGGCAGCCAATAGCCTTATCATAATTATCGGCTGATTCTTGCCCCCATTGCCGAGTTTATATTAGAGGCCTTTTGGAGGGATTTGTTGTTATGAAGAAGTACTACCGAGAACCTGCCGGCGAGACCTTCTCCGGCATAGAAGAGGAGGTTCTCTCTCTCTGGGGGCGGGAGGGCGTGCTGCTCGAGGTCAAGGAGCGGATGCGCGACGGTACTCCTCTGTACTTCTGCGAGGGTCCGCCAACCGCTAAGAGCCCACCCCATTTCGGGGACGCGCTCACGCGCGCGGTAAAGGACGCGTTCCTCAGGTTCCACATAATGAACGGTCGAAAGGTCCTGCCCTACATAGGCGGTTGGGACTGTCACGGACTTCCAGTCGAGCTGGAGGTCGAGAGGTCTCTGGGGCTGGAGAGCAAGGCAGATATCGAGCGATACGGGATCGAACTCTTCAACTCACGATGCCGCGAGAGCGTCCTCCGCTACAAGGGCGATTGGGAGGAGATGAGTCGTAGGGTCGGCTACTGGATCGATTTCGAGAACGCCTACATGACTATGTCTAACGAGTACATTGAGAGTGTATGGTGGTCAGTCAAACAATTGCATTCGAAGGGATTGCTGGTTAAGGACAAGCAGGTCGTCCCTTACTGCCCACGGTGCGGGACCACCCTGAGCACGCACGAAGTGGCCTTGGGGTTCGGCGAGGTCGAGACTAGATTCGTCGTCGCCCGCTTCAGAATCGACACGTTAGATGCCAGCGCTCTGGTCTACACCGAGACGCCATGGACCCTAGTGGCGAACGCCCTGCTCGCGGTCGATGGAAACCAACGATACGTGCTTATCGAATCATCGGGCGAGAGGTTGCTCCTGAGCGACCGTAGCTCGAGGGTATTGTTACCTTCATGCAAGGTGCTTCGCACCTTCTCAGGCACGGAGCTGGTCGGTCTATCCTATGTTCCACCGTTCGATTACTCGGGACGGCCCGGCGATTCGTTCAGGATCGTTCATTCCGACGAGGTCACCAAGGAGGAGGGCACCGGGATAATGCACGTGTGCCCTGCCTGCAGCTCGATAGATTTCGAGATATCAGCGGCCGAGGGACTCGAATTGTTCGATCCGGTCGACGAGACCGCAAGGTTCACACAGAAGATTCCCGAACTCGCCGGCAAGTCGGTCACAGGTTCGAGCACCGAAGTGATACGAATGCTCGAGGGTTCAGGGTCGTTGTTCAAATGGGGTCTGATGAAACGATCATCACCCTTCTGCTGGAGGTGTCAGACCCCGCTCATCTACAAGCTCAGGGACGCCTGGCTCATAAAGGCATCAGATGTGAAGGTCGAGATGTCCCGATTGAACGAGAAGATCCGATGGGTGCCTGAGACCTTCCGGGACCTCAGGTTCGGAAACTTCATCGCTGACGCTAAAGACTGGGCCGTTAGCCGGAGTCGGTACTGGGGGACGCCGCTGCCCATCTGGAGGTGCATGGAGGGTCACGAACATTGCGTGGGTTCGATCCAGGAGCTAAGGGAGATGTCCGAGTTCCCGGTTCCAGATGGATTGGACCTGCACCGTCCTTTCGTGGATGATATCGCCCTGAGGTGTCCACAATGTGGCAAGAGCATGAAGCGTGAGGAATTCGTCCTTGACTGCTGGTACGATTCCGGGTGCGCGCCGTTCGCTCAATACCACTACCCGTTCGAGAACAAGGATGCGTTCGATTCGCACAGGTCGTTGGATTTCATATCGGAATCGGTGGACCAGACTCGCGGGTGGTTCTACACACAGCATGTGCTGAGCACCCTGCTGTTCGATGCCCCCGCGTTCACTTCCGTTCTGGTGATGGGCAACGTGCTCGGTGCCGATGGGAAGAAGATGAGAAACGTGCACAAGAACACGGTGTCGCCGTCCGAGGTGTTCTCATCCGTCGGTGCGGATGCATCAAGATTCTATCTCTTGGGAAGCCCGACGTGGGAATCCATTCAATTCTCAGAGGAGGATGTGAGGAAGACGATGGTCGGCACGCTCAAAACGCTCCTTAATGTCTACGCCTTCTACGCTTCCAATGCCAACGCCTATGGCTACACTGGCCAGGAGGTCGAAGCCAAGACACACGACCTGGACACGTGGATCCTCTCTAGATTGAACACTACCATAGTTGATGCCAGAAACGGGTTCGACGACCTCGAGGTCCACTGGGCGGTGAACTCTATCATGAAGTTCGTAGAGGACTTGAGCAATTGGTATGTTCGCAGATCCAGGCGCAGGTTCTGGGTCGATAGCGATCCGCTCGACCGCTTCTCCGCGCATTCCACGCTCTACGAATGCCTCATGACATTGTCCCTGATAATGGCCCCAATCACACCTTTCTTCGCGGACTGGCTCTACAGGAATCTGAAAGGAGCAAAGGGAAGCGTGCATCTCGAGGACTACCCGGTCTCGGACGAGGAACATTCCAACAAACCGCTCGAGCTGCAGATGTCCGTTGTTCGGAGGGCGGTGGAAGCTGGCCGCCTGGCCCGTCAGAACGCTAACATCAAGCTGAGGCAGCCGCTAGAAGAGGTCGTGATAGCAGCCAGCAGAGACGATGTCTGGACGCTACGCAGATATGAGAAGATGATCTCCGAGGAACTGAATGTCAGATCTGTAAAGTGCATGGAGTCCAGGGAGAGCATGGTGGAGTATGCCATATCGGCGAACCTCAGGACCCTTGGTCCGAGGTTCAAGGAAGGGGCCGAGGAGGTTTCGAGACTGCTAGAGATGGTCGACGGCAGCGAACTGGTGAAGCATCTGAAGGCGAAGGGAAGGCTGCGCCTGGGAGGTTACGACCTCTACGAGGAGGATGTCATCATCAGCGAGACGCAGAAATCGGGATACACCCACGCATCGATGGATGACCTGCACGTCTACTTCTCGACCCAGATCAATACGAAGCTCAAGATGGACGGCCTGGCGAGAGAGGTCATCAGGCGCGTCCAGCACATGCGCAAGGCGCAGGGCCTGGCCTTTGACGACCTAGTGGTCGTGGAGTATTCGGCCCATCCGGACATCGAGGCGGCCATCGTCGCCCACAAGTCGCGCCTGGAGACGGAGACGCATGCGAAATCCTACTCGAAAGCCACCTCACTCCAAGGAGCCAAGAAGTGGACGGTCAACAAGATGCCACTCGAACTGGTGGTCAGGATACTTTGACCTTCTTCTTCGGTCCCTTGGATATCGATTTCTCCATCAAGTATGCGTGCTTCTTGGCGCCGTAATAATCCTTCGCCATGGTTTTCAGAACATACCCGTGTTTGAGGTATAGGCTGATGGCCGGGGTGTTCTCTATGCCGACCTCGAGGCCACACCGGCGAACCCCCAGGGCCATCATCCTTTTCTCGCATTCAATCAATAGGCGCGAAGCCAACCCCTTCTCGCGCCTGCCATCCATGACTGCGATGGAAGCGATGCGTCCTTCCCCGCACCTCTTCGAGAACATGCACATGGCTGCCCCTACGATCATCCGTTCATCGACCGCGACCAATGCGATGGTATCGTTCCTGACGACGAATGCGGTGACGGTCTCCTGCTCGAACCGTCTCTCATCGAAACATTCCGCCTCCAAGCGCATGATGCCTGGTAGGTCTTTCATGGTGGCGACCCTCACCTTCACAGACGGCATACAACACTGCTTCGATATGTTCGTTGCGCTTCTTCCGAAGGGCTTATATTCGCCATGGGACTTCAGCATCTGGATGGTCTCCATAAAGAACGTCGTCTCAGAAGAAATGGTAGGCAAGACCGTCCAGGTACGTGGATGGGTCTACCGCACCAGGAGCAGCGGCGGTATTGCGTTCGTCGTCATGCGTGATTCGACGGGCATAGTCCAGGTCACTGTGAAGAAGGGTTCTGTCCCGGATGAGGACTTTGTCTCAGCCACCGATAACGGTATCGAGTCCTCGGCCATAGTCGAAGGGACCGTCGCGGAGGACAAGCGCGCACCGGGTGGCTATGAGATACGCGCAAGTCGGTTCATTCTGGTAGGAAAGGCCGAGCCGTTCCCAATCACTGAATATCAAAGCACCGAGCTTCTGCTGGACCTGAGGCATCTATGGATCCGATCCCGGGAACAGACCGCGATCATGAGGATCAAGGATTCGCTTCTCAGGGGGGCACGCAACTGGTTCCATGAGAACGATTACACCGAAGTGACACCCCCTATCATAACAGGGGTCGCTGCAGAGGACAGCACCAGCCTGTTTCAGATAAAGTACTTCGACAGGATAGCGTTCCTATCACAAAGCGCACAGTTCTACCTGGAATCGCTCATATTCTCGTGCGACAAGGTTTGGGCCCTCACCCCATCTTTCAGAGCGGAGAAGTCGAGAACCCCCAGACACCTGGCGGAATTCTGGCATCTCGAGATGGAAGCAGCCTGGCTGACGAACGAGGAGAACATGCAGGTGCAGGAGCAGATGGTGACCGCCATGCTGCACAACGTCGCGGACGAATGTCCCGACGAGCTCGCGATGTTCAAGCGTGACCCCGCGGCCCTGAAGGGAATCGTGCCGCCGTTCGATAGAATGCCCTACGAGGAGGCGATGCAGTACCTGCAGGGCAAAGGGTTCGACATGTCCTGGGGAGACGACCTAGGCGCTGTCGAGGAGCGCGAGCTGACCAAGGACCGTACCATCCCGATGTTCGTGGTGAACTATCCGAAGGAACTCAAGCCGTTCTACATGAAGGAGAACCCGGACGACCCGCGGACATACAAGAACAGCGACCTGCTTGCGCCTGAAGGCTTCGGCGAGATAATCGGCGGGAGTGAGAGGGAGACGGACAACGAACTCATCCTCGAGAGACTGCGCGAGAAGGGCGAGCCCATGGAGAACTACAGCTGGTATCTGGATCTCAGAAGGTACGGGTCGGTCCCCCACTCTGGGTTCGGCCTGGGCGTGGAGAGGATCGTGACCTGGGTCTGCGGTCTAGATCACATCCGCGACGCGATACCATTCCCGCGTACAGTGTCTAGGGTGTTCCCCTAGAACACCTTCGGGTCAGAGTCCGGCCATCTTGGCGCAGTAATCTGCGTAGATCCTTGCCGCCTTCGCGACGTCCTCGACCTTGATCCATTCGTCTGGGATGTGGCACGATGTCGGATCGCCAGGTCCGCATATCATGAGCTTGTCATTGGCTGACTTGAACATCACCATCTCGGTGGCGTAGGGCACCGCGAGTATCTTCGTATCCGGCCCTATGATCTCCTTGAGGGTCGTGACAGCTTCTATTGAAGGGTCCGTTCCGACAGGATCGAGTTCGTGGAGTATCTTGATCTCGTATCCGTCATCGCCTATCCTCTTCCTCACCTCGTCAAGCACGGCCGAAGTGTTCATCTCCGGAGGATATCTGACATCCACCTCGACGACGCACTCCGCCGGTATCACGTTCGTCGCCGTGCCTCCTCTTATGACGTCCACGGTGAGAGTCATATGCTCGACCGGGTCCTCTGGAGGTATCTGGAGGTCCTTCATCTTCTGCAGGAGATCCACCATCTTGACTATCGCATTCTCGCCGAGGTGCGGCATGCTCGCATGCGCAGACTTCCCATTCGTGCATATCTCGAATTGTACCAGTCCCTTCTCTCGGATGACTATGTCGAAGTCAGTGGCCTCGGTGATCACTACAGCCGGAGCGTTCTTCACCGCGGGGTCGATCGAAGCCGCGGTCGCGCCCGCCATCGCGGTCTCCTCGTCGGTTGTGAAGCACAGCGAGAACGGTGTCTTCGCCTTGATCATCTCCTCTGCCGCAAGCAGCATGGCCACACAGCCGCCTTTCATGTCCCCCGTACCGCGACCGTAGAGGGTGCCATCGATCATCTCTCCCTGCTTCTTCGTCCATCCAGTAGTGCCTATCGGGACGGTATCTAGATGACCTGACAACATCACACCGTTCTCCATGAACTGGCCTATCATCGCTGGGTTGTCTTTGGAGCCGTAGTTCCTGACATGCATCCCAAGTTCCTTCATCACATTAGTCACATAGTCCGTGACTGGCTGCATGGAATCGTTCTCCGCCGATCTGATCAGTACTAGTTCTGTGAGCATCTTCTCCGCTTTGCTTATCAAAGTATCACCGTGTCTTCTTGCCCGCGATCCGTTCGGATATCGCTACGATAAGTTTGGATAGGTTTTCCAGGTCCTTGAGGCTGGCGCACTCGGTCGGAGAATGCGTGTACCTCATCGGTATCCCGAGGGGCATCATGAGCGCGCCGAAGTCTTGCATGACAGCGCCATCCGTGGCCCCCCCACCTGTGCCATATTGCAGAGGTATCTTCTTCTCCTTAGCGACCGCCTCGATCATCTTGCGCAGCTTAGGGGATGCGATGGCAGCGTGATCCAGCATCCTCAGCGCAGGTCCGCTGCCAAGCAATATCCTTTCGTAGGCGTCGCCCTGCATCGGTCCGTCCGTGGTCGTCATCGTATCGACGGCGAATACATAGTCGGGCCTCATCGAGAAACCCACGACCTTGGCCCCCTTGAGCCCTATCTCCTCCTGCACGCTCCAGACGAATACGAGCTTGACCGGCAGCTTCCTCTTCCTGAGGATATCGATCGCGTCCAAGAGGATGGCGCAACCCGCGCGGTTGTCTATGCCGCGCGCGCATATGAGGTCTCTTCCGATGTACGACACATCCTTCTTGAAGACCATCGGGTCCAGGATCCTTATCCCGAGCTTCTCCGTCTCCTTCCTGCTCCTGGTTCCGACATCGACCCTGACGTCCTCCCAGCTGACGGCCTTCTTCTTATCATCACTCTCGGTCATCAGGTGAGGAGGTTTCAGACCGATCACCCCGTTCACGATCCCCTTCTCGGTCTTGATCTCGACCACCCTGCCGACGAGTGTGCGGTCGTCTATCCCACCGATCTTGCGTATCCTTATGGACCCGTCGTTCTCGAGCTTGCTGACGATGAGCCCGAGTTCGTCCATGTGCGCTATGAGCACGACCTTGGGGCCAGTGTCCCCGATGGTGCAGATCAGATTCCCTATGTTGTCTTCCTCGGTCTTCAGCCCCATCGCTTCGACCTTGGACCTGATGAACTCCCTTATCTCGTCCTCGAACCCGGACACCCCGGGCACGTGAATCATCTCTTCCAGTAACTCCTTCATTCTAAGCCCCCCTTGACGAACGGTGGCTTGACCACCTCTGCAGGTACTAGCGTGTCCCGCACCTTAATCTCGGCCTTCGTGCCGACCTTGGACATCCCGATGGGCACATATCCCATGGCGATGCCCTTCCTGAGCACTGGGGACAGCGTACCGCTCGTGACCCTGCCCACCTTGCTCCCGTCCATCATGATATCGTAACCGTGTCTGGGTATACCCCTGTCCGTGGCCATCATGCAGACCAGCTTGTCGTAGTCCTTAGAGGCCTTCTGCTCCTCCAGCACGCTCTTGCCGAGGAAATCGTGCTTCCAATCGACGACCCACGAAGGCCCGGTCTGAAGGCTCGTCTGAGCCCCCTCGAAATCTGTGCCGGACAACAGCAGCGCCTTCTCGAGTCTGAGCGTGTCCCTCGCGCCCAGACCGATCGGCTCGACCCCGAACGCCTTGCCCTTCTCTAGCACCGCTCTCCAGACATCCACGGCGTCTGCGTTCTCGCATATGATCTCGAAACCGTCCTCTCCAGTGTAACCGGTCCTTGAGATGAGCGCCTTTATTCCATCTCCAGGGCCGTTGCGATACTCCCTTCCCTTCAGGAGTTCGCTCTCGGGTTCCGAGCCACGCGTCTGGATGCGGTCCAGCCGCGCGAACGCCGCCCAGAAGAAACCGACCTTCGACAGGTCGACAGTGGTCAGGCCGGCGAGCACATCCTTCGCGGTAGGTCCCTGGACCGCGACGGCTGCCAGATCCATGGACATGTCCACGAGCTCCTGGCTCTTGAGATGGCTATCGACCCACTTCCTCATCTTCGAGGTCGTCGCCGCGTTCGGAACCATGAAGTATTCGTCAGGTCCGAGTGGCGTGGCGATTGTATCGTCCAATATGTGCCCGTGTTCGTCCAGCAGATGTGAGTAGACGCATTTGCCCTGTGGGGCTCTCCGTACATCGTTCGTCATGAGCGTGTCGATGATATCGCCGACACCCTCACCTCTGATTATAAAATCCCCCATGTGGGACACATCGAAGGCACCACATGATTTTCGAACGGTCAAGTGCTCCTCGATGACTGACCTGTACTGGATGGGCATCTCCCATCCGGCGAACCAGACCATCTTCCCTCCGAGCGCGACATGTTCTCCGTGAAGAGGCGTCCTGTTCATGCAACGGAATCGGACTAGTTATGCAAAAGCTTTGGGAACATAAGCAAAAGATTCGCCAGATAAACGGCTCTCAACGATATTGGTCGATCAGCTTCATCATGTCCTTCTCGAGGCCGATGCTCATGGCTGGAGCCTCGATCACCTCTACGTTCCTCTCAAGAAGCGCCAGCTCCTTCTCGCTGAAGGCGTCGGGGCTTATCGGCATCAGGACCACGGACTTGCTCTGCATGACCTGCTCGTTTATGTGCTCAGCGAACCTGAGCACCTGCTGGAATCCGTTGTTTATCACGAGGTACTCAAGCCCGTCTATGATGACGACGCACTTCTCGTATCTTTCGATGAACGAGGAGATCATGGTCGCGAGCGTGCCTATGCTGGTAGGGTTGTGATGGTCCTTGCCTGGGGTGTGGCTCAACCACAGGATGCGCGTATCGCCCAGGTCGAAGGCTTCCTTGACCTTCTCAGGATACTGACGGGTGACGCATAACCCAGGAATGCTCTCAGAAATCGCGTTTTCGAACAGTCTGTAGGATAGGAAAGGCTTCCGCTCCCTGACGACGTAACACATTCCCGCTTCGGGACGGATCAGCTCCATCTGGTTCGAATTCTTCTCTTCCGAACCGATGTCCTTCTCCTCCACAACGTCTGGACTGAAGCGGCCATATTTATATATTGTCATTTCTGGTAATAGAAATGCTCGGAGGCCATCAGATAGATTCATCTAGCATCTGCGAAACCTTCTGCTGAAGAACCTTCGCCGGGATGTCTAGAAGGGTTATGACTGTCGTCTTTCCCGATATGCCTAGCCCGCTCTTCTTGGCGCTCACGACACCGAGCATATCAAGATCCTTCATCAATGTCCAGAACGCGGTGTGTGCCCGCGGCTTCTCGTCGTACTCCTCGCACGCGACGCTATAGGCCGATTCCGCGTCCTTGGTTGTTATGTATGCCTTGCCCTTGGATGCCCTCGCGATCCCAAGGAGCGTGAGCTTCTGATGCTTATCGAGGCAACTCAACTTCGATTCGGTTATGGAGCTGTAAGCCTCGGCCTTAGCGCCCCTTACGTGCTCCACATTGATCATGCCCTGCCCTTCCTCATCGGCCAGCATGCCTGCCTTCTCCAGGATCTCGATAGCGAATCTAGCATCACCCCATTCGGAGGAAACCTCTGCCATGAGGTCAACGGAATCATCGTCCACGGAACCTTCGTGCAGCGCGAGTTCGGCCCTCTGGGCTATTATGTCCCTCAGCTCCTCGCAGGTGTATTTCCCGAACTCGACCACATTGGTCCGCTTGAATGTGCTGGCAGATGCTGGATCGATCATGTCGAAGATGTTCTTCTGGGATATCAGTATGACCGAAACGAGCGGTCTGGAGTCGACCTTCTCCTCGCCGAACCGCGTGAGTTTGTAGATTATGTCCGGACCGGCCTTCTTCAGGAGCACATCGGCTTCATCGAGGGCCACGACCAGGTGTATTTTGCGCTTCTCGAGATCCTTCCTGAGGATACTGAGCATCTCAGTTATGCTGAAACCTCTGTCGGGGAAGTTGGGCTGGAAGTGGTTCACTATCTGCAGGACCACTGCGGATTCGCTGTTCCTCTGCCTGCAGTTGACGATGGTCCAATCGATTGCCACCTGCTTCTTCTCGCCGTGCTCCTTGAGGTCCATGCAGAATCTCTTGGCAGTAGCCGTCTTGCCGGTTCCAACGCTGCCCGTGAGCACGGCGTTCTGCGAGGCATTCTCCTCGAAGACGGGCCTGAAGAGCATGACCAGCTTTCGCATGTGCGTCTCTCTGTGCACGAGTTTGGGCGGGACGTAGTCGAACGACAGGGTACGTTGATCCTTGAAAACGCTCTTACCAATGGATTCCCACATCTGACTCCGCCTGAGGACTCGGCTGGCTATCTACTTCGCCGTATTTTAAAGGATTCGCGTCGATGTGCTCAGGCAAATGATTTTATGCCAATACATCGGTCGAAGGGCGGTGTGAGGATGGCTTCGGAAGAGGATATCATCAGTTCGGTGCTGAAGGGCACGAAATCAATGCTGCAGTCGGAGACGCTCATCGTCGATGCTGTCCAGGAGCTCGTGAAGGACGAGATCAAGAGGCACATGAGGGCGAAACTCGACGCGGACCCTGCGTTGAGAGCGGAGCTGAAGAAGGCCATCGAGGAGATGCTCGAGGCGAAGCTCCACGAGGCATACGCCCTGCTGAAGATCGGCAAGTGCGGTGCTAAGCTCGGCATCTCCATGGTGCCTCCAGAGATGCGGAAGGAGATAGGGCACGAGCTGGTATCGATATTCGAGAAGGAAATGTCGAAGATGCTCGAACAGGACTGAGCTCGTAGGACGTCCGCGCAGCTGCGACTCTGCCCGATATAGGATGATGGTCCATCCAAAGTGGATGGATTAAGGGATTCAAAGAAGAGGTTTGAGAGAACAGTAAAAAGGTGGTTTCAGCCGAAGAGCGCGCTGAGACCAGCTGCCGCCTCATCCTCAGAGACTCCCTTTTCCTCTTTCTCTTCTTTCTTATCTTCCTTCTTCTCAGCGGATCCCGCAGCTGGCGCCGCAGCGGCCACAGGTGCAGCGACTGCAGTTGCGATCGCTTCGTCTATGTCGACACCATCGAGGGCCGCGGTCAAAGCCTTGACGCGTGTCGCATCCGGCGTGACACCGGCGGCCTTCAGGACGCTCGTTATGCTCTCTTCTGTCACCGGCTTCTTCGCCGCATGCAGGACCATCGCGCTGTACACATACTCCATTCTTCTGCCTCCTTACATCGATTATCCGAATAGTGCCCCGAGGCCGGCCGCAGCCTCATCCTCAGAGACCTTCTCTTCCTTCTTGTCCTCTTTCTTCTCTTCCTTCTTGCCACCATCGGACTTCGGCTCTGATGGCTTAGGGACTGCGCTCAGAATGCCCTTGAGCTCGTCGTCCAACCCCTCCGTGGAGACCTTGGACGCGAGGGACAACATCTGGGCGTTCGCCTTCGACAACATGAGCTTGATAGTCTCCTCGTTCGCGATGCTCGCGTTGACCGCGAGGTTCAACGCGTCCATGTGTGCCTTCGAAAGCATCGGCCTTATAGACACAGTAGTCGGGAAGGATACGAAGACTGCCAGGTTGAGGGCACCGGCCGCAGCCTGCAGCACATTTGAAAGGTATGCATCATAATCAATCGCGAGGACGTCCTTGCCGTATACGATGCCATTCTCGCAGGCCGCGTGAAGACCGAGACCCACAGTCATGGGGTATATCTCGAGCTTCGAGAGGACGAGCGCGACATCCCTGGATATCGTCTCGCCCTTCTTCACCAGCACCTTGTCCTTCTTAATGACCACTTTCCCACGCTCGATCGCCGCAGGAAGTCCCGCCTTCTGCAGGTCTCCCACGATCGGGCCGGGCTTGAATGGCGTGTCGCCAGCCTTGATCACGATGTCCTCGGGGGATATCTCTCCTCCCTTCGCTGGCATCTTGGTCTTGGTGGCGTCCAACTGCCTGAACAACTTGAATGGGTTGAGCGAAGATATGACCACCGCACACTGACCGTCGACAACATCGGTGAGCGTCTCGACCCCCTTGATCTGCTTCCCCACATCCTGCAGGGCGAGCTTCATCAGGGAGTTCTTTAGCATCATTATCTCAGCTGAGTCACGCAGGTTCGCCCTGATCGTCTGGAACGCAGGCGCAGGGACTCCGTGGATATCGACTACACCGATGACCTTCCCCTTGGCTATCCTCGAGGATAGTTCGGCGACGGCCTGCTTCTTCTGCCCTGCAACGTGCGCCGTCATCTCATATCACCTTGAATGATGGGCCCATGGTTGTTTTGACATAGGCCGATCGGATGTTCATCTTGCCCCTCTCCAGCTTGGATGTCAGCCTCTTGATTACCGCATCGAGATTCTCGGCTAGCTGCTCGGGAGTCATCTCCTTCGTCCCGATTGGCAGATGGAAGGTCTTCTTGTCCTTCGTCCTGACGGTGACGCTCACCTTCAACTTCTCGATGATCGATTTCGGGTCCGAGCCTGGCGGGATCGGCTTCGGCATCTTGCCCCTGGGGGCGAGGATTACGCCCAGCCTCTTACCGATCGTGGGCATCAGAGGCGCTTCAGCGACGAAGAAATCGTTCGCCCTGGCGAACTTCTTCGCCTTGGTCTTGTCCTTGGCTATCTCTTCGATCTCCTCAGGTTGTACGATGGCATCGGCGACCCCTTTTGCCTTCACTGCCATCTCAGAACCGCCGAATATGCCGACCTTGATCTCTCTCCCACGTCCGTGTGGGAGCATGATCTCCTCTTGGATCCTGTTCTTCGGATTGCTTAGGTCAATGTCCTTGAGGTTAACCGCGAGCTCGACCGATTCTACAAAATTCCTTTTCTTGGACTCGGTCTGGAGCTTCTTCATGATTTCAATCAGATGTTGGTCTACCACTGTGAACCCTCCGCTGTAGTCCCTGCGAGCACGAAAGCTCTCCTACACGCCTAGGGAAATGAGCGAATGACGAATTGGTTTATAAGTCTTTCGCGTCTCCAAAGCCGTCATCTGGCGACTGGCTAGGGGCCGTCTGCGCTCCTCATGGCACCATCAGGCAAATGATTTAACGCTGCCGGGGCAATGCATGACATGCCTCAGAGGGTGAGCAGATTGGTTCGGAGGATAGTGATAGTCGGCGCTGGTTGCGGCGGAGGTACGGCCGCCCAGTTCGCTAGGAAAACGGACCGTGCAGCCGAGATTACAATGGTAGAACGAGAGAACTATCCGCAGTATTCTCGCTGCGGCCTGCCCTATGGCATATCCGGGATCATACCCGAACTGACCAACCTGATCGAGGCACCCGAGGAGCGATTGAAGAGGAACAGGATTGGTGTCATGCTCGGTACCGAGGTCACATCCGTGGATCCGGGGTCCAAGGTGGTCCACGCTAGGAAGGCCGACGGTGTGGAGGTCGAGATCCCTTATGACTGCCTGGTCCTGGCGACAGGCGCGATGGCTTGGGTGCCCAACATCAAGGGCGCGTTCAAGGACGGCGGCAAGGAGTTGAAGCAAGGTGTATTCGTGCTTCGGACGATCGAGGATGCCAGAGGGATACAATCCCTGGCGTCCAAGGGCAAGCGCGCAGTGGTCGTTGGCGCTGGCCTGGTCGGTTTGGAGGTGGCGGAGGCCCTCATGGTGCGTGGATGCAAGGTGACCATAATCGAGTACCTCTCAAACTGCATACTCGCGATGGTCGACGATGACATGGCCCAGATGATGGCCGATGCTATCCGGGGACATGATGTGAAGATGTTCAACGAGTACGAGGTCACCGAGATACTGGGCGATGACCGCGCGAACTGTGTCGTCGCAGTTGACCGTAAGACCAAAGAGGAGCGGACGTTCTACGCCGATTTGATCGTCATAGCTACCGGCCAGAGAGGAGAGACAAGGCTGGCCAAGCAGGTCGGATGCGATGTCGGGAACACCAAGCAGATCGTTGTGGATGACAGGTGCGAGACATGCGTGAAAGACGTCTTCTCCGTGGGCGACTGCACAGAGTATCCTGATCTGATAACGGGGACGCCGACCGTGAGCGGATTGGGCACGATAGCCGTCAAGATGGCCATGGTGGCCGGCATCAATGCCGCGGGAGGGGACGAGAGGTTGCCGAAAGGTTTCCTGCAGACGAGGGCCACGGAGCCTTTCGGATGTCAGGTGGCTGCAGTAGGGCCCACCTCTGCGCAGCTGGAACAGCATGGAATCAAGCCAATCATCGGGAAGGTTCGAGGGTTCACGCTGCCGGATTACTTCCCAGGCAGGAAGGAGATATATGTGAAGGTCCTCGCACACCCGGACGATGGAAAGATACTCGGTGCTCAGATCGTCGGGGAGGATAGAGTCCACATGCGGGTGAACGCGTATGCAGTCGCGCTACAGGCTGGCATGACGGTGCACGATTTCGCGCAGCTGGAGACCGCCTATTGTCCTCCGGCGGCACCTACCATGGATGTGATCACGATTGCATGCGAGGCGGTCAGGCTGAAGCTCGCCAGGGGCGCAGCTAAGAATTGACAGTCTCCGCACGAGTCAGGTCGTATTAGAAAACGCCCGCGTAGCCGCCCGCGTCCATTTCCTTGATGATGTCCTTGGGATCCTTGCCATCCACGGTCACACCCATGGATGTACAGGTCCCGACGACCTCTCTGAACCTGGACTTCTTGTCCTTGCCCAGCATCGAGTCCTTCTTCATCTCTGCGATCTTCAGAGCCTGCTGGATGCTCAGGTTCCCGACCTTGGTCGACTTGGGGTTACCGCTCCCCTTCTCGATCTTGATCTCCTTCAAGATCAGCGCGGTCGTGGGCGGCGTACCAACCTTGATCTCAAAACCCTTCGTCTTGGGATCCACGGTGAGTGTGATTGGCACCTTCATGCCTGCGAAAGCCTTCGTCTTCTCGTTGATTGCGTTTACTACCTGTATCACGTTGACTCCCATTGGACCGAGTGCCGGACCAAGTGGTGGTCCAGGTGTTGCCTTTCCCCCGTCCACTAGGACTTCGAGTTTCTCTACCATTGAGCTCACTTCTCCTTTTCAAGAACTCGGACGTGGTCTCCCCGTATAGTCACCGGGATCGGGACCATCGCCTCGAATAGTTCGACAGTTATCTCTTCCTTGTTCTGATCGATCTGCTTGACCCTGGCCTTCTCACCCTTGAACGGTCCAGCTATGAGTTCGACTATGTCTCCTTCGACTATGCCGGCCACTATGGGTTTCGGCGTCAGGAAGTGCTCGATCTCGGCGAAGGTGGTCTCTCCCTTGACCATGCCCCTCGTGCGCCTGACACCCTTCACCACTTCCCTGAGGCCGTCCGTGTTCATCGCCTCGACGAAGACGTAGCCTCGAATCGTCGCCGGTGATAGAATTGCGAACACTCCCATCGGCTTCGGCTTCGCCCTGCTGGCGATGGAATCCGCGACCGTCTTCTCGTGACCTATTGATGTCTTGACCGCCAGGATAGATTGTCTGGCAGTGGCCTGTATGGTGACGACATCGCTGATGCCGGGATCATCCTTGAGCGCCACGCTGATCAGCACGGTCACCTTGTCTCCGAACCTAGCACCAGAAGGCGAGTTGATCTTCAGGGTGAGGTTCTTCTCCTCACCAGGCATGATGTCGAATGAGGCCTCGTTGGTCTGGTCGGCTGATGGCGTGTTCTCCCAGACAACCCCGACCGCGTCGTAGAGCTTGACGAACCATTCCGGTGAGCCCTCCTCGGTCGCGGAGAATACGGTGTCGACCTTCAATGAGACTGAATGTGTCTGCCCGTCGTCTAGGACCTTCAGACTCATCTCGCACTCGGTTGAATCGCCAGACGGGACCGACCTATTAGTCTCCCCTTGGATAACGAACTGCAAGCTCTTCGAGCCAGACGGCGCAGGGTGGTCCGCTTCCTTCTTCGGTTCCTGCTTCTTTGAATTTACATCAACCAATTCCAAAATAATCCCTCATATCTCCATAGTGCTGAAACCTCAGCTGAACGCCTTGATGATCATGTCGGAACCGTATTCGAAGATCCAATAGATCAGGAATCCAAGCCCTCCGACCAGAGCCAGCCCTATGGCTACGGTCTGAGTGACCTTGACGTACTCCTCGCCCGTCGGTTTGCGCGCCATCTTCAGCACTCTGCCGTACTTGCCCTTTCCGACGTGCTTGGTCTTCTCCTCGATCTTCCTCTGAAGATCCCAGGATTTGTCAATTATGTCTGCCATTTTGTTCCTGTCCTGTTCGCACCTACTTGATGAAGTCCAGCCCCATCGCCTCGTTCTTCCTGTTCTTCTTTGGGCCCAGGATGTGCCTGGACTTCACTCCGGTTATGACGACCATGACCCTAATTGTCCTCTCGAGGGTCTCGTCGATGGCCGCACCCCAGATGATCCTCGCACCTGGGCTGATCTTCGACTGGATGACTTCGGCGACCTGTTCAGCCTCGCTCACGGTCATGTCGGAACCTCCCGTGACGTTGACGAGCGCTGCGGTCGCTTCGGATATGTCCAGCTCTATCAACGGTGAGTTGATGGCTTCGGTGACCGCCGCGACTGCTCTGTCGTCGTCGTCCGATTCGCCTAGCCCTATCATGGCGACTCCGCCAGCCTTCATAACTGTCTTGATATCGTTGAAATCCAGATTTACCAGTCCGGGTTTGGTGACTATCTCCGTGATGCCCTTTATTGATCTCATAAGGACCTCGTCCGCCACCTTGAACGCCGCGTTCAGGGATAGCTTGGGGACGATCTCCAGGAGCTTATCGTTTGGTATCACGATGACAGTGTCCGCGACGCTCCTCAGCCGGTCCAGTCCCCATTCCGCGTTCTCGGCCCTTATCGAGCCTTCTGCCTGGAACGGGTATGTGCATATTGCGATCGTGAGCGCTCCGCACTCCTTCGCCACCTGAGCGACGAATGGCGCAGAACCTGTCCCGGTACCACCACCGAGACCGCATGTGACGAATACTATATCGGCTCCGATGACGGACTTCTTAATCTCTTCCTCCGCCTCCCTGGCAGCCTCCTCACCGACCTGTGGCAAGGCGCCTGCCCCGAGCCCTCTAGTGACACGCCTTCCGAGAAGTATCTTGTGTGGCGCGCGCGTCATAAGGAGATGCTGTGCGTCGGTGTTCGCAGCGTACAGCTCAGCTCCGGTGATGCCCGCCTCAGCAAGCCTGTTTATCGTGTTGGAGCCGCCTCCACCGCATCCGAAGATCCTAATGGTGGTCTTCAGACCTTGGAGTATCTTCTGCAGCTCCTCATCTTCTGCCGTGAAGGATTGGAAACCTTCCGGCCTCTTCATCTGCTCTTCTTCAATTGCTGTGAGGGCACTGTCGACGAGGGACTTCATCTCGGGCCTCCGTGGCGTTGTACACGTATAGTGAACGTGACAAAGTGGCAACGGCGAGCCAAGCTCACCGGTTGATTGGACCGTAGCTGATTAGGTATCTTAAACGTTTCGGAGATGCTTTGGGGCGTCAGCGGACCAGATCCACCTCGCCGATGCCCTTGTATCTCTTCTCCGCCTGCTTCCCTAGAATCTGCGACGACTTGACTCCCGTGGCCACTATCATGACCCGGACGGTCTTGTCCAAGGCAGGGTCGACGGCCGCTCCCCATATGATGCGGGCGTTCGGTCCTACCCGCGCCTGTATCTCCTCCGCGGCGCGCTGCGCCTCGGATATCGTCATATCCGTTCCACCTATGACATCGATGAGCACGCCGTTAGCCTCGCTTATATCGACATCGAGGAGCGGTGAGTTGATCGCTTGTTCTATCGCTTCCATGATCCTATCGTCACCTGGGGCGTCCGATTCCCCTAGACCAATCATGGCCACTCCTGCACCCTTCATTATGGTTTTGACATCGTTGAAGTCGAGGTTCACCAGACCTGGCCTGGTTATGACCTCGGTGAGTCCCTTTATGGATCTCATCAGTACCTCATCCGCGACCTTGAACGCCGCGTTGAGCGAGAGTCTTGGGACGACCTCGAGTAACTTGTCGTTGGGTATGACTATGACGGTGTCGGCGGAATCCCTGAGCTTGTCCAGCCCCCATTCCGCGTTCTCCATTCTCATCTTGCCCTCTCCCTTGAACGGGAGCGTGGCGACAGCGATCGTGAGTGCGCCCATCTCCTTGGCCATGCGCGCCACTACGGATGCCGCGCCTGTCCCGGTACCACCACCGAGACCGCATGTGATGAAGCAGATGTGTGTGTCAGCGAGGATCTTCTTGAGTTCGTCCTCCGCCTCTCTAGCCGCCTCTTCGCCTATCTGTGGGAGTGCGCCTGCGCCCAATCCTCTCGTGACCCTGCGACCCAAGAGGATCTTGTGCGGTACTCTGAGAACGAGGAGGTGTTGAGCATCCGTGTTAGCTGCGTACAGCTCAGCGCCTATGATACCTTCATCATGTATCCTGGCAACGGTGTTGGTTCCACCTCCACCAACACCTATGATCTTGATGTTAGTCTTGAGGCTCCGCAATATCTGCTCGAGCTCTGCATCCACTCTTTGATCCTGGCTCAGCATCCCTGCTTCGGTGATACCAGTCCCAGGGCCTGACTCTCTTGCGATTGCGTCTTCGACGAGTGATCTCATCATGTTTGTTCACCCCTATCAGAGGCGATAGCGCATATCTCGCTACGCCACTGGCTAGTGCATCCCACGCGCGCGTCGCGTATACGATAAAATCGCAATGTGAGTATAAAAAATGTTCGCACGCTGACAGAATCGCGGGAGCGACCGCTCCTCTCTCATCATCCAATCACACGCAATCTTTTTCCCGGGATACATAGATTCTATCAGAGTGGAGATAC
Organism: Thermoplasmata archaeon; assembly: GCA_014859835.1. GTDB lineage: Archaea > Thermoplasmatota > Thermoplasmata > UBA10834 > UBA10834 > UBA9653. Next base: position 13,416 of record JACZKW010000050.1, on the reverse strand, counting down.
GCGCACACGTCATTTTCGAAGGACTCGTGCAGGGAGTGTTCTTCAGAGCGAACGCTCAGAGATTCGCGCAAAACCATGGATTGACTGGTTGGGTCAGGAACATGCCCGATGGACGTGTGGAGGCCGTGTTCGAGGGCGATGAGGGATCGGTCGATGATGCGATAGAGTGGTGCTCTAACAAGCAGCCACATGCGAGGGTCGATCGGAGCACGGTCGATAGATCAGAACCGACCGGTGAGTATGGTGATTTCTCGATCACGCATTGAACCAGGTCACTTCACGATGATTATCGATGCTAGCGCAACCGCGGCGACAGTCATGCAGATGGATGGGTCGGCCCCGACCACGAGCACTGCGATCAGGATCGCTATCCCGACACACTTTCCCGCGCTCAGGTAGAATTCCCTGAGGAGCACACCCTTCTTCTTGAAACGCTCCAGCTTGTCGACCAGCATAGTGAATAGGAACGATGGTATCATTGCGATCCAGAAGTACGCTAGGCTCATGGCGGACAGGTACTCTCCTGGTCCGTTCGAGTAAGCAGCGTACAAGGTACTTATGGCCCCGAAGGCCGCTCCTATCCTGACTATCGAGACCCTGTCTTTCAGACGATCCGACAGATAACCCAGCGCCACGGTGGTCACCGCTCCCCAGAATGCGAACAGGGCGAGATAGCCGCTGAGGACCACCTCGGATTTCGCGAACTCGAAGCTTATCAAGGGCACCAGCACCCAGAATATCCCGTCCTGTATCCCCTCGGCGAATAGGGATGATTTGAGTCTCCAGCTCACACCTTTCATGTCCAAGTCCACGTGCAGTTTCCCCACCAGGTTGACCTTCATCGACTGGAGCAGTTCAGGTATGATGATCCGTTCCCTCAGCTCTTTGAATACGCCGAAGCCGGAGATGTAGACCAAGTTGCATGTTACGATGATGGCAGCAATAGCGAAGAGGACCTGGTACGAGCTGATCCCTATGATGAGTCCACCAGCGAGCGGAGCCGTGGTCGACACCAGCGGGAATATGAGGAAATATGCGCCCACTCCCGCACCCCTCTTCTTCCTCGAGGTTATGTGCATTATGAGCGCGTTGTACGGTACCCAGAATGTGGCCATGTATGTCCCGAAGAAGATCGGAGGTATCAGTATCAGGTACCATCCCTTCAGGAACATGAGCAAGATGTAGTATACGACGAGACAAACGAGCGCAGTCTCGATGGATGCAGGAAAACTGCGTACGATCGGTCTGGCCGCGAACGCTATCAACGCGGTCGTCATGACCACGCTGACGAGGATGAATAGGGCGCATTGCTGATAATCCGCCCCATTCTTGTAGAGGTAGATCAGAGCGAAGGCATTCGCCATCGTGTTGGATATGGCCACGAGCGTCTGCAGGATGATGAGCGAGCCATGCCTGTGAGACATCTCAAGGATGTAGTGTTTGAATTGAGAGCCTTGCATGATATCACATACCGCTCCGCCATCTGCTAATCGGTATTCGCCGCATGCGCAAATCAGTTTTTCTGTCGCAACCCATCATCACACGAATGCTTTGCCATATACCGCACGGGGGACATCGTGGTGGATCTTGTGGGCCGCCTCCTCGCTCATGACCCCCTTCTCCATGAGCGTCTTCGTCCGTCTTGGCACCGTTCCGATCGCGAGGACTGCGCCGGGTCGTGACGGGTCGTCCAAGAAATCTGTCTCGAGCATGAACCGGTCTCCTTTGGACAGCGCCACCTGAACCGCTGATTTCCCTGCAAGAACCGATGGCACGAGTCCGAAGTTCTCGTCCTCATGGACCAAGGGTGGCGAATAGTGCTTGACAACTCGGCCAGGTTCGAGGCCGACGGATTCCGCCATATGAGCCAGTTCCTTCATGGATTCGGGTGTTGCCCCTTCGGTATGCAGCACGATTGCGCAACCTGTGCGCCTGGCCACTTGCATTCCGTGACGCAGGATATCGTTCGAGGCGCTCCAGACCTCCTCGCCGACTGGAAAATGGGGCCGCCCCACCTCGCCTATCGCAATGGCTCTGCCATTTGCCACATATTCCGCGGCTATATCCATGCCTTCCATCATGATCTGTTTGGCCGTCTCGAGCCCGTATCTCCTCTGGAAGCTCAGGAGCTCCACGGGATATGGTCCGACCGTAGCGTACGCGTGCAGCGAAGTCTCTTTGTTGACTCTGTCCTTGATGTTCACGGTCACATCGAAGGCGGTCCTGAAATCATCCGCTTTGGATATCTCGACGTGGTCGTATGGAAGATGTGAGATTATCAGGTGGGTGCCGCCTAGCTTCTCGAACTCCCTCGCCGAATCCACATTTCTTCCCTTGATCGGTTCCAGATGGACGTGGTTATCCAATATTGGTATGGACATGGGTGTAAGTTCTCGGTCACTTGAAGAGTCACGCAGATTTCAATTCTTCTGTCCTCTTATCAACAGCGACTTCGACATCCTCAGACCTCCTTGCCCTGGTGCAGACGAGCTCGCCGCCGCTGAACAAGAGCACGACCATCTTATCTTTGGCACGTCGATCCTGTGTACGCGGACAGGAGACTCTACGGCTCGTACTCAACCCTCTCAAGATGAAGACCGATGGGGGCCGCATTCAAGTCGATCTGAGCGTCCAGGTCACTCGATCGCCCCCCTCATTCATGGCCATGGTCACTCCGATGTCAGGCCTCCAGACATATGCAACTTATTTATCAGCACACTCCGTTCCCATCTCCTGCAGTCGGCCAGGCTAGCCTGCTGCATTCGGGCATCAGAGGTGTTCTTGGATGGGAGATAGCGGCGCGCCGTCAAGTGGTCAAGGGGTGTTCCTCAGAGAGGCCACTGGCCTGGTCAGAGAGATGAAGTGGCATGACGCCCTTTTCATCAACCTGCTCAACATGAGTGTAGGAGTTGGCGTTGCCTATGTCATATTCCTCGGCCCAGGAATATTCCCAGGAGCGAATATCACACTCGGTCTGGTTCTGTGCGCGATCGGTTGCTTCTTCGGGATGTACTGTTTTTCAGCACTCACGGCCGCGATGCCGCGCAGTGGCGGCGACTATGTCTTCGTCAGCAGAGTCCTCCATCCGTCCATCGGGTTCGGCTCCAGCTGGATGTGGGTCTTCTGGAACGTCGTCTGGTGCGCCATCCTCGGGACGTGGGTCGTGACTTGGGGTCTCAGAGACCTCTTCGGAATGCTGGGTGTCGTGAACAACGATCCGAACCTGCTCGACTGGGCCGACAGGCTGAGCCAACCGGACCATCCGATCACTTTCACGCTCACTGCCATGGTCGTCATACTGTCCGGCGTGATGTTGGCACTGGGAACCAAGTTATACCTGAGGGTGCAGGCAGTCTGTGCGATAATCGGCCTTATCATGCTGATCGTGGTCGCGGCCATCTTCCTCACGACCTCAAATCAGGAATTCTCATCGACCTGGGACCAATACGCAACCGGTCAAGGCGCTGCGGACTATAGTGAGACCGTCGCGGATGCCGCCTATGATTCCCCGTGGTACAATTACAGTGACTGGCAGTTGACCCTTGCCATCCTGCCAATAGGGTTATGGTCCCTTGCATATCCGTACTTCACGTCGTTCGTGGGCGGCGAACTGAAGACTCCAAGAAGGACCGCCTTAATCGGCAACATGGGTGCGTTGGTCATCGGCGCGGCGTTCATAATCGGGCTATGGTCGATAATCACGAACACGTTGGGAGATACGTTCATACAGGGTACCTATGCCCAGTTCTACGAATATGGTTCGACGAGCTACGGGATGCCGAGCGTATGGTTCGACTTCCATGCCGGCATCGCTTCGAAGAGCAGCGCAGCGGTCTATATCATAGGCATAGGGATGGTCGCATGGCTGCTCATGTACCCGGCCCTGGCATGCATCGGCCAGACAAGGGCGGCGCTGGCATGGTCCATGGATAGGGTAGTGCCGTCATGGTTCGGGAAGGTGAGTGAGAGGTGGAATTCACCTTTGAACGCGATCGTCTTCTTCACCACGATCAACATGATATACCTGGCATTCTACGCGAGATTCTCCGACTACCAGAGCGGTTTCACCGCAGTACTCGGCCAAGCACTCGCGACATTCACGCTCGTCGGTTTTGCCGCCATACTCCTGCCATACAGGAAAAAGACGAGGAAGATATACGAATCCTCAGGGATGAATCACAAGATATTCGGAGTGCCGTTGATCACCATCTCTGGCATAATATGGGTCGCATTCCTGTCGGTGAGCATCTGGTACTTCATGATCGACCCCAACCTCGGAGCGACTGGTTATTGGAGTCCCGTGACTAGATACTTCTCGCTCTATCTCACGGTGGCGATATTCTTTGCGGGGTTCGCGCTTTACTGGGTGTCGAGATGGTATAGGAAGAAACACGGCGTGAACATCGACCTCGCTTTCGAACAGCTCCCACCCGAATGAGCCGCTCTCCGAGGATAAGAGCACCCTCTAGTACCTGCTCAAGTATCGCTTGAGCACGGCAAGCGCTATGACCGTTATCCATTGGTCTTTCTCGGGGTTCGGTCGCTCGGATACGTGCCAGAAACCTTCCTTCGTTCTTGCAGACAGAAGCCATCTGATGGGCTTTTCCATTCGCGGGTCCTCTGGGCCATATCCGTTCCAGGTGACGATGTCCAGGACCGACAGCCCGCTCCCTAGATATGTCGGATACTTGAGCGTGGTCCAATTCTTCTCGTATTGGTAGAACGATGGGTGATGATTTCGTTTGAAGAACCGGTCGAGTACGAAGTCGATGCCTCTGCACACGGACGCTGATTTGTGAAGCTTTTTGTGGTGTGTGAGCCCCCTTATGGCCATGACCGTGCTCCAGATGCAGCTGGGTATGTCGTTGTATTCCTTCGGATCATATGTCGGCGCATCCTCACTTTCGACAATGTCCATGAACTCACGTTTCTTCAAGCCTCTGTATTTCGGCCGATACCACATATCTTGGATGTATGGGATATTCCATCCGCCATCCTGTCGCTGCATGCTCAGAATCCATCGCATCAGTTTCTGGGTCCTTGGATCGTCAAACAGGCCGAATTGTTGCATGTTCCTAGCTGCGAAACCGCAGTAATACGGGAGCGGGAAGGCCTCGGTCCATGGTCCGGGAATGCACCCTTCCTTGGTCTGCCATCCGAAGACCTTCTCAAATGATGCTCGGACATGCCCCTCATCGATGGTGGTAACGTAATCTCCGAGGGTGTATTGGTTTCTGAGAATTGTCACATATGTCCATCCGATGGGAGGTCCTGGCCCTCTCTCCTCTTCAAACCTTTTCTGCCTTGATATCGGCCATGTGCCGTCCGCGTTCTGTTTGGCCAGGAGGCGCAGCTTCGCAGGATATTCAGCAGACTCCCTTTTTGTCTGCTTCAGTATGGTGTCTTCATCATTCTTCTCCATGATGAACTTCAGAAGCCAGTATTTGACTGGAGGAGAAGATATCTGAAACAGCTTCCTCGAAGAGTCTTCGACAACTTTGTTGATTTCAGCGCGCATCTTCGAATCCACCAATGCATCGTGTGATTTGAAAGGTTTTGGGTCAGCACGAATTCTGCACGTCGCACATGGTCAATACATATCTGCATATCGAGAGAGGGTACTGATCGCTATCTCCGTTATCCACTGGTTCTTCTCGGGATCAGGCCTATCGGACCTGTACCAGAAACCGTCTTCTGACCGCATCTTCAGAAGCCATCGCACGCCCTTCTCCATGCGTTCGTCCTCCGGACCGTATCCTATCGTAGCCAGGATCTCGAGTGCGGCAAGCCCGCTGCCGAGGTACATGGGATATTTTAGAGTCGTCCAGTTCTTCTCCGATTGAAGGAATGTCGCGTGATAGTTTCTCTTGAAGAATCCGTCGAGGAGAAAATCCGCACCTCGTCGCACCTCCTTCCTGGTCGTCAATCGCGGATCCCAACTGGATCCTCTTATCGCTGCGAGGGTGCTCCATAGACAGCTCGGGATGTGTCCGTACTCATCGGGATCGTAGGTCGGCCGATTCTCACTCTCAACCAGCTTCATGAAATCCTTTATCCTCATATGGGTGTACTCGGGACGGTAGCGCACGTCCTGGAGATACGGGATGTTCCAACCGCCATCGTGACGTTGCATGCCGAACAACCATTTCAAAAGCTTGGCCGTTCTCGGATCGTTCCTCAATCCGAACTCAATAAGGTTCCTCAGCGCGAATCCGTTGTAGTGCGGTACGGGAAAAGCGGCCGTGCTTGGGCCGGGGATGTATCCATCTTTCACCTGCCAGCTGAGCATCTTCTCGAAGCACGCTCGCATATTGCCCTCGTCGATTCCCGTGGCATAATCCCCGAGTATCAGTTGGTTTCTCAACATGGTGGTGTATGTCCACCCGATGGGCTGTCCAGGCCCACGATCCTCCTCTTCCCTCCTGAGTTTCGATATCGGCCATGTGCCATCCCGCCGGAGGGAGTTGAGCAGACGTAATCGGGGTTGATATGTTGCGCACTCTCTGATGGTCTGTTTGAGTATCGGGTCGCTGGCATCCTTTTTCATCACATCATAAAGCAGCCAATATCTCACGGGTGGAGTCGATATCTGAAGGAGCTTCCTCGTAGAATCGTCCACCACTTTCTGAATTTCAGTCAACATGGCTGCGCCCGGGTGTCAATGCGTTCGTGGGAAATCCCTTTTTCGTTTGTCGAGACCGATCGATCGATTGATACTCATAAGTCCGCGACGTAATCATGCTCGGTGTCCACATTCCACCGCGAACTTGAAGCCCTTCCCCTCTTCTTCTTGAACCTTCTTGTAGAAGTCGCAATTCATGCATATGATCACCTTGGGCACGAACGATCCAGTGGGTTCTCCTCCACAAAGAGTGCCTGCGATCGCAGCATATCCTTCCACCATTCTTCCCATGATTCATTCCATCCGATTGAGAGTACGTGTACGCTGGGCATACTCCGCGTTCGGATATCTTGGCTCCTCCGGGAAGTCGCTGGCAGTCTTTGAACTCCCAATAGTTCTGCACCCCCATTTCCTCACCACTCCCGAACGTGCTTCGGATAGAGCACGGTCCGGAGCATGGGATGACGGTACATTTCTGATAAGTCTTGTCATGAATCAATCAGGAATGTGAAAGCATTGATACGCCGTCTGAGAGCCATAGAACGGCATGCCGAGCTATCCCAACAAGGCCATCAAAATGGAGTTCGGGAGTCTCAAGCGCAAGGGTGATATGCTTTCGGGCATCAAGCAGAAGCACACCGCACAAGGTAGTGCCGAGCATTCGCGCGGCTAAGTCAAACAACCTTGTAGAGAGACTTCACGGCACGGAGAAATCGAGAACTAAGATCATGAGAGCGTTCGATCACGAAGCGGGAGCGTCAGCTTTGATGGGCGGATGGAGGGTTCATTACGACATGATTCGGACTCATCAAGCGCTAGGCATGACAGCCGCCGAAGCCGCTGATATTCCATCGTTGCCAGGCTTCAAGTGGCATGAGCTTCTGAAGCTCGCCACCACCCGAAGATTTACAGGGCAAAACGTCAGACAGAAAACACCCGTTAATTAGACAGAACCGGGACCAAGAAAGGTATAAATACTCACGAGTTTATACTGACATTTGTCTGACAATTCGAGCAATATCGTCCGACGACGGGAGACTTCCAAATGGTCGAGTCAGAGCGTGTCACGATAAGACTACCGAATGAGCGCGTCCAGGCGCTCCAGGCTCTAGTGGATCAGGGGAAGTTCTCCACGCTCTCTGACGCAATCAGGGCGGCGATAGACAAGTTCGTCGAGAGCGAATTCACGCCAGAATACATAGAGAAGGTAACAGTCGAGCTGCCTAAGGGCAATGTCGTGAACCTGAAGCAGCTAGTTCAGGACGGCGACTCCGTTTCTGTAGACGACGCCATCAGAAACGCTGTGCGCGAATACATACGCAAGAGATTGTCACAAGCGATGCAAGAACTCGAAAGGTGACGATCCACAAACCGAGCGCAAAGGATGGGAAGCAGATGGCCACGCACGCATGTATGCATGAGCGAACGCCCTCTTCAGGGAGGTGCAATTAGCGCATGCTCAACAAGTTGATCCAGGATGCCCTCGAGACGGAGCGCGACTTCGAGGCACATCTTGCTCCGAAGATATGCGTCGTGGGCTGCGGTGGCGGCGGCTCGAACAGTGTGCACAGAATCAACAGAGTAGCGCTGGAAGGCGTCGACACCATCGCCATCAACACGGACAAGTTCCACTTGGCCAGGATCGATGTGAAGAAGAGATTGCTCATAGGCGAGCATGCGACATCCGGATATGGCACGGGCGGCGACCCGACCCTTGGCGAGAAGGTGGCGCATGACGCGATGGACAAGATAGAGGCGCTCGTGCGCGAATACGATATCGTATTCGTCACAGCTGGCATGGGCGGCGGAACGGGCACTGGAGTTGCGCCAGTCGTAGCAGAGGCTGCGCGAAGACACGGCGCGATATCAGTCGCGCTCGTGACGATACCCTTCGATATCGAGAAGGGGAGGTTGCGCGTCGCGTTCAACGGGATCGCGAAGCTGAGGGAGAGCGCTCACAGCACGATCATACTCGACAACAACCGTCTGTTGAAGATCGCGCCCAAGTTGCCGATCGAACAGGCGTTCATGGTGATGGACCAGCTCATCGTCGAGGTCGTCAAGGGTGTGACCGAAACGGTGTGCGAGACCAGCATGATCAATCTGGACTTCGCAGACTTCAGGAGCCTGATGCTCAAGGGTGGCGCGTCCACCGTGCTCTACGGTGAGAGCGAGGACGCCCAGAAGGTGGTCGCGGAGGCGATCAGCAACCCACTGCTGGATATCGACTTCGAAGGCGCCACAGGCGCGATGATCCATCTCACCGGTGGTCCGTCGCTATCCCTGCGGAAGGCGTACGAAGTCTTCAACGGTATCACGAACAAACTCGGTGATTGCGCCCACATCAAACTGGGTGCAAGAATAGATCCGGACATCGGCCAGAGCATCAAGCTGATGGCGATAGTCACGGGCGTCCGGACGCCCGAAGATCCGGATGCGTTCAGGCTCCCAGAAATAGACGGGCTGATCAGCACCCGGATTGCCATGGCAAACGTGTTAGGATGATATCCTCCCCCACATATACAACCACAAAAAATGCGCCCCCTACCGTAACTTCGGGGGGCGCCACAGATTTTTCGGAAATCAATCATGATTCAAGCTCAGTCTTCGCATCATCCTTCTTGGCCTTGGATGAGATCTTCCTGGGCCTCTTCTTGGGCAGCTCTCCATGTGTCGCCTCCTTTATGGCATTGTCCAGGACCCCCATGAGCGAATGGAATTCCCAGGTCGATGGGACCGCTCTCGATACGATCCGCCTGAACATGACCTTCGTCTTCCCCTTCTTGTGTTCGGGCCAATCGATGCAGTCGAGGAGCATGGCGAAGTATTCGTGCAGTTTCTCAGTCTCCATATCGGAGGCTAGTTGCGGCTCCCATCTCTCCACACCTGTTGCGAAGAGCTCGTAGAACACTATCGCCGCGGCATGGCTGATGTTGAGGATGGTGTATGCCGGATTAGCTGGAATAGTGATGAGGAAGTCGCAACGTCTGAGGAGCCCCTTGTCGAGTCCGAAATCCTCTCGGCCGAAAAGGATCGCGATGGTGCCATCGAACTCCTTGATTTTCTGCGAGAATTCCTTCGGAGTCATCGAGATCCTCGCGAAGTGCTTCTCGTTGCAGGTATCGATTCCAGAAGTGGCAGCCACGAAATCCACACCCTGGAGTGCCTCCTCGTCGGTGAACACTCTCTTCGCGTTCTTGAGGATGTCCGTGGCGTGCATCGCGCGCTTGATCGCCTCCTCACCTATGGCGCAAGGTCTGACAAGCACCAATTCCTCGAGCCCGAAGTTCTTCATGGACCGCGCGATCGCCCCGACGTTGCCGTCGTGCAACGGCTCTACCAGTACTACCCTGAAGTGCGGCACGGCATCACGACAGATGCCCTAGGTATTTAACTCTGTAGCAGATAATCTGGGCGTGAGCGGCGAAGAGGAGATACGGGTCGCGCTTAAGGTCGCATACGATGGCACGAACTACTTCGGCTTCCAGAGGCAGCCGGGCAGAGTGACCGTCGAGGGAGCACTTGTGACAGCGCTCGACAAGGTGGGTGCCATCAGCTCGCCGAGGGAGTGCGGGTACAGAAGTTCCAGTCGCACGGACCGGGGCGTGAGCGCCCTCGGGAACGTCATCTCCTTCCGCACATCATTCCCGCTGCGGTCCATATGCTCAGCGATCAACTCTGAGCTGGATGACATATGGGCGTATTCCATCGCTCGTGTCCCTGATGATTTCAATCCAAGAGCGGCCAGGCAGCGATGGTATCGATACTATCTCCCCAAGGGCGGGCAGGACCTTACTATAATGAAAGACCTGGCCGAGAGATTCATCGGGATACATGATTTCTCATCATATGCCACGAAGGCCGATAGGAATCCGATGAGGAAGATCGACTCGATCGACATATCCGATGAGGGGCTTTTCCATGCCCTCGATTTCCGGGCGGAGAGTTTTCTATGGAACATGATCCGCCGGATCGTCTGGGTGATGAACGAGGGAAGCACTGGCAGGCTGGACCTGGCATCGATCGGGCCGGAGGCGAAGAAGAAGCTCATAAGAATCGGCCTTTCCCCACCCGAGTACCTCCTGCTCATGGATGTCGACTGCGGCGTCGAGTTCGAGCTGGACGAGCGCGCGCGAATACGCATAAAGCGGATGGCAGAGCGGATGATGAAGAGTCATTCCATGAACCTGATCTTCTCGGAGCATGTCCGTGACCTATCTCTTCGCGGGTTGTGAAGGTTGATATGTGCGGAGACTCGTACGCACGTTCAGATGAAAGTGGCAGTGACCGGGACTCCAGGTGTCGGGAAGACCTCCGCGACCGCCCTCATTCGTTCCATACGCGTCATACGGGTCAACGACCTAGTAGACGAGTACGATGCGATCACGGGCATCGACGAGGAACGCGGTTCGAAGGAGGTGGACGTCGATAAGCTCAAGGCCGCTCTTTCGAAGATGGATGGGGATATGTTGCTCGAGGGGCACCTCTCCCACCTTCTAGGGGTCGATATCGCCATCGTCCTGCGCTGCTCGCCAGCTGTTCTTCGCGAGCGTCTGGAGCTGCGTGGATGGAGCGCGGCCAAGGTCATGGAGAACATGGAAGCGGAAGCCGTTGATGTCATCCTCGTCGAGGCTCTGGGGTGCGTTCCAAAGACATGCGAGATAGATGCCACGGGCATGTCTTCCGAGGCAGTGGCCAAAGCGATTGAGGAAATCATCGCCGGAGAAAGTGAAAAATATCCAGTTGGCAATGTTGACTGGAGCCAGGAGGTTATGAGCTGGTTTTAGAGAAGTATCGCACGGAGGCCGACAGGGTGCTGGCACCTGCCGCGCAGCAGCTTACCTCAGTCAACCCTCACCACATATCGGCAGCATCTCTGGTCTGCGCACTGTTCGCAGGCATATTCTTCGCGCAGCAGAGACCTGAGCTGTTCCTCCTGCTCGCATCCGCTTTCGTTGCGTTGAACGGATTGCTCGACGCCCTGGATGGGAAGGTCGCCAGGCTGATGTCCAAGGAATCCAAGCGGGGCGACTTCGTCGACCACATCATCGATAGATACGCGGACATGTTCATACTCGCGGGTATCGCCCTCGGTGCCTACTGTTCGTTGTTCGTCGGATTGTTCGCGGTCATCGGCGTGATGTTGGCCAGCTACATGGGCACGCAGGCCCAGGCGCTCGGTCTCCGTCGAGAGTACAGGGGCGTGCTCGGACGAGCCGACAGACTGGTGCTTCTGATCATGGTCCCGATACTCCAGTACATCCTATTGTGGCTGGGCGGAGACTTCAGCAACGACATCATGGGATTGACCGTCATCGGGTGGATGATGGTGTACTTCGGCATCGCTGGCAACATCACAGCTCTTCAGAGGGCCTGGATGATTTGGAAGTCACTTCCGTGACGGAGGTTTGAACCTCTTGCCTTTGGATCTGTAATATGTCAACGGATGGGTCATCCAATCCCTCTTGCACAGCGAATCAGGGTCGAAGCAGATGCCATAGCTCTTCATCGTACTGCATTCGGGTGGAGTGTACTCCGTCCCGGAGATCTCCCCCGTGATATGCTGTATCTGGTACCGGGACTTGCTCTCGTCGAAATCAGGGGCTGATGAGAATGTCTCCAGTACCTCGTCAGAGTTCATGCCCAGTGTGTGTAGGAACGACACCAATGCGAATCTCCCGGTGTGTGGGACGTTCTCTCCGCTCTGTATCATGGTGAGGAGCTTCTTCATGCATGGGGGGAATCTTATGATGCTAACCTTGCCCATGCTCCTCGCCTTGAACTCCGCGCGCTTCTCCTCCATGATCTTGCTTATGACCGTGATGTCCTGGGAGAATGCGTTCATGATGTCGTCATTGACCGCGAGTGGAAGCTCGGACGAGATCTTCTCCGTGAGCATCTGCTGGATGAGTCTGACCAATCGCTGCTTAGTGACGATGACTCTACCATCTTGCAGCCGCTGATTGATGAGCTTCCAATCCTTGCTCCTCATCGCTGCAGAGAACCTCAGGAAATCGGTGAAATCCACGGAGATGGTATCCTCGTCCACCGAGACATTCAGTCCGAGCTCCTCAGCGACCGATTTGATGAACGTGAACTCCTCTCCTCTCAGATGCTTGTCAGCCTTCTTCGCCTCGGCGATGGCGTATCTGGTCACAAGCATCTGGTCGGTCACGGCCGATACTATCATCCTCGCGACTGGATAGCTCAATAATTCGTTGTTCGCATCTACTTCCGATGCCATCGGATGGTCCTCGATCATGCCGTTCTCCAGCGCTTCCATGACCCTTTCCTTTCCCATGAACCGGGCCCTTTCATAAGCTACGCTGGTGGTGAGCTTGTTCAGATCGACTCCGGTCTCCCTCAGATATGCAGATGCACCCTTCAGGAACGGATACTTCGCCGCCAGCTTGACATCCACGCCGTCCTCTCTCCTCTCTACTCGAATCGCCGCTCTGATTACAATAACTTGACTGCTACGTTCTCTCTACATCTCCGCATACCAGATATGATCGTGCCGATGCGAGGGCGGTCTCCTCGTCGAATATCTGCCAGAGGTCCTCCGGATCATCGAAAGGCCTCTTTCTAATTATCGTCATGGCCCTTCTCCTGCCTATCCCAGGGATCGCTTCGAGCATCGCCATCGATGCGGTGTTCGCATTCGTCGGATTTGCTATCCCCGTCACGCTCCTGGGGCCGCACCCGATGACCGCGATATCGATATCCATTCCTATCTCGAAGGCGTATGGCAGGCCAACCAGGAGCGGGTAGGTGCCGACCTGCCTCCCGAAGGT
>JACZKW010000049.1:0-4013 GCA_014859835.1 Thermoplasmata archaeon | reverse complement strand
GTAAAAGGATGAAGCAATTGGATAAGAGATACCGAACCAGATATGGGATGAGCATGATTGAGAACCTTGTCAATATTCAAGAAAATGGGATAAGAAAATTTGTTGCGAATGAAAAAATAAGATGGAAATGTCCTAAATGCGAAGGAATCCTCTGCGTTCATAGAGATACTTGCTTGAAATGCGGAAAGAAAAGATGAACCATGATAATGTAACCTGGATTGATGACTGTTGATGGAAAACTCACATCAAGATTGGCGTCCCAATCGTTCAGACAAGATGTCTGCAAAGACTTAATTCAAAGAATCCAGCATATCCGTGTTGAGAATGATGTCCAGAATAGAATACCGACATCCCACTGAGAACGACCTTGAATCGATCGCCAAGATCTGCAACGATTCGAGGCGTGGGTTACCTTCGCAGAGACCCGTCAATGTGAACGAGGTCAGGGCAAAGACTTTCATCGACAGCGATTACGATCCAGAAGGTGCTTGGCTTGCGACTGTGGATGGAGAGGAGGTCGGATACGCAAATGGGTATGTGGATCAGGCAAGGCTGGCATATGGATTGAGAGATTCATACGTCGAAGATCTCGAGGTGATGCGAGGCTACAGGGGCAATGGGATCGAAGAAACGCTTCTGGAGATGGCTCTCATCTACCTCAAAGGCCGCGGTGTCTCTGGAACACAAATCCCATATTATCGAATGGACACTTGGAAGAAGAGATTGCTTGAGACTGCTGGTTTTCTGGAAGTGCGAAGGTATTACGAGATGGTTCGAAACGATGACCGCGAACCAGAGAAGGCCGTATTCCCGAAAGACATCCAGATTGAGCGCAGACTCATCAATAATTGTCCCGATGAATTGCCATCGAGGATCGTCGACGTCCGAAACGAATCGTTCGTGGATCATTTCAATTATGCTCCCATCCCAGTTGATAAGATCAAGAATTTCTTTGAGGCCACAGATACAACGTTATCAGTCACATTTGCGGTGGATCACGAGAAGACGGTTGGTTTCGTGGTTAGCGAAGACAGACCTCCAGAAACAGAGGGAGTCGACAAGAGAGATGGATGGGTAGCTATCCTTGGAGTCGTCCGCTCGCACCGCAGACGAGGTCTGGGAAGGAACCTCCTTCTCGATAGTGTGAATTGGCTCAAGTCTAAAGGAGCTGAACGGATCCTGCTCATGGTTGATGCCGAGAACGAGAAGGCCCTGGGCATGTACAAATTTGCAGGATTCGAGGTCGAATCGGTGGAAATATTGATGGTCAAGGATCTGCCCTAGCGAAGATCCATGTCATTTGAAGTGAAGGATTGCGACCTTTCTGATAGGATCGATTTCTCGCCTCGACCGCACACCATCGACCGTCAGCAACACTAACTCATTGCTCATCCAGACGCGCCCAGATAGTAGGTGGCCACCGAATGACTCGTGTGCTTTGTCTGCGACTGTGATGTGAATGTGGATCCTCGATTCGCCATCGGAGGACACGGAACCCTGAACCGAGAGAAGCTCGTGTGGCTCAGTATAGTGCTTCTTCAGATATTGCCCGTTGTCGAAGTACCCCAGCTCGAAATCATGGATCATGCCGAGCCCGGTGGTGAAGACCATTGTCGACTTTTCAGATGTGATGATCTCATGGACCTTGGCTAGAATATCGTCGTCGTGGTCGAGACGCAGAAATATCAGGTTGCCATTCCGCATTACTTCCATATGACTCCCAGTAGAGATATGACGCAACCAAGAAAAATAAGATTGCCACGGGGATGCAAAATCCCCCGTGCAGTGATGTTTATCAATATTCTTCGAAGACCTTCTTGACCCGCTCCATCGCCCAGTCGATCTCATCCGTTGTGATCGTGAGCGGAGGTGCGAACCTGATGGTCTTCTCATGTGTGTCCTTCGCAAGAACTCCGTTCTGCATGAGCTTCTCGCAGATAGGCCTGACAGTCTCCTTTGCACCGAGGTGGAATTCTACACCGATGAGCAGCCCCCTTGCCCTGATCTCCTTGATCTTGGGGGTCTTGACTTCCTTCAACTTCTTGACGAAGTACTCGCCCATCTCCGTGGATCTCTCAGTCAGCTTCTCCTCGACAAGGACATCCAGGGCGGCTTCTGCGATCGCGCATGCGAGCGGGTTGCCTCCGAATGTGCTGCCGTGCGACCCAGGTGTGAACATGCTCATTATCGCCCTGGACGAGAGCGCAGCGGATACAGGATACAGTCCTCCTCCGAGAGCCTTACCGACACAGAGGATATCCGGCTTGATCCCGTCGTGTTCGAAGGCGAACATCTTGCCGGTCCTGGCGAACCCCGTCTGTATCTCGTCGATTATGAACAGTATGCCCTTCTCGGTACAAATCCTTCTGAGCTCCTTCAAGTAGCCAGGAGATGGCACGTTGATACCGGCCTCGCCTTGGATCGGCTCGACCATGATACCGATCGTGTTCGGGGTGATCGCATTCTCGAAGCTCTTGATATCGTTGTACGGAATGGTCACGAAGCCTGGCGTGTAAGGGCCAAAGCCCTTCTTGGAATCAGGATCCGATGAAAAACTGATAATAGTCGTGGTCCTCCCGTGGAAGTTATTCTCGCAGACGATCAACTCGCCCTTGTTCTCAGGAACACCCATCTTCTGATACGCCCATCTGCGGGCGAGCTTCAGAGCGGTCTCCACGGCCTCTGCGCCTGTGTTCATCGGCAAGGCCATCTCCATACCGCTGATCTCGCAGAGCTTCTTCAGATACGGTCCCATTCTGTCGTTCGAGAACGCTCTCGATGTGAGGGATATCCTTGTGAGCTGTTCGATAGCCGCTGCGACAATCTTGGGATGAAGGTGCCCCTGGTTGATTGCGGAGTATGAGCTCAGCATGTCGATGTACTTGTTGCCGTCGACATCCCAGACCCAAACGCCCTTTGCCTTGGACAGTACGACTGGCAACGGGTGGTAGTTGTGCGCCCCATATTTCTCATCAAGTTCCCTGTACTCGTTGGCTTTCATTTCGTTCGACCTCTATTCCAGCCTGTGATGCAGGCTTGCTTAGCGATGCTGATTGCGCTACTGTTTTAAAATGATTGTAGAGCACACTTAACGGCGTAGATATGGTTCACCGGAGCCCTGAACCTGGTCCTTCAGGAATATAAGGACCGTGATCGAAGAACCCCAGGCCAGTATGATCAAGACAGCAATGGTCTCTGTGAATGGATTCGCCCCGAGCGGGATCAACGTCGCCCCTGCCACGAAGGCAGTTATCGACGCACCGGTGCCTATGGAACCTAGCGCCTTGGTCCTGATCATGGCAACGGACAGCAGCCCAAGAGTGATCAATAGTGTGATGAAAAAAGCGAACGAGAAGAATGTGTGAACCTCGTCGAAATCCTCGGTGAATATTCCAATACATACCAGGAATGCACCAGATATTGCGAGTGCTGCCGTGCCCAGCTTGGACCATATGCCAATTCCGATCGCCCGGTACACCCCAAATATTGCGAACACCGCGAGGAGAGACCCGGTCACGATAAGTGCAGAATTGAAAGCCCATGCACCAGAACCTACACCAAGATCGCTCAGGTAGTTGTCAAGGAATCTATAGTCTGGGTCCTGGTAAGCTGCAATCGGATACAGCACACAGAAAGTGACGATCGCGAGAACGCCGCTACACAACCCTGCGGTATAGCTGTCCTGTAACTTCCAGGTCATTGAAGGGTGATTGACCAGGAGAAGATATGATGATTATCATATTCGACCAAACCATCCCTTGATGGCCGAATGCGATCCTCGGAGGGCCGTTTTCATCAGGGATGATCAGCGACCCAAATGTCACTCTGTGCGCTACAGTCGCATGTTCTTCGGAAGCGTCTTCACGACGCCGTACACCGCCTTCGGCAAAGGTTTTGCGTGGCCATTCCCCTCATCATCTTCCTTGATCTCATGTCGAGGCATCATGTATATGGGCGGGATGAATGCGGCTTGTTCGGCGTACAGGTGCTTGTGCGCTGCAAACATGAGATAG
>JACZKW010000048.1:0-19765 GCA_014859835.1 Thermoplasmata archaeon | reverse complement strand
CCTTCAAGCGTGTCCAGCAGGACCACATAGTTCACATTGTCGCTCGACCCGGTCAATTTCAGCTCCTCGAGGTCCCTAAGCGCGTATGATTCCACGTTGTTGTCGCCGTCCATGTAGACCATGACCGTCCAGCTGTCCGCGACCGTGTCCGCATGTGCGGGCGCGGCGACTAGCATGACGGGTACCACGATCAACACGGCCATCAATGATGCCAATGCTATCTTTCTCAGGTATTACTCCCCCTAGTTCCGATATCGATTGCTCGGTCTCGAGCATGATACTGACCTGCTCGAAAGACCGGGCCACCCCCCACATCGCGTGTCTTGCATTTTAGACTTATAGTTCATTCATGAAAGTACTGGACGGTCAGTATGCTCGGTTGAGCATCGGATGATCAAAAATGGGGAAAGGATGATTTTTAGAGTTTGGTGGCACGCCACAAATGCGCTCCGATAACTAATCTAGAGCACCAGTTGCATCGACTTGCCGATCCCCTGCTTCTTCGCGATGTCGTAGACGATCTTCGCGGTGAGGGAATCCTGTACACCGAGGCCAGTCGAGCAGAATACGGTCACCTGCTCGTCGTTCGTCCTTCCCGTCTTGAGTCCGGCGACGACCTCACCTATCTCGGCATTGACATCCTCACGGGTCAGCTCTCCTTTCGTGAGGGGCACGTTGATCTCGCCCGAGTGGCTGGCCTGCTCCCAGTCGTCTATGACCAGGAAAGCGCGCTTGAGCACCTTCGGGTCCATCTCCTGCTTCCCGGGGGCGTCCGCGCCTATGCAGTTGATGTGCGCGCCGTCCTTGACCCACTCGTCCATGACGATGGGTGCGCGGGACGACGTGCATGTGACGATTATGTCTGAGTCGACGACCGCATCCTTGGCGGTTGCCACTGCCTTGATCTTGGGTACCTTATCCTTGTACTTCCGTCTGAACTCCCTGACGCGTTCCTTGGCCTTGTCAGGGTACAGGTCGTACACCTTGACCTGGTCGAACGAGCCGAACTGGGTGATCAACGCGAGCATCTGCGTCTTCGCCTGGTTCCCTGCGCCTATGATCCCGACCACCTTCGGGTTTGGCCTGGCAAGGTACTTGGAAGCTATCGCGCTCGCGCCACCGGTCCTCATGTCGGTGATGTGAGTAGCGTCCATGACTGCGAGCGGAGCACCCGTGTGCGGGTCCACCAGGACAAGGAGGGCCATGACGGTTCTCATGCCGTGGTTCTTCGCATTCTGCGGGTGCACGTTCACTATCTTGACAGCCGATACATCCATGTCCTCAACGTATGAGGGCATCGTTCTCAGGTCGCCGTCGAATTTCTCGTAAAAAAGGTAGGCTTTTGGCGGCATCTGAATCTTTCCAAGCCCCTTGTGCCTGAAGGCGTCCTCGACGGCTGCGAGCACATCCTTCATGTCCAGGAGCTTCATGATCTGCTTGCCTGTCAGAAGCAAGGTCTTGACCGGAGCATGTTGTGTGGGCATCCTAATACACCACTCTGGAGCGTGCTATCGGGTGCCCAAATATAAGGATATTTGACCTAAATCGAAATGTTATTCACCCCAAGTGCCCCAAGAACTGGTCAACTGCACACGCTGTCTGGTCATGTTCTCATCGAAAAGTGCCCATGACAAAAGCGATATATTCCCTGAGCGCCATATTGCGAATCCCATTGAGTTACATACTGGAGGAGAATAAATCCATCATGCGTCATAAATCTGGACCGACTCCCGCGCCACTGGGTTCGGGGCCGCTCATCGGTATATTGAGGAATGAATCCGAGAACATAGTCCACGCATGGGTCACTGAGATCAACCGCGTGCCTTTCTCCAAGGTCTCCGAGATCACCTCGCCAGTGAGTGTGAGGAGCGACAGGTTCCGGAACTACTTCGGCTCCCTCATCGAATATGCCGCCGATCCATCATCATTGAAGGCCAGGGAATCACTCAGGATCGCCCTGCGGTCAGAGCATCTGCGCACGCTGGACCTGAGCCGCGTGGTGATGAACCAGCACGCCCTGAGGAAGGTGCTCTATGATATCATAGAATCCAAGATGCCTTCTGAATCCAGGGATGTCGCAAAGGATCAGGCGTGTTCGATCGTGGACCTGGGCGTTCTGGAGACATCTGCGCTCATGGGCGAGTACGCCCAGCTGCAATCCGTGCTGAACAACTGCATGTCATCGACTCCAGGCGTACGCTCGGAGCTCGACCATGCGTTCGCCAAGTTCTGCAGGAACACGATGGATTACTTCGATGCCGACTTCGTCTCCGTCTTCAGATTGTTGGAGGACGCCAACGATATGATCTGTCTGAGCTGTGCCGCGAAGGGTGTGGTGCTCTCGCGCGGCACGATGATCCCATTGAACAGATTCACCATGGCCGCAGAGGCGATCGACCAGAGGACAACGAAGACATGCGTCTCCAACCACTGGTCTCCTATGCAGAGAAAGAAGATCATGGGCAATCTCAGCTTCGAACATTGCCTCGCTGTCCCTTTGATTCATGACAACGAAGTCGAGGGACTGCTTTTCATCGGAGATAACACTGGGCCTACCCCGTTCACCCCAGACGAAGTGAGCTTGGCGGAGGAGATCGGAGCGGACGTGATGAAGATCATCAACAATGTCGACATGTTCGAGCGGCTGAGCATTATGTCGAGGGCGCAGAGAGCCCTCATCGAGACGGCCGCCAACCTGCAGCAGGAGATAGAATCCAGCGAGGTCTTCAGGATCATCGGCGACAAGATGTCCGAGCTCATCCCGTGCAACGAGCTCACGTTCTATGTGTTCGACTGGAGCAGGAACATCTGCAACCCCGCGTATGCGACAGGGCCGTACACCTCCGAGATAATGGAGGACAGGAACTTCCCGGTCGATGTCGGTTATATCGGCCATGTGTCGAGGACGAAGAAAGCGGAGATCATCCTGGACACGGAGGATGATCCCCGTGGGGATCAGATTCCCGGGACTCCTGTGATGCACTGCCGCATGCTCGTGATCCCCATACTCGGCCGGAAGGAAGTCCTTGGGGTGATCGAGCTGACGAAATATCCTCCAGACACCTTCTCCAAGGAGGATCTCGAGGTGGCGACACTGTTCGCCAACCATGCGGCGGTGGCCATGGAGAACGCCCAGCTCCTGAAGGAGGTCTCTCGCACGAGGGACCAGATGGAGCTGTACATGGACCTCATGACCCATGACATCGCCAATTATACGACCCCGATGATCGCATACATCGACTCGATAGGTTCCAGGAGGGACCTCGATGCGCAGATGGCCTCGGCCGTCAAGACCCTCTCATCCCAGATGGACAACATCATGCAGATGGTGGACATGGTGAGGACCATGCACAAGGTCCGGCACAACGGTTCCCCCAGGATCATGCCGTTCAGGCTGGAGGATGCCATCCACCGCGCCATCACCGAGACCAAGAATAGAGTGAAGGACAAGTCGTTGGAGATAGAGGTTAGGATGTCTGGCGAACCCGTCAGTGTGATGGCCGACGAACTCCTGTCAGGTCTGTTCGTGAACCTTTTCGTCACAGCGGCAAAATCCACGAGACAGGACCCGGTCAAACTCCTGGTCCACGTAGAGCCCAGGCGCGAGGGCAGGAACGAGATGTGGTGGGTCAAGATATCTCAGCCGGGGCGAAGCATTCCAGACAATCTCAAGCGGGAGGTGCTGCGAATGACCAAGGCCGCCAAATCCGAACTGTCTGGCGGTTTCGGGATGGGACTGGCGACCTCGAGAGCCATCGCGGAACGTTATGTCGGGAGCATGTGGATCACGGACATGGTGCCTGGCACTCCCTCCAACGGCTGTGTGTTCAACATATCGTTGCCGAGGGCGCCCTGAACGAAACCCAGACTGATTTTATGTACGATGGTCGCATTCCTCTCAACCCGTGGTGGACCTTGCCTAGGCGTAAGTATGGTCGATTGAGAAAGGTGATACCCCCGACGCCCGAGGAGAAATGCAGGTACTGCAAGCTAGGCTACCCATGCCCTGTCCACAAGAAGAAGTGAGTTCTCATCTTGACACGAGATAGATTGCCAGGATGAAGATGCCTATCGCGACGGCCCCTGCCAGCATGAACCACTTCGACTGTATGAATCGGGCGGTCCTGATATACCGCTCAAGTCTATCGTCGCGGTCCCTGATCAGGGCCATCTCCTTCTCCGTCAGACTCCTGGTTACGTGAGTTCTTGGCACTGAGGTCGACATCCTGGATTGCATTAATCGCAAGCCCTGTCATTAAATGTATCTGCAAAATCGCATCTGAACAAGCCGACGGTCAGCCAAACCTGCTCTCGATAGCGGCCATGACTTCGGCCTCGATGATGTCCTCATATTCGACTGACAGGCCCGTCGACCCTCTCCTCTTGAACGGCCTGACCACTACGGAGCTCCTGTATTGTTTAGGAACCTTCGATCGTATCTTCGCCTGCAATTCATCGGCTGATGCTTCAAGGAACTGGGTGCCACGCCCGAGTTCTGGCATTGGCAGATCGATTCTCCCCACAAAATCACCGAATCCAGATATCGCTAGTATACTATTCAAATGGTGTGACCGGGTGATATGACAGTTTTCGACGCTATTGTCGAGAAGTTTAATGGCATGCGATGGCATTGATGGTCCGGGGTATCGGAATGAAGGAGTATGGCCTGATTGTGATTGGATCTGGGGCAGGCATGAACCTAGTGGATCTCCCGCTCCAGAGAGGGGAGAAGGTGGCCGTGGTGGAGGAAGGGCCGCTTGGTGGCACGTGTCTGAACCGAGGATGCATACCGTCAAAGGTTCTCATACATGCGGCCGACGTGATCCGTGAGGCCGAGGAGGCTGAGCTGATCGGGGTGCATCTGCGTCTCGACAAGCTCGATTTCCCTACGCTCAAGAAACGCATGTGGGACATCGTTCTGAGCGGAAGGCACGAGATGGAGCACGGAGTCAAGGCGACTTCCGGGCTCGATCTGTACAATCTCATCGGCAGTTTCGTATCTGATCACACGATGAAGGTGGGCGACGAGACCATCAGCGCGCCAAAGATAGTCATTGCATCAGGAGCGAGGGCTAACATCCCGAGGACCCCCGGGCTTGACAAGGTCAAATATCATACATACAGGACGATATTCGATATCGAGGAGCAGCCCGAGAGCATCGTTATATTTGGTGGTGGCTACATCGGCTGCGAATTCGCCCACTTCTTCTCCGCAATCGGCACTCGGGTTTTCATGATAGGTCGCAACCCTGTCCTACTTCCGCACGAAGAACCCGAGACGAGCGCACTCGTGAAGAAGAGGCTCTCAAAGAATGTCGAGATTCATACAGGGACTGATACTGTCTCCGTCCAAGGTCATGGCGGATCCATCTCCGTGACTGTGCGGGACTCTGACAGGAAGCATGAAAACGTGATCGATGGTCAACACCTTTTCGTTGCGACCGGCGTCCGATCGAACTCTGATTGGCTCAAGCCGGAGAACACGGGGGTGCACACGGATGAACGCGGCTGGATACAGACCAATGAGTACCTCGAAACCTCGAAGCCTGGCATCTATGCGCTCGGAGATGCCTTAGGAAGGAACATGTACCGTCACACTGCGAACTACCAGTCATCGATAGTCGGCCACAACCTCTACTCGAAGGAGAAACGTGCGTTGGATCTCCACGCGGTCCCTCATGCAGTGTTCACGAACCCTCAGGTGGGCCAGGTGGGGATGACTGAGCAAGAGGCGGTCTCTGGCAGGAAGGTAATGGTCGGGGTCGCCAAGTATCATGACACTGCCATGGGGTTCGCCTACGGCGATGAGGACGCCTTCGTCAAGGTGATTGTCGAGCATCCTACACGTAAGATTCTCGGTGCGACTGCAGTGGGCCCTCAAGCAGCCGTCCTGATACAGCAGGTCGTCAACTTGATGGTCTCAGAATCGCAGACCTACGCCCCGCTCGCCCGTGCGCAGATCATACACCCAACGCTTTCTGAGGTGCTCACGGCAGCTTTCGGCAGGTTGCAGCCGGTGAATTTTAAGGCTGAGCATGCTCACATTCACTGACCATCATGAGCTATGCTGAAGATGCAATGTCACCTCATCATTCCATGAGTCTGCCCTGAATGGACTCCTCCGATACCTCTTCTGCCAAGACGCCTCTGTACCTGTCAAGGATGGCTTCCCTGTCTATCATGGCGATGATCCTGTTCGGCTTCGCTGGGTCCACCACTGGTAGATGACCTATCTTCCTAAGGACCATCTTCTCCATCGCCACTTGAAGCGTCTCTTCTGGATACACGGTCACTATCCTCTTGGTCATGATGTCGTTCACGGTCGAATCCTGTTTGCCGCTCTCGAATGCCTTTCGTACATCCGTCAGAGTGACTATGCCCTTCAGTTTCCCGTCTGACGAGACCACCGGGTAGCCTTTCTTGCCGCTGTACAGTTGCAGGTCCACCACCTTCCTCAGCGGCGTGTCAGGGGACAACGAGACGAACTTGATGTCCATCGCCTCCTTGACCTTCGCGGCCTCCAATATGTTCGCCGAGAGATCATGGACGTACCGTATCCCCAGCTTCGCAAGCTTCGCAGTGTATATCGTCTCCTTTGACAGCATGCTGCTCACGGCGTCGCTGACGACACACGCGAACATGAGTGGTAGGATGATCTCGTAACTCGATGTCATCTCGAACAGCATCAATATGGCCGTGAGTGTCGCCCTCGCAGTGGACGCGAACACTGCGGCCATGCCTACGAGCGCATATGCACCGTACTCCGCTGTCATGTTCGGGAAGAACTGATTGGCCGCCATCCCGAATGCCGCGCCAAGCATGGCCCCGAGAAACAATGACGGACCGAATACGCCGCCAGCGTTCCCGGACGATATCGTCAGCGATGTGGCTATCAGCTTTAGTATCAGTACAACGACGACGAACAGTCCGAGCATCCGGACGTCGAACAGCTGGTCGAGATGTCCGTTGAGTGCTGCTGTGACCGTGTCATAACCGACGCCCAACACACTCGGATAGAACAGACCGATGGCGCCCACCATCGCGACGCCGATGACCGGCTTGACATAGCCCGGCACTGAGAGTGCATCGAACACGTCCTCCATCTTGTAGAGCATCTTTATGAATATGACACCTACAATTCCAGCGAGCAATCCGAGGACCAGATAGAATGCCAGTTCGTACGGGCTCACAAGCGAGTAAGTCAACTCCATCGAGAAAGTGGGATAATCCCCGAGGAACAGCCTAGAGATAAGAGTCGCGAATACTGTCGATATGATGAGTGGAATGAACGATCTCGTCCTGAACTCTAGCAGGAGCAGTTCGAGCGCGAACACTGCTGCGGCAATCGGGGTGTTGAACGTGGCTGCTATCCCGGCAGCCGCACCGCAGGCCACCATTATCCTGACCTCGGTCGTGGTCATCTTGAGCTTCTGGCCGACCACGGACGCGAAGGACGCTCCTATCTGGACTATCGGCCCTTCTCTGCCTGCCGATCCGCCCGAACCCAGAGTGATCGCGGATGCGAGTGCCTTGAGGGCAGGCACTCTTGCCCTGGCCCTTCCCTTGTCCGCCATCAGGCCACGCATGACTTCGGCCACGCCGGCTCCCTTCACCTCAGGCGCGAGCCAGTAGGCGATCATGCCGACGAAGACCGCGCCTATCATGGGCACCGCGAAGACCCAGAGCCCAAGCTCGTTGTTCAACGGGTTCCCGCCCACGAAGAAGAATTCCTGGAACGCGAGTATGAGCCATCTGAATCCTATGGCGATGAGCGCTGCCAATCCTCCGACCATGGCTGCGATTATGTTGAGTCTGGCATACTCTCCCAGGAACTCGCTCCGAATATGACCTCTGAGTGATTTTTGGATGTCGCTGAACATCAAACGGCCTCGAATCCGCCAGCAGGCTGTGTTGGCATGTCTCTATCGTGGGTAAAAAGCATCGGTCAAATAGTTCTTTCTGAGCAAAAGTGGCTAAAATCCTTCGTTCAGGCTGGTGTCAATGCACTCTGCAGGAGTCCCTGCCGGTTTTCTCGAAATAACATTGATGATACTCCTCTGCCGGCCAGAATGTGTCGGCTGGTACGATCTCCGTGACGATCCTCCTGTCACCATGACGCCCGGGCTTCTCCAGCGTCTGCAGCGATTCCTCCG
Organism: Thermoplasmata archaeon; assembly: GCA_014859835.1. Lineage (GTDB taxonomy): Archaea > Thermoplasmatota > Thermoplasmata > UBA10834 > UBA10834 > UBA9653. The sequence goes on along the minus strand of JACZKW010000048.1, from coordinate 11,612 downwards.
CGAGTCTCTTCTGCTCAGGGTCATGATAGAATATTGCGGATCTGTACTGAGTCCCTCTATCTGGTCCCTGCCTGTTAAGGGTGGTCGGGTCGTGCATGTCCCAGAATATCTCCAGCAATCGCTCGTATGTGACCTCGCGCGGATCGAATTCTATTTCGATAGCTTCCGCATGACCGGTCCTGCCAGAGCAGACCTCCTCGTATGTAGGATCATCCGTCTTCCCACCCGTGTATCCGACACGGGTGGATACGACACCGTGAGCCTTCCTGAATGTTGCCTCGACGCCCCAGAAGCATCCTGCCGCGAATGTTGCTTTCACTGTCATGGGTCTCTCCACTTCTTCTTCTCCTCTTCCTCTGCCTCGCTTCGGCCTGTCCAGTACCTAACCCATATGACAAACACCATAGCGAACACAACTCCGATGATGATGCCCGAGACGCAACATATTTCATTTTCAGGTATGACTTGGGTAATAACGAATATGAATATCGAGACGCAGACTGCTATGGCTATAGCAATCATCAATATGGTTATCCTCCACTGGCGCCTGGTCATAGATGTCCTCTGCAGCCAGGAAAATGGAAGTCCTTCCCAAACGAGATATGGAGTCTCCGTATCGCCTTCGTACGATGATTTTTCAGAATACCCAGGGGCCACAGGAATAAGCGCCTCGCAATTCTGGCAGGCCATGACTCCTTCAAGAAGGGGAGAGCCACAGCTCTGACATTTGCGAATTTGTCTTCCGCAGGACCTGCAGAACGGTGAATCCGACCTGATTGTTCTACTGCAGGCTGGGCATGTGATTGTGTCTTCCATCTCATCTTCTGGATTCATCATGACTGTATATCTCCCTTTTTGTGGGATGCCGCACGCCTTAATCAGATTCGTATTCTGACCTGCTCGCTCAGAATCTGATCTGAGCATTTCCGGATATGTAAAATGCGTCAACCCCTTCTCATAATCTTATCTTCACATATTGATCGCTGATTGACTGGGGCTGAATGCGACCGCATCTAGGACACTGGATTGACGCTGATGCGAGGGCGTTTCCGCAATGTGAGCAGGACATGGTCTGGCCTGGTCGCGAATACTCATATACTTGTGGAGACTTCGTGACCTTTACGCCAGATGCCCATGAGATTATCCAAACGATAATGATGAGCACAATGATGACAATCATGGCTAGAAACCAGTCCATGCTCTTCCTCCTCCATTACACATACAGTGTTCCCTCCATATGGGCCTTTCCGAGGAATGCCTTGCATCATCCACGGACAAGCAGATACGGGCCGGAGGACGGACTCCGAGTAGCCCGTCCCGATGTGTAGTCCGTATTTGGCCATGAGTTGCCGGGTCCACTTCCAATGGATGGATCTCAGGCTGACCTATGTGCAGGAGGCCAAGGACATTCCTATTGAGGTTGTGAGCAAGGCGCTTGGGCATTCGAGCACAGTGACTACAGAGAAGTACTATTCGCGAGTACGTTCGGAAACCGCGTTCTCTCTCATGCGACAGGCTTGGGAAGCACCTGTTGCGAAAATCCCAAAACGCTGATTAGAATTTAGCCAGAAGGATGATAGTGGGCCCAGCCGGATTCGAATTGGGCTTACTGGCCATTTCTCAATCAGGGTTTTTGTACCGGGATATGAACCTTTTCATCGCCTTTCCTCGCGAGGTGTGAAATCAATTTATGCTGTGTAAGAACCCGGTTGACTTGGTCACACCCACAGAGGGAGATTAGGCCTCCTCTTTCTCAGCAGGGCCAACGTTGCGATGACCACCAGCGTCGCGATTATGCCGGCCGCCACAAATGCCAGCGTGAACCCTTCACGTCCTTCTCCCCGGAATCCTTTTGGCGTTATGAAGAATCAGAGTCAGCCGCTATAGGAAATCTGTATTGAACAGGCTGGCTGACTCATCGGAACGTCTGGATGAGATCAAGGATAGAAAAATCAGAGATGAAAGAGGTTTTCATAAGAGGTTTGTCTTGGCACGGGCCGGCGACTACCGCGACTGTTAGCCGGGTGGAGGGGGTCCTGGTTCCTCTGGCGCGTCGGAGGACGCCACCCCCTCTATCTCTGATGAGGAGGGGGTCTTGCCGCCCTTCCGTCCCTTCAGGACGATGTACACCACGGCCACGACGACGAGCAGTGCGACAAGGCCGATCACGAGCCCATATCCCTCGATGAACGTCTTGTCATCCTCGACCGTGATCGTCACATAGTCCGCGTCGGTCTGCCCCTCGAAGTCATTCACCGTCAGAGTGACATTGTACTCCCCGGCCACCTCGAACATGTGCGCTGGGGCGACTCCGTACAGGGTGATCGTGCCACCATCGTACTCTAAAGTCCACGTATAGTTCACGATGCCTACATCATCCGTAGAACCGCTGCCGTCGAAGGCGACCTCCACCCCGACATCCACTGTCTGGTCATCTCCAGCGTTCGCAACCGGGGGCTCGCTCGCACTCACTGTGATCACCGCATCGGCGCTCTCGTTGAACTCGCCGTCATCGACATATACGGTGAACGTGTGGTTGTCAGCGGCAGAGTACACGTGGTCGACCTCCTGACCGACGACGAGATCGCTGTCATCCCCGAAGTCCCATGTGTAGATGAGGACATCCTCGTTGACATCGGTCGCCGTCGCGTTGAACACGACGATCTCTCCAACGAGGGCGGTCATATTCGCCAGTGCGTCGACCTCTGGCGCGAAGTTCGCGTCCTCGGACAACACCGTGATGATGCCGGACTTAGTCTCATTGTGTTCGTGCGCGTCGTCGACATACACCCTGTAGACGTACTCGCCGGGCATGACGTACATGTGCGTCACGGTGTCCCCAGACTCCATCGGGGAGTCGTCCCCGAAGTCCCACCAGCTGCTCAAGTCGTCCCCGTCAGGGTCGAATGGCTCAGTTGTGAACACCACCGTCGTGTTGGCCATCACAGTCGGATATGGCAGGTCAGGTACCAGCGGAGCCGCGTTCGCTTCGACCGTGATCGACACGGCCGATGAACTGGTGTTATCCTGGTAGTCCCAGACATACACATACGCCGTCACCGTACCAGCCGTGTCGTACGTGTGCGACACCGTGAACGACACCTCCTCGTCTGGCGAAGTTGGTTCGCTCTCTTCCACCGCGTATGTTCCGTCTCCCAAGGCGAACGTGAGCCTCATGGAGTCATAGTCCGCATCAGTTGCGACGGCCGTGAAGGTGATCTCCTGGCCCGTGTACGGGGTCGTGTCACTCGCAATGAACGAGACCACCACAGGCGCCGTGTTATCCTCGGACATGACGGTCACCGCCCCAGTGTCGGATACGTTGTGCCCGTCGACGCCAGTCTGGTCGTCCGCGTATACCGTCAGGTCGTAGAAGCCCTGCACGTCGTAAGTGTGCGACACAGAATCAGTATCGGTCACAGTCTGTGTCCCGTCACCCCAATCCCAGGTGTACCTGATCGGGTCGTCATTCGGGTCAGACGCCGTCACAGAAAAGTCATATGACAAGTGCGTCGCGACATCCGAGAAGTCTGGCACATCGATGGTCGGCGGGGAGTTCCCACCGGCGATAGCGAGTGCGTTCGTAGTCACTGGCCTCGGATCTGTGCCGACGCGGTTGTCAGTGACGGACAAGGTGACCGTGTACGAACCAGATGCCTGGTACTGGTGCTCCACGACCGGCCCTTTGGCTGAGTACATGTCGCCGAAGGCCCACGAATAATCGAGATCGTCGTCCTCATCGTCGATCGCGGAGCCGGTGAACGTCACGACATCCCCGATGTCGAACATCAACGGGTCGAAGTCTATGCTGAGGTCGTGCGGGGCCGTGTTGCTCGCGTCGACCACCTTAGCGGTCGTCACACCCCAAGTGATGAAGTAGTCCGCAGTCGTATCATCGTCGGATTCCCTCGCGGCGAAGTAGACTGTGTAGTACCCGTCCCTATCATATGTGTGGGTCGCGGACGGGGACGAGAGCCATCCAGAGGTCTCCCCATCACCCCAGTACCACTGGTACTGTAGCGTCGATCCGTCGGTCGCCGAGCCACTGAAGGATATCGCAGTTTCGACATATCCCTCGAACTCGGCATCGAGGCTGGTTATCACGGGTGCCTGGTTCGGATGGTCATCAGCGGCTGGGCCGCTCGGGGACATCATCATATAAACGTATGGTAGCCCCTGGTCCGGCATCAGCATGAACTTGTCCTCCCAGTCGCCGTAGTTGTTCCAATTGAGCGTGCTGACAGCGTACAACTCCTTCCTGTATGCAATGCACTGGAGGCTGTAATGCTCGTACGCAAAGTCCTGCATCTCGTCGAGTATTGCTCTCCTCGCAGCGGGGTCCATCGCACGGACCGACTCGTTGTACAGCGCGTCGAAGACTGGCTCGGACATGAACACGTCGCTCCAGGTCCCGATCTCGTCAGTGGTGAGCACTGACAATATGTCGGTCGAGGGTTCGGAGAGCGGTGTGAATATCCAGTCCCACAACCAGGTATCATAGGAGCCGTAGTACCAGATCGTGTTCATCTGGTTCGGACTCACGAGCTCCAGATTGAGCTGGACGCCTGCCTCCGCGCACCAGTCTTTTATGAGCGTGGCGCCGGTCAGCCACTCAGGGGGATCGTTCAGCGTCACGAACCTGAAATCCAGGGGTTCGAGCTCGCCCTCGAAATACCCGTACAGTGGCGTCTCTGTGGGCGACGCTGGGTTACCAGCAGCGTCCATGTTCCATCCAGCGTCCATCAGCATCTGCCTGGCGGCAGCGGTGTCGAAGGTCACGGGATTCTCGTACCTGTGGTACCATGGGTTGACATCCGGTATCAGCGAGTCGGCATATGTGCCGAGGCCCTCCAGGACATCATCGATGAATGCATACTTGTCGATGCACATGGCCATGGCTTCCTTTACAACCGGGTCCAGCAGGATCGGGTTGTTGTAGGCGTCAGGCCCTCCGGTCCATCCCAACTCATCCCTCTTCTCCTCCGTGAGCTGGTTCAGGTTGAACTCGTAGACGAATCCTGTGCTCTGCGCAAATCCTATTACGTCAGTCAGGGTCTCCAGCTCACCGGTATAGACGGCTGGCTGGACGCCCATCATGCAATCGATGTTGCCGAGCTTCAACTCCGTCCACGCCGTGCTTGAGTCGGTCATGTCTTTCAGCTTGAGCGTATCGACGTGTATCTGCCAACCTCGGTTCTTCTCCTGGAACCAGCTTGGGTTCCTATACAAAGGTGCCTCACCGGCAGTCGGCAGACCATCCAGGGGGTAGTAGAACGCACCCGAGCCTAGAGGCAATGCCTGGGTCCACCCAGTTGGGTCGCCTGATCCACCCTCGTGATCCTCCCAGTAGTACTTCGGTATGATCGGGACCGTCGACAATGCGCCTATGAACGGGGCAAACGGGTGGTCCAGAACGATCGTCATCTTGAATTGCCCGTCAGCGGTCATGCTCGCAATCGTAGGGGGAACGTCAGGGCCGTCGGCCGATCCACCTGGCAGGTAGAAATGCAGGTTGCTCTTGAAATTCTGTACCGCCCAGTATGTGTATATGACGTCTTCGACAGTGACCAGGCGCTCAGATACCTCATTGGTCGGGTCCGCCGGGTCGCAGAAATACGCATTGTCTACGATCTCGAAGGTCCATGTTAGGCCGTCGTCCGAAGTTTCCCACGACTTTGCTAGATCCCCTTGCAGCTGCAGGTCAAGGTCGTATGTCAGCAGCGTGCTCATGCATAGCCATATCACAAGGTATTCGTCGGACATGGTGTACTGGAACGGGTTCAAAGTCGAAACGGTCATATCCGATGTGCCAATCGAGAACAGTCTGTCCACATCTGGCAGCGCAGCGACGCTGTCGACGGCACTTAGGGGTTCCCCGTCGTTCACGAACGACGGAAAACCCAGCATCATGACTGCGCACATCACAGCGACGCACAACGTGATTCTAGAGACTCTCATCCTATTATCTCGCTCATCCACAAATCTTCCTCCCTATGTCTACAATGTATCTGTCAGCAACACGGCGGTCAGTTGATAGGATGGTGACATAGATGGAGACTGAGAATCTGACATGCAGAAAGGATACCGGATGAAGCATGTCATCTTCACACCGTCGACCTACAGTGCCCCCCTACCCCCGACACACCAGCTTTCTTTGCTGGACGTTAGACGCGGTTAGACACTCGAAGCTATATATCGTTTTGTTCTGTGACAACCAGTATCTGTGGATAGTCACGCCTGATAGCTCCCTCCTAGATCACGGCTGTCGTATCGGCAAGCGCGGTTCCGCATAGCCATGATGCGCACCCGCAGCGCTGGAGGACCCGTATGGCGACATCTGACCCATGTGCTATCAGCGCTTCCGCAGCTTCGGGTTAAGGATATCGTCTAGAGCGTAACCCAGCAGCGTGAATCCCAGGACGACGGCCACAATGCAGAGGCCAGGCGCGATGATCCACCAGTGCAGGCCTATCGAGAAGGCGTTCGCATCGGACGAGTAGGAGAGCATCGTGCCCCAGGTCACGACACCTATCGGGCGCATGCCCAAGAAGCTCAGGGTCGCCTCCGACAGAATCGACACCGCCACTGTGAGGATTGTGTTAGCGAACACCAGCGGGAACGAGTTCGGGAACACATGCCTTCGGATTATTCCGAGATCGGATGAGCCTATCGCGCGAGCGCGTTCGATGTACTGCCTCTCTCTGATCGACATCACCTGCGCCCTGACCATCCTCGCCGTCGGGGACCATCCAGTCAACCCTATTATCAATATCAGGCCCAATAGGTCGATCTTGCCAATCATGGCTGCGACAATAATCATCAGGACGAGCCACGGAATCGACAAGACGACATCATTCGCCCTCATGATAATCTCGTCGACCCAGCCACCGACATAACCCGAATAGAGGCCGACTAACGCGCCGAGCACAGATGCGATGATCGCGGAGAATATCCCCACAATCATTGACGTCCGCGCACCATATAGCAGCTCGCTAAAGATGTCCGCACCGAACGTGTCAGTGCCCATCCAGTGAGTCGTCCAGTTCCCGGCCATGTATGCCATCAAGCCGGTAATTATGGCTGCCAACGCAGCGATAAGGGAGAACATCTTCGCCAACGATACAATCCTGGTTGGCATCGAGGTCTTGGGCATCTTGCCTTCGGCCACTAACCTGGTCACCACGGAGGGAGGCTTTCTGTATGCCTTCATGAAGCCCGCGCCCGCAATCGCATATGAGAATCCGCTGATTGTGTAGGCTCCGAGATAGAACAGAGGAAGGTCGGAACTGCCGAGTTCGACGACCGCTGGGATTGCGAGTATCAGCAACGGAAGGAGAGACCCGACTATGCCCACGAGCTGTGCGCGCCTCCGATTTGTGTTCGCACGCCTGCGTGTCCCCAGCGACAACATGGCAACGGATATGCCGGTGACAGAGAGAACGTACAGCCACCACGGTCCACCAATGTCCATGTAACCTAGATAATCTACGCTGACCAAGAGAACAAGGGTGAAGGACGCGGCTATGGCGGCTATCTGAAGCCACTTGTTCAGTCGCTTCCAGCTCTTCACCCTTATGAATGCGGCCATCAAGGCGATTGTGGAAACAACGAGTCCGGCAACACCTGGAATGAGCAGGGTCAAGTACTGGAATAAAGGAGGTGGGTCAGTCGCGAATTCTGACGGCAGTCTCCATTTGCCGAGACCGAGGTTGCTCGTATCATACGGGGCGATCGCCGGACCGAAAATGGTCAACATTCCAAACAGAGTCAATATCAAGACGCCTGACAGACCCATGGGGTTATTGACCACCATCTTGATCACATCGAGCGTCCTGGTGGTGAGGAGGCGTAGCTTCTCAGCGCGGACTTCGTTGAGAATGTGGCCCTTCCTGCGTGTCGATGGGCTGGGATTCTTAGCAGACACTTTTCACCACCTCTAGGAGATCTTGATCCTCGGATCGATGTACAGGAGCACGATGTCTCCGATGAAATTCGCTATGACGACGGCCACTCCGCCAATGACGATTATGAACTGCAATATCGGGAAGTCCAGGTTGTAGATGGCCTGGATCGTCCGATAGCCTATCCCTGGATAGTTGAAGATGACCTCCACCTGATACGCGCCGCCTATGATGAACGCGATATCCATCGCGATGAGCGCGATTATCGGGGGCAAGCCGTTCGGGAGAGCGTGCCTACGCAGAACCTGGTAGTCTGAACACCCCTTCGCCCTAGCAGTCAGGATGTAATCCTCGGTCATGACGTCAATCAAGGAACTCCTCATGACGAGGGATATGCCCGCAACGGTCGCTAAAGCAAGGGTGATCGAGGGTACCACAAGGTATTTGGCCACGCTGAGCAGAATCGGCAGAGTCCATTGGAACTCGGAACCGTAGGCATCTCTGTCGAAGTATCCGCTCGGCGGGAACTGTGGCCACCAACTCATGCCAAACGGTTGAGAAGTGAACAGTAGCTGGAGCATTATCGCGAACCAGAACACGGGCATTCCGTAGAAGAAGAGGGACATCGCGGATGAGAACAGGTCGAATGGCCCGCCCCGCCTGTAGGCGGCATATGCACCGATCCCGATCCCGATGAGAATTGTGAAGAACGTCGATGCGCCGACCAGCAATAACGTCCAACGCATATCGTTCATTATTATATCTAAAACAGGACGGGCATTGGCCATATACGACGTGCCCCAATTAAGAGTGATTGCGTTGTACATGTAGGTCAAGTACTGCTCAGGCACACTCGCATTCAGATGGAACTGGTCAATGAGTTCCCACCTCAGGGACTGATCGAACTTGGGGTCCTTTGGGACCATGTTGAGGATTGGTTCCCCAGGCATCATGTGTATGAGGAAGAAATTGAGAGTCATTATTCCGAGGATCGTGATGATGACATTGATCGCCCTCCTCATCATCATCCATCTGAAGGATCGCGATTTCAAGTTCAGTCCACCTCGGTGTAGAAATCAGATTCTTCCTCGACGGACATCTCGCTCTCGCGGAGCTTCATCTCCTGCCAAGACTGCCCTCCTTTCTCCTCGAAGCGCCTCCTATTGACGCGAATGCGTAACAGGTTCAGGATGAACACAATAGGGATGATCAGGAGTAGCGCAAGAGAAGTGTAGTCCCACCAACTCCATACATCCACGACCTCGATGTATAGCTCGTCGACCGTCACCTGGGCATACTTGACCTTCTGGTGTGTCAGGAGTCCAATCTGGTTGTCCGTGTATGTGATTGTCAGGTTATGTACGCCGACTTCGTTGAAGGTGTGATTCACCCTGCACATCACGACGTCGTCGACATACTCGGTCAGGTTGAAGTAGACCTGGGAGGTGTTGTCTCCGAAGTCCCAGACAATCTCGAGCACATCCATCTCGGGATCGGAGAGCGTAAGCGTGAATTCGACGGACTCGCCGACGAGGGCGAAGTCACCAGTTTCGTACGTGAAGTTGAGTTCGATGACCACTGGGGGCAAATTGTTCGAGGTCACGTTCACGAGCCTGTACTTAGTGACATCATGTCCTTCCAGCCCATCGGTCACCGTAGCGGATATGTTGAACGATCCCGTTGTGTTGAATAGTCTGTCCTGGTTGAATTCGTATGTGGTCCACCCTCCATCGGAGGAATTCGTCCGCGGAACACCGTCGTCCATGTCCCAGGCCACGGTCAGCACGTCACCGTCGCCATCGTATGCCTGTATCGTGAATGTCACAATAACGAAGGTCACAGCCGTATCAATTGTCGGGCTCTCGTCCGACATGGCTATCTGGTCGACGACGGAAGGGACAGCGTTGCCTATGACGGTCACGGTTTCGGGTTTAGTGACATTATGCGGCGCAATTTGATACGGTATCAGGGCGTCGCTGACGTAGAGCCTCACATTGTACGTTCCTGGATTATTGCCGAACGCATATGTCAGATTGTTCCAGACCGTCGTGTTGACTGGGGTAACATCGGTATGCGATACAATGACATCAACGTCCTCCACGCTGTTGTTAACTACGAACGTCCAAGTCAGCGCCTCCCCCTCAGGGTCTTTGGCACTCGCATAGAACGTCACCTCATCCTCCACGTCGGGGTCCACATTGTTCGATGACGCATCAAAATAGATGACCGGTAGGCCATTGTATGGCAGTCTGATACCAATCACAACCGTCGCCGACACCGTGTTCGAGTGAGGGTCCTCCAGGGTCACGACCATCGAGTAGTAGAAAACGGGGCCCATTCCAGGCCCTATGTCTGGGCTCCACGCATGCGACTGGCTTACAGCTATGCCAAGGAGGGCATTGCCGGTCTCGTCGACGGCGACGACGCCATCTCCGAAGTCCCATGTCACTGTCACCGGATCATCGTCCGGGTCGGAGACGTTGATGTCGAAATCCGCGACTTCGTCGGGATCTAGCGTTAGAGAGGTTGGAAGCGAGTCAACGAATGTTGGAGCCGTGTTCTCGATGACGTTGATCTGCTTCAGCGAGCTGACAGTGTTCGACCCGTCACCCACTAAGAGGCGGACGATGTAGTATGACGTCAACCCGGGTGTGGTGAGGTTCCCCAAGCGAGTGTAAGTGAATGAAGTTGTGACTGTGCCAGGGTTGCCAGTCGTATGCGTACTGTACGGGCTTTCTGTGTTGTTCGTCGGATACGGAATGTCAACAGCGTCGTAGAAGAATGTGAACGTCAACTGTGACCCGGTAGTGCTGCTTGCCGTCGCCGTGAACGTCACCGGATCCCCGACATAGACTGTAGAGGGGGTCGCTGTGAAGCTGCCGATGGTCGTGGCCGCGATGCTGCCAGTGAGCCCTTCACTAGGCGACGAGACATGCCCAAAATCAATGACCGCAACCATAAAACCGCAGGTCATCATCAACGAGATCACGATAATCGAAATCAGCCTGACTCCTATGATTCTTGAGTTAGCAGCAATCGGCAAGGTTCGACGAATCGACGTCACTATATACTCCCCCGATCTGGATTGTGTGTCATACCAGACAGTCCATCGTGGCCGCGAGTGATGCGTTGCCGCGTCGGTCGACAGCATTCACTCTATATAAGTTATACTCTGGCCTCTGAGTTCTTCGTTGATCGCGAGAGGATGCTTAGATCGAAGAGTATAGAGCACGCCGTGGCGCTGATTCCCGCCATTTCAGCGAAGGGCGTCGGGCGGTCAGATCGCCCTCGATAATGGCGTAACCCTTGAACAGGTATCTCGAAGCATGAGGCACGCATCGGTAGTGACGACGGAGCGGTACTATTGCCGCGCCCGGGCTGACCTCGCATATGCACGTGTCAATGACGCATACAACCGCGTCTTTGAATACGAGCCAGCTATCACGGAGAAATCCGATTGAATTGGAATCTGAGAATAATTGTCTGGCCGAGACGGGGAGTGGGCCCAACCGGATTCGAACCAGTGATTACCTGCAATTTGACGCTTTCCCGGAGGAAAAGCGATGTCAAGCAGGTGTCATAACCGCTAGACCATGGGCCCTTGTGGGGAGCGAGATAAGGCAAGGGGTTCTATAACACTTTCTATGCCCCACGCTCGGGCCAGTGTTCTGCGCTCCCTTTATGGACCCAGGGAGCATTTCGGTGTTCGTG